>NZ_JBAFWH010000025.1:0-29994 GCF_043195015.1 Xanthobacter sediminis | reverse complement strand
CGGCGACGGCGTGATGTTCGTCACCCCCGTGGAGAGCTTCGCCCGCATCCGCGAGGTGGGCGCGCCGAGCGAGACCGAGGGGGGCGCGCGATGATCGACGCCATTCTCGCCTTCTCCATCCGCCAGCGCTGGCTGGTGGTTCTGGTGTGCCTCATGGTCGGTGCGTTCGGGGCGTGGAACTTCACGCGCCTGCCCATCGATGCGGTGCCGGACATCACCAATGTCCAGGTGCAGATCAACACGTCCGCGCCCGGTTTCTCGCCGCTGGAGGTGGAGCAGCGCATCACTTTCCCCATCGAAACCGCCATGGGCGGCCTGCCGGGGCTGCAATATACGCGCTCCCTCTCCCGCTATGGCCTGTCCCAGGTCACCGTGGTGTTTGCCGATGGCACCGATATCTATTTCGCCCGCCAGCTGGTGAATGAGCGCATCCAACAGGCCAAGGACCAGCTTCCCCAAGGGGTGGAGACGGCCCCCGGGCCGATCTCCACCGGCCTCGGCGAAATCTACATGTACACGGTGGAGGCCAAGCCCGGAGCGAAGAAGCCGGATGGCACGCCTTATTCCCCCACCGAGCTTCGGACCATCCAAGACTGGATCATCAAGCCGCAGCTGCGCACCGTGCCCGGCGTGGTGGAGGTGAACACCATTGGCGGCTTCGCCCGGCAGTTCCATGTGCTGCCGGACCCGGCGCGGCTGATGGCCCACAACATCTCGTTCCGCGACGTGATGACCGCGCTCGCCGCCAACAACGCCAATGTCGGCGCCGGCTATATCGAGCGCAATGGCGAGCAATATCTGGTGCGCACGCCGGGCCAGGTGGCGAACCTGGAGGAGATCCGCGACATCGTCATCGGCAGCCGCGATGGCACGCCGATCCGCATCGGCGACATTGGCGAGGTGCGCGAGGGCCGCGAGCTGCGCACAGGCGCGGCGACGCTCAATGGCGGGGAGGTGGTGCTCGGCACCACCATGCTGCTCATTGGCGAGAACAGCCGCACCGTGGCCCAGCGGGTGGCCGCGCGCCTGGAGGACATCTCCCGCTCCCTGCCGGAGGGGGTGATTGCCCGCGCCGTTTATGACCGCGCCCATCTGGTGGAAGCCACCATCGCCACGGTGGAAAAGAACCTGCTGGAAGGCGCGCTGTTCGTGGTGGTGGTGCTGTTCGTGCTGCTCGGCAATTTCCGGGCCGCGCTCGTCACCGCCTGCGTGATCCCGCTGTCCATGATGCTCACCATCACGGGCATGGTGGAGAACAAGGTTTCCGCCAATCTCATGAGCCTCGGCGCCATAGATTTCGGCATCATCATCGATGGGGCCGTCATCATCGTGGAAAACTGCCTGCGCCTGCTGGCGGAAGAGCAGCACAAGCGCGGCCGGTTGCTGACACGCGCGGAACGTTTTCAGACCATCCTCGCCGGCTCCCGGGAAGTCATCCGCCCGAGCCTGTTCGGCACCCTCATCATCGCCGTGGTGTATCTGCCCGTGCTCACGCTGACCGGGGTGGAGGGCAAGATGTTCACGCCCATGGCGGTCACGGTGCTGATGGCGCTGGCGGCGGCGGCGGTGTTCTCCATGACGTTCGTTCCGGCGGCGGTGGCGCTGCTCGTCACCGGCAAGGTCTCCGAGCACGAGAACATCATCATGCGCACGGCGCGGCGCATTTACACGCCGCTGCTGGACGCCGCCATCAACTATCGCGCGGTGGTGGCGCTCATGGCGATGGGGCTCATCCTTGCCACCGGCGTGGCGGCCTCGCGCATGGGCGGCGAGTTCATCCCCAGCCTCGACGAGGGCGATGCCGCCATCCAGGCCCTGCGCGTGCCCGGCACCAGCCTCACCCAATCGGTGGAAATGCAGGAGGCGTTGGAAAAGCGCCTGCTCCAGGTGCCCGAGGTGAAGGAGGTGTTCGCCCGCACCGGCACGGCGGAGGTCGCCACCGACCCCATGCCCCCCTCCATCTCCGACGGCTACATCATCCTGAAGCCCCGCGCCGAGTGGCCCGATCCGCGCAAGCCCAAGGCCCAGGTGATGGCGGATATCGAGGAAGCCTCCGAGGAGGTCGCCGGCAGCAATTACGAGCTGTCCCAACCCATCCAGCTGCGCTTCAACGAGCTGATCTCTGGAATCCGCTCGGATGTGGGCGTGAAGATCTTCGGCGATGACCTCGACACCCTGTTACAGGTGGCGGGTCAGGTGGAGGCGGTCATCCGCGCCATTCCCGGAGCGGCCGATGTGAAAAGCGAGCAGGTTTCCGGCCTGCCCATGCTTACAGTATCCCTCAACCGTCCCGCCATGGCCCGCTACGGCGTGAGCGTGGCGGAGGTGCAGGAGCTGATCGAGATCGCCGTGGGCGGCCGCTCCGCGGGCGTGCTGTTCGAGGGCGACCGCCGCTTCGACATCATGGTGCGCCTGCCGGAGGAGTTGCGCACCGACATCGAGGCCCTGCGCGCTCTGCCCGTGCCCCTCCCCCCGGCGGTGGCCGACCCGGACAAGCCGCGTCCCGCGGTGTGGGCCTCGGGTGCCAATGCCCAGATCCGCTATGTGCCATTAGCCGCCATCGCCAGTCTCTCCATCTCCCCCGGCCCCAACCAGATCAGCCGGGAGAACGGCAAGCGCCGCATCGTGGTGAGCGCCAATGTGCGCGAGCGCGACCTCGGCTCGTTCGTCACCGAGGCGCAGCGTCAGGTGGCCGAGAAGGTGAAGCTGCCGGAGGGCTATTGGATCGGCTGGGGCGGGCAGTTCGAGCAACTGGTCTCCGCCACCCAGCGGCTCGCCATCGTGGTGCCCATCGCGCTCGCCCTCATCTTCCTGCTGCTGTTCATGAGCTTCGGCTCGGTGGCGGATGCTGCGCTGGTGTTCTCCGGGGTGCCTTTGGCGCTCACCGGCGGCATCGCCGCGCTGCTGCTGCGCGGGCTGCCATTGTCCATCAGCGCCGGCATCGGCTTCATCGCGCTCTCGGGCGTCGCGGTGCTGAACGGGCTCGTCATCATCGCCTTTATCCAGAAGCTGCGTGACGAAGGCCGCGACATGGTGGCCGCCGTGCGCGAGGGCGCCCTGACGCGCCTGCGGCCCGTGCTGATGACGGCGCTGGTCGCCTCCCTCGGCTTCGTGCCCATGGCGCTCGCCACCGGCGCGGGTGCCGAGGTGCAGCGGCCGCTTGCCACCGTGGTCATCGGCGGCATCGTCTCTTCCACCATCCTCACATTGCTCGTGCTGCCGGCGCTCTACGTGCTGTTCCGGCGCGAGACCAAGGCCGCCGAGACCTCGCAGGCGGCGGCGGAAAACCCAGCCTCCTGAACCTTCAAGAACGGAGACCAAGTCATGTTGAAGCCTCTCATCATCGCGGCCAGCCTTCTGGCCGCGGCCCCCGCGCTCGCCCAGGCCCCCGCCGAAAGCGGCCACGCCCACGGCGCCCAGAAGGGACCCCACGGCGGCGCGCTGGAGGATATCGCGGGCGTGCACGCCGAAATCGAGGTTTCGGGCAAGACGCTGACGGTTCATGTGCTCGACGGCGCTGGAAAGGGCGTGGACACCGCCGGCTTCACCGGCTCGGCCATGCTGGTCCTCGGCGGCGCGCGCCAGACGGTCGCGCTGAAGCCTGCGGGCGAGACCCTCGTCGGCGAGGCGGGCGCGCCCATCGCGGCCGGCACCGCCGTCACGCTGGTGCTCAAGACCGCCGCCGGAAAATCCGGCCAGGCCAAGTTCACCACCCACTAAGGAGAGGTCCCATGGCTGGAACACGCATCCTACGGCAGCGTATCGTGCTGCTCAGCACTCTCGCCGCTCTCACGCTGCCGGCAAGCGCCGCCTTTGCGCTCGACCCGCAGCCGAAGACCTACCGCGAGAAGCAGCGCCACGAGTTCCGTGACGTGCAGTTGGGTCTGTCCCATCCCGCTCCCCACGGTCGCAGCACGCTCACTAACGCGGCTGGTCGCAATGACATGAATGGGAACAAGGACAGTACGAGCATGGCTGCGCAAGACAGCCGGCCTCCGGTCGACCAGAGTCCACTACGAGGCGCGTCTCAATGAAGACGCGAGCACTCAACCGGCTGGCGCGAGCGATCAGATGAGCAGGCTGCTACGACTTGCCCTGCTGCGTCTCCTGCTCGCGGTGGGGGTGTGCCTGGCGCCGCTCGGCATCGGCGATGGCCTTTATGCGCAGCCTGTGGCCGGCGCGAGCCTGACCGATTCTGCGCATCACGAGGAACGGGATTCGTCCTCCGGGCAGCCGGTCTGCGCGCTGGTGCGGTGCGAGTGCCATGCCTGCCCGCATCTCGCCGTGACGGCGGCGTCAAGCTGGCCGGTCCGGTGGGATTCGAGGGGCATGTGGTTGCGCGGGGAGCGCATGATGAGAGGCGTCGCCCCGGAGGTGGATCCGCCTCCACCCCGAGCCTGAATGTTGAAACGACATGAACAGTTCAAGACGATATCCAACATTCGAGGTTCAATCATGAAGCGTTACGTCATCGCCCTGGGTTTCGCCCTTCTCCCGGTCGTGGCTTCGGCCGAGCCCTATTCCTCGACGCTGAGCGCAGAGGAGCAGGAGCGGCACGAATTCTTCGACGCCCAGAAGAACAACTATCCAAGCGGACGGGCCGAAAGCGGAGTGAGGCCGCCGCGGCTTCAGCCAACCGATGCCCAGAGCACCACGGGCAACTCGACGGGCAGGACGATCAGCACCGCCTCCGGCGCGCAGCAGTAATGCCGAAGGCATGAACCGAGAGGGGCGTCCTCCGCCCCTCTCACCCTTGGATGACCAACAGCTGCGAGATCAAAGCATGAGGATATTTTTGGTCTTGGCCACGCTCCTTGCGGTCACCGCAGGCGCTTCCGACGTGGCGCCGGCGTGGGCGGCAGCCAGTTCCGCCACTCAGCCGGCTCCTGCGGACCTACGGGCGCAGGCCACGGCGCACCTGAAGTTCCTCTACGCAATGTATTTTGCCATCCGGGCCTGCACGGAGGCAGCTGAGGAGCAGTCGGACCCCAGATTTAAGCCGACGCTCAGCTTCGCGGAAGCCCAGAAGGTCCTGCGCGCGGCGGACGCTTCCGCCCGTTCGGTCGGCATCGATATAGATCAGGCGTGGCTCGAGATGAGTTCCATCGGACAGGCGACTGGCGAGGCGCTGAAACATAAAACCGAAGAAAATTTCCAAAAGTGCCGACAGAGCGGAATGTTTTTCAGGACGATTACATCAAAGCTGCAAATGGCGATCAGCCAGCTCAAGGGATCGATTCCTTTGATCGAGAAGGATTTTTGATGTGTCTTCGATTATGGGTGGCTTCGCCGCCTCGCAATCCGCTTCGGAAGCTCTAACCGTCTACACGTCAAGAGCTGGAGATTTCGCGCCCGTCACGCCGGAAAGGCCTGCTCCGCTTTGGAGGGGCAGCGTGAGAGAGAGATCCCAGATGATGACACTGAGGCATCGTCTGGACATTCCGATCTCTTTGCAAAACTTGGCCGATCCGATCTGCGCCTGGATAGCGCCACGGCTCGGGGACTCGCGGGGACGCAACGACTTCATTTCTCCCACTCCCACTCCCTCTCCCTCTCCCTCTCCCTCTCCACGAAACACTCACGATGCAGTTCTTCTCCAGCAGAGGACCCCATCACGAAGACGCTGCGAATTGGTTCAATTCGGCGACGATCTGTCTTGCCTCTCTAGTAACTAGATGGGTCAGGCTCCGGCGCCCCCCCGAAAACCGGAAGACAAACTGCGGAGCGTAACAATGATTGAACCTTCAGCTCAGGGGCTGCTTTGCCCTGTCTGCCGCACCGATCTTGTCATGACCGAGCGGCAGAACGTCGAGATCGACTATTGCCCGAGATGCCGCGGAATCTGGCTTGATCGTGGAGAATTGGACAGGATTGTAGAAAGAAGCATTGCGACGGTGACGTCGAGCACGCCCACCAATGCGCCTCCGAGTTCGACGGCCGGGCAGCCCAGCGCGCCGATGCCGTGGGGGCAGACCCCAGGCGGCTATTCGCCAGCCCCAGGCGCTCACGGTTCGAAGCATCACGGTTCGAGTCACGATTCACACGGCAGTTCGCGCGAGCACGGCGGGCACAAGCGTGGTTTTCTTGGCCGCCTCTTCGATTAGCGTACGATGCGTGGGCAACGCGCCCTGTCGTGCACTTCCAAGCACTTGCCGGCGTATGTGGCGCCGGAGCTGCGGGCCGTCGTGCCAACCTTTAACGAGCAGGAGAGCGTGGAAACGCTCTCCTACGAACTCGACGCGGTGTTGGAGGACTTGGTTTGGGAAGTGAGCTTCGTCGATAACCGCCCCCTTGACGGACCAATACGAGCAGCCCTCGCGAGGTCGCGCGAGACGCGAGTGAACTGTATTTACAACATACGATATATATTCAGAACGGCAGAATGATCGTCGATCCGCCACATTCAATTATTTTCACAATCAATCTGAATAACGATATCGCTCACGAGCATTCGTCATAATGTAACGGCAGATCCACTATTTAATAACATTTTAATTTATATTTTTTAAAATCCATCTCACCAGAAAAATAAGAATTTATATAAAATTATGAAAATAAATATGATGCGACACTTACTTGTATTTGAGATGTGAAATATATACGGAAAAATATGAGGTCTCAAGAGCATGACTGAAAAGCTTCGATTGGACATTCCGATCCTGCTGCCGAAGGTGCGCGATGCTGCCGACGCCTGTGTGGCCCGGCTGATTTCCGAGCTGCAGGGACGCGAGGGCATTGCGTATGTGCATGTCGCTGCCGGAGAACCGGCCCAGCTTTGCGTTCACTACGACGCGGCGGTCATAGCTTTGTCCCGCATTCGGGAATTGGCCGAAGGTGCCGGAGCGCGCCTTACCGCACGGTTCGGCCACGCGAGCTGGCAGGTGGACGGGATTACCCACGAACGGCGCGCGCGCACCGTTGCCGAAAGCCTGCGCAGGCTGCCCGGCGTGCTGGAAGTGGAAGCGAGCGCTTCCGGCGTCGTGCGTATTGAATTCGACCGCGAGACGGCAACAGAGGATGAGATCAGAAAAGCCCTCGCTGAAATGGAAGTCACCGTAGTGGGAGACCCTGCCGCGGGGAGCCAGCATGCAAAGCTGGATTCCCGCCCTGACCACGAACACGGTGCAGGCAGTCATGAGCATGCCAACGCTAAGCATGGGGACGCAGAGGCTGAGCATGACCATGCTCATGGCGGCTTTCTCGGGCCCAATACAGAGTTGATCTTTTCCCTGGCCTGCGGCGCGCTGCTGGCGATCGGTGTTGCCATCGCAAACCTGATTACCGCTGCTCCGGGCTGGCTTCCCGACGCCTGTTTCATCGCAGCATACGTCTTCGGCGGCTTCTACACGGTGCGGGAGGCTGTGGACAACCTGCGCCTGCGCAAGTTCGAGATCGATTCCCTCATGCTCGTGGCAGCCGCAGGCGCGGCGTCGCTCGGGGCATTTGCTGAAGGTGCGCTGCTGCTCTTCCTGTTCAGTCTCGGCCATGCGCTGGAGCATTATGCCATGGGCCGCGCGAAGCAGGCCATCGCTGCGCTGGCGGAACTTGCGCCGCGAACCGCAATCGTCCGGCGCGATGGGGGAAGCATCGAACTGCCTGTCGAGGATCTCCTGATCGGCGATGTGGTGATCGTGCGACCCAACGCGCGGTTGCCAGCGGACGGCTTTGTCGTGACGGGCTCCTCCGCCATCAACCAGGCCCCGGTCACGGGTGAGAGCATTCCCGTGGACAAGCGCCCGGTAGAGGATGTGGCGGAAGCACGCGAGCGCCCGGATGCTGTTGGGGCCAGCTCGCGCGTCTTCGCTGGAACAATCAACGGCGCGGGAGCGATTGAGGTAGAGGTCACTCGCCTGTCGGAAGACACGGCGCTCGCCAAGGTCGTGAAAATGGTGAGTGAGGCGGAGACCCAAAAATCCCCGACACAACGCTTCACCGAGAAGTTTGAGCGGGTCTTCGTGCCAATAGTCCTGGGACTTGCCGTCCTGCTGCTGTTTGCGTGGGTGGTGGTGGACGAACCCTTCAGTGCCAGCTTCTACCGTGCGATGGCTGTCCTGGTTGCGGCGAGCCCCTGCGCACTCGCCATTGCCACCCCGAGTGCCGTGCTCTCGGGTGTTGCACGGGCCGCACGCGGCGGCGTGCTGGTGAAGGGAGGCGCGCCGTTGGAGAATCTCGGCTCCCTCCAAGCCATCGCTTTCGACAAGACCGGAACATTGACGGAAGGCAGACCGCAGATCACCGACGTGATCCCTGCCCCCGGTGTTTCCGTTGAGGACCTACTCATTGTGGCCGTGGCAGTAGAGGCTCTCAGCGACCATCCTCTCGCCGCTGCCATCGCCCGCGACGGGCGCAAGCGGCTCGAAGGGCGTGACATCGGTGAGGCGAGTGATCTCGAAAACCTGATCGGACGTGGGGTGACCGCGACGTTCGCTGGCCAGCGCGCATGGATCGGCAAAGCGGAGATGTTCGGGGGCGAAGGCGTGGCACCTCTGAGCCCCGTGATGGCTCAGGCGATTGAGAAGCTAAGGGAAGAAGGCCGCACCACGATGATCGTGCGGCTTGGAGACCGGGACCTGGGCGCTATCGGCCTGATGGATGCCCTGAGGCCTGAAGCAAAGTTCGCGCTGAAGCGTCTCCGCAAACTCGGCATGACGCGGATGATCATGATATCCGGCGACCACCAGAAGGTGGCGCAAGCCATCGGCCGGGATGTGGGCGTGGACGAAGCTTGGGGCGACCTGATGCCCGAAGGCAAGGTCAAGGCCGTCCAGGCGCTGCGAGATGAGGCGAAGGTCGCGATGGTCGGCGACGGAGTGAACGACGCACCGGCCATGGCCAATGCCACAGTCGGTATCGCAATGGGTGCCGCCGGCTCCGACGTAGCCTTGGAAACAGCAGATGTCGCGCTCATGGCCGATGATCTGAGGCACCTGCCTTTTGCGGTCGGGCTCAGCCGCCACACCCGCGCGATCATCCTGCAAAACGTGTTCATCAGCCTCGGCGTTGTGGCCTTGCTGGTTCCCGCAACTATTTTCGGCCTGGGCATCGGACCTGCCGTCGCAGCGCACGAAGGCTCCACGCTTGTGGTCGTATTCAATGCCTTGCGCCTGTTGAGATACAGCGATCCAGGGGACTGAATACGTATATCAAATATTGAAATACTATAATTAACGTGATAAAATTATACGCGAATCGCGTTGAAAACAGGAATATGTAAAATTATATTATATAGTAATTTTTTGTGGATGTCTGATCAATGAATAATAATCCGCCAAAAACCTCCGGGAGCATGAGACATTTACGTCATTTTATCACCGCTGCAGAGGCAGGAAGCCTTCGGCGCGCTGCGGAGGTGCTGGGTTTGCAGGAATCGACGGTCAGCCGATCGGTGCGAGACCTGGAGGATCAGCTCGGGGCCTCGTTATTTCTCCGGCACCCCAGTGGTGTGACTCTTACGTTGGCAGGACAATGCTTTCTTCACCGCGCACGTCAGGCACTTGTGCAACTTCAGAAAGGCTGGGAAGAGGTCGCGGCAATTGGACGTTCGGAAAACGGGATCTTAAGGATAGGCATTTTCTCAACCCTGGCTTCTGGTTTTATGGGAGATCTGTTTCGCGCGTATGATGTACATCATTCAAGCGTACATATCGAATTTGTTGACGCCGAGGCCAATGAACACGCTGCCTCCATTCGGAGCTTTGACATCGACGCGGCATTCGTCATCGGTCGATTCCAGTGGGCGGAATGCGACTCTCTTCATCTTTGGACCGAGACGGTCTTTATCGCCTTTCCGGAAGGCCATCCATTGACTCGCAATGAAGAGGTCACATGGCAGGATCTCGTTGATGAGAGATTTCTTGTGCGGATCGAAGGTTCAGGGGGCGAGGTGCGGGAATATCTCAGAAGGCGCTTAGCTGTTCTCGGTCGTCGCCCGCTCATCAATGCACAACGGATAGGCCGCTCCAGCTTGTTGGGACTTGTGGCGTCGGGGCGCGGGGTGGCGCCCGCCACCCAGTCTGAAACCGTGATCTCGGTCCCAGGTGTCGTCTACCGTCCTATCGCGGGCGAAACTCTACCCTTCTCGGTGCTCTTCTCGCGACGAAACGACAATCCCGCATTTCGGGCGCTGCTCAGTCTTGCTCGAAGCATGGCTCAGCACTCGGATCGAAGCTGACTGAAATGAAAAACACAATGCTTCACCGGGCTGCGCGACGTACTCTCATAAAGCCGCGGTCCGTCACAATGAAGCGCTCCAGCATGGGCACGATCAGCTTGAGCGGGTCTGCGATTGGGCTTCCTGTCTCTCCGCCCAGCACCCGTGCATAGGCGACAAGATCGCGATGCAGCTTCGCCGGCAGTTCGACGGTCACCTTCACCGGCTTCTCGTCGAGGATCTCGCTGAGCTTCAGCTTCGGCATGTCAGCCTCCATAGGGTTCGAGAACGAGGTCGCGCGTGACGATGACCCGCACCGGATATCCCGGCCGGACGGTGAGCGTCGGTGCGATGTTGAGCTGGCGCTGGACGATCTGGCGGCCAGTCTGGCTGATGCTGTCGGAAGCTCCCTCGCGTAGAGCGCTAGCGAGGTCGCTATCGCTGCCTGACGTGCCAGCACTCGCCCCGACGCTCAGGATGGTGGAGAGCGCTGCCGCCTTGAATAGCTCGCCCCAGTGATAGTCGACGCCATCTTCGAGCCCGGCATAGCCCTCAACGTCAGCTCCGGGCTGGCGCTCCAGCACGATGGAGCGGCCATTGGGGAAGATGAGGCGGTTCCAGACGAGCAGCACCCGGCGCTGTCCGAAACCTACGCCATTGTCGTACTGGCCAATGATGCGGGTGCCCTGGGGGATCAGGAGGATCCGGCCGGTCGGGCTGTCATGGACGTTCTCAGTGACCTGGGCGGTGATCTGACCCGGCAGATCGGAGCGGATGCCGGTGATCAGCGCTGCGGGAATGACCGCGCCGGCCTGCAGGCTATTGGGCGAGGCCGGAGCCGCGACGCGATCTGGCGACACGGTGCGCCGGTCGACTGCCTGGTTAAGGAAGGCGAGCTGCCGCTCCTGGGCCGTTGGTGTCGCCGCTTGCGGACCAAGGCCGAGGGATGCGAGGTCGGGGACAGACGCCGCAGTGGTCACCGAGGCCGCATCCACCTGTTGCGCCACGACGGTGCTCGCAGGCCGCGAGTTGGTCTGGGCGAACAGCCGTCCCGTCCGCGCCGCCTCGCTTTCCTGCTGCTGGCGCTGCTCATCGGGACTGAGGGCAGGATTGGGCATGCCTGCCATAGTCGGCATCGGCGGTTGCGCCGCAGTCTGCGCATTGAGGATGGGCCGGCCGAGGTCGCCGGGCAGCGGCGGCCCCAGCTTCGGGATGCTGGTGTAATCCTTCGGCAAGCCGGCGAGCCCGTCGGGCGTCGCCTTGACGTCGGTGGCGTAGAGCTCCTGGCCCGGCCCGTGGTCCTTGCGGGCCTGGAGGGCGTAGATCAGCGCGCCGCCGATCCCAAGGCCCGCGACGAGCCCCAACCCGGCCAACACCTTGCGGGAAAGGCGGGTCACCCGCGGCGGCTCCGGTCTCAGCCGCATGGCCGCAGCCGCCTCCCCCGCCAGCGGCCGAGCGCCGTCGTCGCCGGTTCGCCCCGGCCTTTTCTCCTTCCCGGGGTCGATGCCGTTCATAGGACAGGTCTCCCGTCGGTGCGGGAGATGCGCACACGCTTCTGGTCCTTGTCGGCGCCAAAGCGCAGCTCGGCTGCGGCGAAGAGGCGATCGACGATCATGTAGGTGCCGCGCACGCGATAGTTCACGAGCTCGGAGGTGTCGCCCTCGGGGCCCACCACGAAGAGCGGCGGCATCTCGCCCTGGCCGATGCCGCGCGGAAACTCGATGAACACCTGCTGGCCGTCGTCGAAGGCCCGCAGCGGCCGCCACGGCGCCCGGTCGCCCGAGACCTCGTAGCGGAAGTTCACCCGCGTGAGGTCGATGCCGGTGGCGGCGGGCTGTACCGCCTGGGCCTCGGCATTCTGACGCCGCAGGGCGATGAGCTGGTCCTGGGGATATTGCCAGGAGACCGAGGCCATGTAGGTCTTCTCGGTGGAGCGCAGCTCCATGTGATAGGTGCGCAGATTGGTGTTGATGACGAGGTTGGTGGTGAGGTCGGGCCGCGTCGGCTTCACCAGGATATGGACCTGCTTGGCAGCCCCTGCTCCGCTCTCAGTGTCGCCGATGATCCAGCGCACCGTATCGCCGGCGGCCACCGGCCCCGAGCCCACCAGTTGCTCACCGGGCTGTAGTGCGATGTCGGTGACCTGCCCAGGCGCGGCATAGACCTGATAGAGGGCACCCTCCACGAAGGGATAGACCTGCATGGAATTGATGAAGCCATTGCGTACCGGCTGAACGCGGGCGGCCGCATTGGCCTGCTTGACGCGGGCCTGCGGATCGGCCGGCTCCGGTTCCGCCTTCCCGTCCCTGCCCACCGGCTTCAATTGGCCCGGTAGAGGCAGAGGCTTCGGCAGCTCGACAATACGCACCGGCCCCGGCGGCTCGGCCTTGAAGACGGCAGGCGGTGCATCGTCATAGGCGATCTCGGGCGGCTTCTCGAAGGTGGCGCAGCCGGCGAGCGCAGACGTGCAAAGCAGCAGAAGCGGCAAGCCGGACTTACGGAAAGCCGGAAAAGAGAGGCCACGGCGCGCCGGCCTCGCGGATGTACGGATGGCAGGCGTCATTGGGCGAGCTCCTTCGACCAGTTGATGGCGTTGACGTAGATCCCGAGGGGATTGGCTCGTAGGCGCTCGGCATCCCGCGGCGCCTGCACCACGACGGTGAGGATGGCGCTCCAGCGGGCGGTGTCGGCGAGGCTGCCGTCCTGGTAACGGCGCTCAGTCCAGGCGATGCGGAAGGACTCCGGCGAGGCGCGGATCACGCTCGAGACCTCCACCACCACCTGCTGCTTGCCGACCCGGGCGAAGGGATCGTCGGCGCGGGCGTAATCGTTGAGGGCGATGGCGCCGGCCTGGGTCGTGTAGGCGTAAGCCCTCAGCCAGTTCTGCCGCACGATGACAGGATCGGCGGAGATACCGCGCACCTCCTCGATGAAGCGGGCGAGGTGGAAGGCGATCTGGGGATCGGACGGGCGGAAGTCCGCGGCGGCGGGCGCCACGGCTTGCGCCTGTCCGAGCTTGTCCACCTGCACGACCCACGGCACCACCGAGCCGCTCAGGGCCTGCCAGGCCAAGGCGCCAGAGAGGCCGGCCGAGAGGGCAAGGCAGCCGAAGGCCATGAGGCGCCAGTTCTTCGCCTGGACCCGGGCGGAACCGATGCGATTGTCCCAGACCTGAGCCGCGCGCTGATAGGGCGTCTCGGGCTCGGGTGCGCGGCCGTAATGAACCGCAGGTCGCTTGAACGGGGTCATGGACGATCGCTTTCAGAGAGGGAGATGGACGATCCGCCGCCATGGCTGTCGCCGGACCGCACCGCATGAGTGGCGGCCTGGACCCCATGGGACATCTGCTGGGAGCGCCGCATGTGCCGGGCCCAATCGGGGGCATCACTGGTGGAGGTGGCGGTCGGAGCAGGAGCGCTCGACGGCGCGGAACTCGGGCCGGCGGCGGCGGATGCCGTCTCGCCAGCTGCGTCAGCGGAGCGCCTCAGGGGAGATGTCGCTGCCGCACCGGCCGCCCTCGCCATGCCGCCAAGGCCACCTGCGACACCGGAAAGACCCGACTGGCCAGCAGCGCCGGCGCCGTACGCGGATGCCGCACTTCCAGCGAGACCCGCCCCCGCTTGTGCGGCGGCAGCGGTCGCGGAGAGTGCCGCGCCAGCCCCGCGAGCGGCGAGGCCCGCGGCACCGAGGCCTGCGAGCGCGACACCACCCGCGGCAAGCCCGGCCCCCACGGCAGCGCCGGCCCCGAGCTGGGGCGCGCCCGTGATCAGTCCCGTCGCGATTCCGGGACCGAAGATGCCGAGGCCCAAGAGCGCCAGCGCGGCCAGGACAGCGGACAGGGCCTGGCTGATGGTCGGCTGGGCATCGCCATAACTGGAGGCGAATTGGGAAAACAGCGTTGAGCCAATGCCGACGATGACGGCAAGCACCATCACTTTCACGCCCGAGGCGACGATATTGCCGAGCACCTTCTCGGCGAGGAAGGCGGTCTTGCCGAAGAAAGCGAAGGGGATGAGCACGAAGCCCACCAGCGTCGTCAGCTTGAACTCGATAAGGGTGACGAAGAGCTGCACCGCCAGGATGAAGAAGGCGATCAGGATCAGGAGCCAAGAGATCAGCAGCACGGCGATCTGCACGGCATTGACGAAGATCGCCACTGGCCCGGTGAGCTGGCTTGCCGCATCGAGCAGCGGCTGGCCGGCCGAGAGCCCCACTTCCGCAAGACGCCCCGGCCGCAGGAAGTCCGCCGTGCTGATGGTCGACCCGCCGGCCTTGAGGCCGAGCCCGGCGAAGCTCTCGAAGGCGATCTGGGCCAGGGAATTGAAGTTGCCGATGATCCAGGCGAAGAAGCCGATGGCGAGGGTCTTCTTGACCAGCCGGCGCATCACATCCTCGTCGGCACCCCAGGCCCAGAACAGGCCGGCGAGCGTGATGTCGAGGGCGATCAGAATGGAAGAGAGGCCCGTCACGTCTCCCTTGATCAGGCCGAAGCCGGAATCGATGTAGCTGGTGAAGGTGTTGAGGAAGGTGTCGATGACCCCTACGTCGTTCATCGGATCACTCCCTCAACGGACTCGCCGAAGAAGCGGCGGCGGTTCTGCTCCCAGAGCGCGGCGCAGCGCGGATCGATGGGGTCGGCCGTCTCGATCTGGGCGCAGCTCTTGAGATCTACCGACGAGACGGGCGCGATCCTCCCTCTTGCGACGACGTTGGGCTCCGGTCGTCGACCTGCGGCGGCAGCGAGCGCAGCCAGCACTGCGCCCACGAGGCCGGCGACGATGAGGGTTCGAAGCGCGGTGTCCCGGTCCATGGCCACGCCTCACTTGCCGTGGAACATGGTGACGGCGGCGGGCTGATAGCTCGACCCGGTGGAGAAGCGCCGGTAGCGCTCCTGCCCTTCCGACACCGCAGTTGCCCGCTCGGCTTCCGACAGAGCCTGCGCTCGGCCGTTGGCCGTGACCACGGCGGTGAGGTCGGAGAGCTGCTGGGCCTGGAGCGCCTGAAGCTGGTTGCCGGCCTGCATGGCCTGCAGCGCGCCGGTTGCCGCCTGGCTCTGGTCCACCAATGTGGAGGACTGCGTCCGGTTGGTGTCGAGATTGCCGACGACACCGGCCTGCACCCGCATCGCATCCTGAAGGCCGGCGAGCGTGGTCTCCCACCGCGTCTTCGCCTGGGAGACGAGTTGTGCATCCGAAGTGCTCAGGGAGACG
Source organism: Xanthobacter sediminis (assembly GCF_043195015.1). Classification (NCBI taxonomy): domain Bacteria; kingdom Pseudomonadati; phylum Pseudomonadota; class Alphaproteobacteria; order Hyphomicrobiales; family Xanthobacteraceae; genus Xanthobacter; species Xanthobacter sediminis. Next base: position 14,634 of record NZ_JBAFWH010000025.1, on the reverse strand, counting down.
GAGCCGTATTGACTCTGGAAGGCCTGATCGATGGCGCTGACGTCATAGGCGATCTTCTGGGCCTGCCCGAGCAGTTGCTGGGTACGCTGGGCGGACTGCTGGAGCGCGCTGAGGGAGGAGTATGGCAGACTCGCGAGGTTGCGGGCCTGGTTGATCAGCATCTGTGCTTCGTTCTGCAGGGAGGTGATCTGGTTGGTGACCTGCTGCAGCGCCCGAGCGGCCTGAAGGACGTTCTGGGCATAGTTGGAGGGGTCGTAGACGACGTACTGCGCGGCAGCCGGCGCCAGCGGGCATAAGAGGAGCGGCGCGGAGACGAGCGCCGCCCGCAAAGAGTGGCGGATCATGAGGGTGTCTCCAGATTGTCGAGGGTGGGGATGAGGTCGGCCGCCCAGCCGAGGCCGCGGTACCGCAGCCAGGCGGCGAGGAAGCCATCGCCCCCGTGCTCGGCCAACACCTGCGAGAGCGCAGCCTGGTCGGTCTTGGATGAAGTGGCGCATAAAGCGAGCGCCACCTGCGAGAGCCCGAGCTCAAAGAGGCGGTTGCCGCGCCGGGATTGGCAGTAATAGTCCCGCTTTGGCGTCGCCCGGGCGAGGATCTCGATCTGTCGGTCGTTAAGGCCGAAGCGGCGGTAGATAGCCGTGATCTGGGGTTCCACCGCCCGCTCGTTCGGGAGAAGTAGCCTGGTCTGGCTGCTCTCGATGATGGCGGGGGCGATGGCCGAGCCATCGATATCGGACAGAGACTGCGTGGCGAACACCACGCTGGCGTTCTTCTTGCGCAGGGTCTTGAGCCATTCCCGCAACTGCCCGGCGAAGCCGTGGTCATCGAGGGCGAGCCACCCCTCGTCGATGATGAGGAGGGTGGGAGACCCGTCGAGCCGGTCCTCGATGCGGTGGAAGAGATAGGAGAGCACCGCCGGGGCGGCGCTGGTGCCGATCAGCCCCTCGGTCTCGAAGGCCTGGACGGAGGCCTGCCCCAGATGTTCGGTCTCGGCATCAAGCAGCCGGCCATGGGCACCGCCGATGCAATAGGGGCGCAGCGCCTGCTTGAGGGCATTGGACTGGAGAAGGACGGCAAGGCCGGTGAGCGTCCGCTCTTCGATGGGAGCGGAGGCGAGCGAGGAGAGCGCCGACCAGATGTGCTCCTTCACCTCCGGGGCAGTGGAGACACCTTCGCGGGCGAGGATCGCCACGATCCAGTCGGCCGCCCAAGTTCGCTCGCGCAGCTCGTCCACGCGTGATAGCGGCTGGAGGGCGATGCTGTCCTCCGCGAGACCTCCACCGAGATCATGCCAGTCGCCGCCCATGGTGAGGGCCGCCGCCCGGATGCTGCCGCCGAAGTCGAAGGCGAACACCTGGGCTCCGGCATAGCGCCGGAACTGCAGCGCCATGAGTGACAGCAGCACCGACTTGCCGGCGCCGGTCGGCCCCGCCACCAACGTGTGGCCCACATCCCCCACATGGAGGGAGAAGCGGAAGGGGGTGGCGCCTTCCGTCTTGCCGTAGAACAGCGGCGGCGCGGCAAAATGCGTGTCCTGCTCGTCGCCCGCCCAGACTGCGGAGAGAGGGATCATGTGGGCGAGGTTGAGGGTGGAGACGGGCGGCTGGCGGACATTGGCGTAGACGTGTCCCGGCAGGCTGCCCAGCCAGGCCTCCACTGCATTGAGGGTCTCCACCATGGCCGTGAAGTCCCGGCCCTGGATCACCTTCTCCACCTGCCGGAGCTTCTCGTCCGCGATGCGGGGATCGGCGTCCCAGACCGTCACTGTGGCGGTGACATAGGCGATGCCGGCATGGTCGGCGCCGAGCTCCTGCAAGGCGAGATCTGCGTCCTCCGCCTTGTTGGCGGCATCCGAATCCACCAGTACCGACGCTTCGTTGGTCATCACCTCCTTAAGGATGGCGGCGATGGACTTGCGCTTGGCGAACCACTGCCGGCGGATCTTCGTGAGGAGCCTGGTGGCGTCGGTCTTGTCGAGGAGGATGGCGCGGGTTGACCAGCGATAGGGAAAGGCCAGCCGGTTGAGATCGTCGAGGATCCCGGGCGTGGTTGCCGTGGGAAAGCCGACGATAGTGAGCACGCGCAGGTGCTGGTCCCCGAGCATGGGCTCGAGCCCGCCGGTCAGTGGCTGATCGGCGAGGAGCGCGTCCAGATACATGGGCGTTTCGGGGACACGCACCCGCTGGTGCCGGGTCGAGACACATCCGTGCAGATAGGTCAGGGTCTCCGTGTCATCGAGCCAGCGACACTCAGGCATGAAGGCTTCGACCAGCCTCAGGACGCGGTCCGTGCGATCGACGAAGCCATCTAATGCTTCGCGGGGATCGACACCCTCGTCCCCACGCCCCTCATAGAGCCAGCTCTCCGCCCGCGCGGCATCCTCCGCCGGGGGGAGCCAAGCGAAGGTGAGAAAGTAGCTCGACTCGAAATGGATTCCGGCCTCGGCGAACCCGGCCTTCCGCTCGGCATCCACCAACGCGGAAGCAGGATCGGGAAACAGGCTCTCGGGATAGGCTCCCGCCTCGTGCCGCTGGGCTTCCACGAACAGTGCCCAGCCGGAGCCGAGGCGGCGGAAGGTGCTGTTGAGGCGACCCGCCACCGCCACCAGCTCAGCAGGCACCGCGGAATCGAGGTCCGGCCCGCGGAAGCGCGCGGTGCGCTGGAAGCTGCCGTCCTTGTTGAGGATGGTGCCAGGGCCGACCAGGGCCGCCCAAGGCAGATAGTCTGCGAGCCGGCTCCCGTGTCCGCGATACTCGGCAAGGTTCATCATGGTGCGTCCCCTCCTCAGACTGACAGGTGGGAGGGGATGCGCAGATGCCGGCGCACCACGTCGACGAAGAGCGGATCGCGCTTGCCAGCCCAGACGGCGGCGAGGTGGCCGATCGCCCAGAGGGCAAGGCCCACGAGCCAGAGCCGGAGCCCCAGTCCGACGGCGCCGGCGAGCGTGCCGTTGAAGATGGCCAGCGCCCGCGGCGCGCCGCCGAGCAGGATCGGCTCACTGAGCGCTCGGTGGACCGGAACGGAGAACCCCGGCACCTCGCCCGCATCGCTCGCCATCAGACCAGCGCCCCGCCGCTGAAGGAGAAGAAGGAAAGGAAGAAGCTGGAGGCGGCGAAGGCGATGGAGAGGCCGAACACGATCTGGATCAGCCGTCGGAACCCGCCCGAGGTGTCGCCGAAGGCGAGCGCCAAGCCGGTCGAGATGATGATGATCACCGCCACGATCTTGGCCACCGGCCCCTGGATGGACTCCAGGATCGACTGCAACGGTGTCTCCCACGGCATGGAAGAACCAGAGGCATGGGCAGCGGATACCGCGCAGGCGAAGGCGACGACCACCACGGCGGTTCGCAGCAGGCGGCGATGGCGAGAGACAAAGCTTGTCTTCACAGGGAGGTTCCTTCTTCGGTGGGAGAGATCGCGGGCGAGATCCGGTAGTCACCGTCAGGGCCAAGCCCTTCGACGTGGGCGAGTTCGGTGAGCCGGCGTGCGGCACCGCGGCCCGACAGCACGGCGATCAGGTTGATGGTCTCGGCGAGCAGTGCGCGGGGGACGCTGACGACGGCTTCCTGGATGAGCTGCTCGAGCCGTCGCAGGGCGCCCATAGCGCTGCCGGCGTGAATGGTGCCGATCCCACCGGGATGGCCCGTGCCCCACGCCTTCAGCAGGTCCAGGGCTTCCGCACCGCGCACCTCGCCGATGGGAATGCGGTCCGGACGCATGCGGAGCGACGAGCGGATCAGATCCGAGAGCGAGGCGACGCCGTCCTTGGTGCGCAGAGCTACGAGATTGGGCGCAGCGCACTGAAGCTCACGTGTGTCCTCGATCAGGATGACACGCTCGGAGGTCTTGGCCACCTCGGCGAGGAGGGCATTGGTAAGGGTGGTCTTGCCGGTGGAGGTGCCGCCCGCCACCAGGATGTTGGCGCGGGATGCCACGCCCTTGCGTAGGGCCTCGGCTTGCGCCGCAGACATAATGTCGGAGGCCACGTAGTCGTCGAGCGTGAACACGGCGACGGCGGGCTTGCGGATGGCGAAGGTTGGAGCCGCTACGACGGGCGGGAGCAGTCCCTCGAAGCGTTCTCCCGTCCTGGGCAGCTCGGCGGAGAGCCGCGGGGCACCGGCATGGACCTCAGCCCCGATATGGTGCGCGACGAGGCGGATGATGCGCTCGCCGTCAGAGGGTGATAGCCGCTCGCCCGTAGCGCCGAGGCCTTCGGACAGCCGGTCAACCCAGAGGCGACCGTCCGGATTGAGCATGACCTCGACGACAGTGGGATCATCGAGAAGACGGGAGATCACCGGGCCGAGTGCGGTGCGCAACATACGCACGCCGCGCGTCAGGCCTTCCGAACTGTAAGCTGAAGCCGCCATGTCATCCCCGCCGTGGCCGGGCGCGATGCAAGGGCTTCCCGGACGGGGATGATTAAAGAAGGGGGAATTGGGGGAGATTCAACAACAGGAATGAGCCATCGCAGTGTGGCGTGAAAAGACAGGCAAAAGGGCCAATAGCTCTGACATCACCGTGGTCAGGAAAATAGCGCTGTTGACCCATAGAGGCCCCTCGACGTCGCTTGCAGCGACGTCGGCTTTGCGCCCCCATCCCGGTCGTTCGTCACCCTTATGGCTGTGCCCGAAAGCGGTCTGTGCAACTAACGTTGCCCCGCGCCCAAAGGCTTTATCTCGACGGCATTGCGATACCGGGTATGAGCAATTGCCGCGATAGCCTTATGAAATTGCCGGGCGCTGGTTTTGCGCCCGGCCTCCGCTGCGAACCTGCAGCGCTCACCAAATCGATCTGACGTTCCTGACAGAGCAGCATGATGCTGGCCTCCATCTGGTCTCGGGTAGCAGCGGTGTCGTTTGCGATTTCCTCGATGAGGTGACCCACGGTTGGAACGCATCGCCGTTCAAGGGCTTCGACCCGGTGCGGCAACTGGTCAATAATCGCCGTATTGATGTCGGCTTGGGCCTGGGCGTCGAAACCGAAGTCGAAGGCGACGCCGTCCGCCCAGTGCGGGTCAAAGCCAAGCATGTTCAGACCTGCGGTGCCGCGGTGAAGCGACGTGTTTCCCACGGTCCAGTGGCTCTCAACCATCACATTTCTCGCGGTGACGATTTTCGATAGGTGGACGAGCCACAAGTGGCGACCGGCTTGCTGCGACCTCAAAAAGAACGGCGTGAAAAACGGCGCGCCGGTCAATTGCTGGATGTCCCTCGCGAGTAGGCGAGGAATGACGTACTGATAGCCCGCTTCTCCGCGGGCTTCGATATACTCTGCAAGCTGCTGACCCTGAATACCTATTTTCGCCATGGCGCTCGCGAACGCCGGCCCCTCATTGAGGTAGGACAGCAACCAGTCGACCGCGAAGGTCAGCAACACTTCGGCCTTCGGCAAATCTCTAAGAATGGTCCGGATGGTAGCGAACTGGACTTGATTCCACCCCTTCTGGTCCAAAACGAAGAGAGACCGACCAGCGCGTTGGCGAGAACGAATTCCATTTAGGACATCTACCCACAAAGCCTCGAACTCGCCGGGGAGAATTATAATACGGCCGGAGTTAATGTCGTCGCCATAGCCCTTGTCGGTGAGGGTCTGACGCAAATAATCTACTGCATCCTTATTGGCGTCGATGAAGTAGAACTTCGCATCAAGGATCAGGGGTTTTCGCCTGCTTTCGTTGAGAAGGCGTTCGGCCCGTTTAACCGCCTCCAGGAGCACCAGTGGCGAGCCGGGACGTTCTTCCCCGAAAAGCTGATACTTGCCGCCCCCGGAAAACCCGTCGACCAATGTAATGGCGATATTGTCGATCTGGGGCTGAGAAGCGACGGTCTCAAAGTACCGATCTAGATAGGCTGCAAGCAGGTCGAGCTTGGCATTGCTATGGCACTCGATCTTCGGCGCTGATTGACCAACTACCCATCGAAAGCCGTCTTTTGCCATGCGTTGCCCCCAGATTGCGCATAACTCCACGAAAACTACCGGTTAGCAAGTGGGACTAAATCTCGGTAGTTCATCCCACGTTTGATCGCGATAGGTCCTGCCGGTGGCCTTCTTGTTCCTGCCCCCCCACTGCTTGAAGAAGAAAGCTGTACCCGCCCGACGGCAGGCGTCGTGGATCTCATCGACCCAAGTCGGGTCCATTGGGCGCGCATCAGGCCCGGACTCTCCGCCGATAATCGCCCAGTGGATGTCGAGCAGCTCAGCACCGGAGACAGATCCAATCAGTGGCTCGAAGGATACGAACCTGACCGCAGCGGGTACCTGACGGAGGCTGTCGAGGCGATGCACAACGCGACTGTCTTCGACGCTGGTGCCGAGCCAAACATTGGGGAGTACGGCGAATTCGGCCACCGATAGGACTTCCGTCATCCGCTCAGGTCGCTTGGTCAATATTTGATAGGTGTGATGTGGCGTGGCTGCCATAGTGGCCCAAACTTGTGCGATGAAATCTGCTGGCACATCAGGGTGGAAGAGATCGGACATGGAGTTGACGAAGACCTTACGGGGCCGTTTCCACGTCATGGGTATTGTCAGCGCCTGCGGGTCCAAAACAATTTGGCCCGTCCACTTTGCTCGTCCGCCGCTTTTGCGCGTGGTCCCGATGTACTTGTCCACGCCCATTGCTTCGAGCCGCGCCGCCATACGCATGGCATAGCAGTTGGTGCAACCAGCCGTAGCGATGGTACATCCCGCTACCGGGTTCCAAGTCACATCGGTCCATTCGATTGAGGTTTCGGCCATTCGAGCTGTCTCCTCTCCTCATCATGGGTCACTTGGCGTAAACAAACCATGCCAATCAGGCTTCGATGAGTCATCGGGATTTCCGCCTTTGGAAGCGTCAGGCGTCGATGCCGAGCAGAAGGTCGTCCATCTCTATAGCCTTCCCGCGGGTCTTGGTGGCACTCGTGAACCTCTGACTTCGCGGGCAGTACTGATCCTTGATCCACACTGGCATTTGTCAGGGTATTAGGTGGGGCGGGATCTACGCCCCACTTGCGGACGGCGCGTGAATTCGAACAGTCCGCTATTGATACTTCAGAACCAAAAGCGGCCAGTTAGCTACCGGCCCCCTTTTGCGGAAGGGGCCCTTGATGTTTCTCCCTCGGCCAATCAAGGCCAGAGAGAACTCACATGGGCCATTCTCAATTTGACGATGCCAGCCGCGAGCGTGCAGCTTGGAATGCCGGAAAGCTGGTCGGCACCAAGCGCCCTCTCACTCAGAAACAGATCTGGGCAATTCGATTCTTCCTCGATCGCGAAAGACGCATTCGTGACCGTGCGCTGTTCGATCTGGCCATCGACAGCAAGCTTCGCGGCTGCGACCTGGTCAAGATCAAGATCCGTGATGTGGTCGCCGGTCCGGGGATTAGGACTCGCGCGATCGTCGTCCAGCAGAAGACGGGGCGGCCCGTCCAGTTCGAGATCACCAGCGACGTGAGAGCGAGCCTGCTGGCCTGGCTGGAACGGCGCGGTGGCACCGTCGAGGATTATGCCTTTCCGAGTCGGATCGATCATTCGCACCACATGAGCACAAGGCAGTATGCTCGCCTCGTTAACGAATGGGTGACCGCGATCGGCCTGCGCCAAGAGGAGTATGGCACGCACTCGCTCCGTCGCACGAAGGCGTCCATGATCTACAAGGCGACGGGCAACATCCGCGCCATCCAGATCTTGCTCGGTCACTCCAAGATTGAGAACACCGTCCGATATCTTGGTGTCGACGTGGAGGACGCACTGCTGCTGGCAGAGCGGACAGAAATCTGACGTCGGGCGGCCATCCGAGCAGGCCCGGATGGCCGCTTTGACGCGCAGGATATGTTGCCTGCATGTCGATCTTGGGGTGGAGAGCGGGCTGGCTGCTTTTGAGGCGCCTCCGACGGCCTACCGTCACAAGCGGACGGAAAGACCAGCGCTTTTGCTGGCTCGGCTGGACCGCGCGCTAACGCAAATTTCCTGCCCTGGCGAGCCTGTCAGAAGCCTTCACAGCGCCTCCGGCCCATGATAGAACAAAACGCAAACGAATTGCGTTTCTGAGCGGAATCTGTAGCTTGCGCTCCGTGTGATTTCATTGGGGGAAAGCAATTGCAGCTCTCAGAAGAAGAGATCGAAAATCTCTCGATCGACAAGTTCATCTTTCATGTCGTTCATCATCGTAACGATGAGCCGATCTTGCTTGATGAGACGCCCATAGGGGAATTCGAGGATTTCTTCCTCGAGAGGGCGATGGAGACGTTACGAGGAAACCGGTTCACCTTCGCCGACGGTTCCATAACCAGGACACTGCTGAGGCAGGTCCTGGATGACGAAAGCCAGTTCGTACCGGTGTCAAAGACGCTCGCGCAGACATTTCACGCTGGCAGGGATAAGCGCATCAAGCCAGGCGTGATGATCTTGATGACGCTCGTCACCGGGCAGCGCAAGCTGTTGTCCGTGCTGAAATACGACCATGAAGAGGCAGTCACTTATGATATTACCGACGATGCAAAGGCGATCCTGAAGGCAATCGCGAATTCGTTCACGAAATCGGCTGACGCTCTGCAAAAGTCTGCCTTAATCGAGCTTGTCGATGGCGATGACGATGACAACATCGTTGTTGTAGACAAAACCGTTCGTCACGAGATCACCGACTTCTTCCGTGGATTTCTTGCATGCAAGCGCCTCTTCGATGACAAGCAAATGACTCAAGCTGTCGAGGAACTGGTCGTTGAGGTGGTCAAAAAGCATCAAAGCGACCTGCCGAACGATATCACGCAGAATGTGCGTGATCGGTACTACGACACGGTTCAGAAGCGCGATAAGTTCGATGCCGCCGAGTTCTTCGCAGAATTTTTCGGCGCACATGGCAGCGCTGCAGTGAGGGCCAGCTTCGACAAAGGTTTGGCCAAAAAGGGCATGGAAGGCGAGGTCTTCAAGTTCGACAAAGGTGCAGTAAAAAAGCAGCGTCCACAGAAGTATAAGACTGCTGAAGGTGTGAAGATCGATGTGCCGGAGCAGGCTTCAGATACCGTGAAAACGAAGACGACTGAAGCGGGTACCGTCATCACCATCACGACCAGCCGATTGACGAACCTATGACGCTCGATGAGATGATCGAACTCGGTGTCCTGTTTCAGCGAATGGCCGCATCGAAAGATGCGATCTTTGCCGAGACGAATTCGGTCTGCCGAGTCGATCAGGTCCCGAAAATCACCGCTGTGGACTTCAAACGGATTTCTGAATTGGCCTCAGCGCTGGCCAAGGCCAAGCGAGGAAAGCTGGCTGTGTTTGGGAGCATCAGCGGGGAAGTTGACCTCGCAAATGGGGACGTGTCGAGCATAGAGGGCGAAGCTGTTGCCGTTCGTCTGACGAAGAACATCGAAGCGGAGGCGGCGTATTTTGTCACTCGAAGAGGCTTCGAGGCCGCCCTCAGTGATGCAGAGTTCATGCGTGGCGTTCGCAAAATCTGGATCGCCGAAGACTTTTTGCCCTTTTCTACGAGATCATGCGTCTATTCGCCCTGGGGGAGCGCGATCGAACACAAGCACTTCGAAGACACCTTTGACAGCCCACGACGGTTGGTTCGGGACCAGAGCTATCTGTTGGCTCCAACTGACATCAGACCCTGGTACCTTATGATTCCAGGTGATGAGAGTTCCGGTGTTTTAGCCTCTTGGAAAGAAGCTGCCGTCAGGAACCTGATTTTTTGCCTGCCAACCGAAATTCGAGCCTCTGATGAGGCTAGACAGGTCGTGCTGAAGGGCGCCAGATCTGCCTTCGCTGATGTCGATCTCACCAAGCCGCAATCTCAGCTTTTTGACATTGTCACGGAAGCGGTCCGGTGGGTCTACGATCAACGGCGTGACACCGAGACGAAGTTCCACCTGCTCAACAACCACTTGGCGTTGTACTGGCCGGAGAAGGCCAAGTGGCCCATGGGTCTTGCAGGCGTGTTGGACCACGCGTTGGCCAGCGCTCGAGAGGCCTTTGCTTTCCACCTGCAAGACGACAGCAAGGAAGCAATCAAATCTTTAGGCGATCTCCGGAAGGCCCTGCAGGAAGACGTTGCGCGATCGCAGACAGCCACGCGCGATCTTTTGTCTGCTCTTTGGCGAGATTCAGCCATCGCGGGTGCGGCATTTGCTTTGCGTTCGGCTACAACCAACTCCTCTGCGATGAACATTGCCTCGTTGGGTGCGGCGGCTCTGCTGTTTGCGAGCTTGCTGACCACGGTGCTTTCCAATTGGCGATTTGATGTCCTCGCCAAGCAAGTGCGCGCGCAATGGCGGCAGCGCCTTTACGCCTTCATGTCCGAGAAGCAGTGGGTTGAACTGGTGATCCGACCAGTCTCTCGCGCTCGATGGGTTTATCGATTATCAGTTGTCCCGGTATTCGCAGTCTATATTGTGCTGATTGGTGCACTCTTATGGGTAGTGTATCCCGCCGAAGTGAAGGCGGTAGCGGGTTTTATCCTCGCCCTGCTGTCAGACGCTTGGCGTTCAATTGGCGACCTGTGGGATCGGTTTAAATCTGCTCCGATTTTACCGTCTTCGCCCCCATCTACACCAAAACCTTCATAAGCCTGGCCCGATATGTCCGCTCCAATATCAGACAGAACTTACGCGGATCTCCAATGACGGCCATGGGGTCGTTGACCGAACGTCCGCTTTCTCAGTTTCTCGGCCAGAACCGGACAGTCCGCTCCCGGCCCCAAACCGGCCCTTCGTCCTCACCGCAGCGAACTTCTGCTTCTGGCGCACTCCAGAGGTAATGGCAGCATCGCCCTCTCTCGCGTCAATGCGGCGGGATGCCATCCATCGGAGCGACGCGTTTTTGGGGTGGGGAGGTTGAGCCCCTCATCCGCGCGATCGAGAGTGAGAGGTTGGAGCGGATTTCCGTGACGGGTTGAGGGCAGGGAGAGAGGCTCCCGGCGCCCGTCGTGGAGTTTAGTCCCATGACTGAGGTTGAGGTTTTAGATGCGGGCCGGGAAGCGGCCGGCGGTTACAAGGTGGATGCGAGCCGCGGCGAGCGGAACGGCCGTGTGTCCTCCGAGTGGTTTTCCCGGCCGGCGGACGAGCGTTATCTGTCCCTGTCTGAGCTGTATGGCGCGGTGCGCGGTCGGTCCGACCGGAGCCGGACGCGCACCGTGGAGAGCGCCGCCATCCGCGTCGAGGCGAGCCGCGAGGTGCCAGACCGGCTGACGCTCACGCTGCCCGGGGCGGAGGCTCCGGTTGCGCCGACCCACTGGAGCTTCGGCCAGCTTGCGAGCCTCATCGGCGCGCCGGCCTCCTATCTGCGCCAGCTTCCGGCGCCGCTCGCCGGCATCAACCTGCAGCACGGCCTGCTCACGCACCGCGCCGAACAGGTGAAGACACTGGAGGTGGAGGACGGCCGCGTCGAGCTCCGGGCTGTGACCGGCCCCGACTATGGCCGCATCTATGACCATGAGCTGGTGGACGCCGTGCGCCGTATCGCCGGCAACGGCACCGGGGACACCCGTTGGAAAGTGCCTGGCGTGCTCGACTGGTCGACCGGCATCTACAATCCCCGCGTCGATATCACGAAGGACACGACCACGCTCTACGCCTCCGACCGGGACGTCTTCCTCTTCCTGGTGGACGATCTCAACCCCATCGAGGCCGGGCGGCTCCCGGACGGCTCCCCCGACCTGTTCTTCCGCGGCTTCTATTGCTGGAACTCAGAGGTGGGCGCCAAGACGTTGGGCATCGCGAGCTTCTATCTCAGGGCGGTCTGCCAGAACCGGAACCTGTGGGGCGTGGAGGATTTCGAGGAGATCACCATCCGCCACTCGAAGTATGCCGCATCCCGCTTCGCCCATCAGGCCGCGCCGGCCCTGGAGCGCTTTGCCAACTCCTCCCCCATGCCCTTCGTCAACGGCATCAGGGCGGCCCGCGAGCGCATCGTAGCGCGCAGCGACGAGGACCGCACCAAGTTCCTGCGCCGCAAGGGCTTCTCCAAGGCGGAGACGCAGAAGGTGATCGAGACCGTGCTCGCCGAGGAGGGGCGCAAGCCCGAGAGCATCTTCGACTTCGTGCAGGGCATCACCGCCGTGGCGCGGGACAAGCCGCACCAGGACGCCCGTCTCGATCTGGAGGCGCGGGCGAAGAAGCTCCTCGATCGCGCTCCCTGAGATCCGCAAAGCCGGAGATGGGGATTGCCGTGTCTCCGGCTTTGCGTTGTTCCGGATCATCGGCTTTGCGGCGCTGCCCTCAGAGGAAGAGGGTGGCGCCGTGCTTCGTGACGGGTTCGAAGTTGAGAGAGAGGTTCTCCGGCCGCCCGTCGCGGAGAAGCATCCCATGGCCACGTCCGTTCAGAAGATCACCCTTTCGTCCTCGCGGGACATCCCCTTCAACAAGCTGGTGCTCAGCCAGTCCAACGTCCGCCGGGTGAAGGCCGGCGTCTCCATCGAGGAACTCGCCGAGGACATCGCCCGGCGCGGCCTGCTCCAGGGCCTCAATGTCCGCACCGTGATCGATGCTGATGGCGTCGAGACCGGCATGTACGAGATCCCGGCCGGCGGCCGGCGCTACCGGGCGCTGGAGTTGCTGGTGAAGCGCAAGCGCCTCGCCCGGACGGCTCCCGTGCCCTGCATCCTGCGCGAAGGCGGCATTGCCGAGGAGGATTCCCTTGCCGAGAATGTCCAGCGCGCACCGCTGCACCCGCTCGACCAGTTCAGGGCGTTCCTTGCGTTGCGGGAGAAGGGCCAGTCCGAGGAGGAGATCGCGGCCGCCTTCTTCGTCTCGGTCGCAGTGGTGAAGCAGCGGTTGAAGCTCGCCTCCGTCTCGCCGAAGCTGCTCGACGTCTATGCCGAGGATGGCCTCACCCTCGACCAGCTCATGGCCTTCACCGTGTCGGGTGATCATGAGCGGCAGGAGCAGGTGCTGGAGCGTCTCGCCCAGGCTTACGACAAGCAACCCCATGCGATCCGGCGCATGATGACGGAGGGTGCGGTGCGGGCATCCGACAAGCGGGCCCGCTTCATCGGCATCGGGGCCTATGAGACGGCTGGCGGCACCGTGCTGCGCGACCTGTTCCAGGGGGACGACGGCGGCTGGCTGCAGGATGTCACCCTCGTCGATCGCATGGTGGCGGCAAAGCTCGCCATTGAGGCCGACGGGATCCGCGGCGAAGGCTGGAAGTGGATCGAGGTGGCGCCGGACTTTGCCTATGGCCACACCTACGGCCTGCGCCAGCTGCGGGGTGAGCCGACGCCCCTGACCGAGGAGGAGGAGGCAGCTCGGGCGAGGGCCCAGGCCGCATATGATCGCCTCTCCGAAGAATATGCCGATGCCGACGAGCTTCCCGAGGAGGTCGATGCGCGGCTCGGTGAGCTCGAGGCGGTGCTGGAGGCCTTTGAGACGCGCCCCCTCGCGTTCGATCCGGCGGAGGTCGGCCGCGCCGGCGCCTTCGTCAGCATCGCCCAGGACGGCAAGCTCCGGGTGGAGCGGGGATATGTCTGCCCGGAGGACGAGGTGCCGGTCGTGCAGGACGATGAAGCTCCCGCCGGGACCGATGGAGAAGACCATGCGGCCTCGGCCCCTCGTCAGGAAGCAGCCGTAGGTGATGCACCTGCGGAGCCCGAGGAAGAAGACGGCCTCGCGCCGATCTCCGATCGGCTACTTACGGAGCTGACCACCCATCGCACCCTCGGCCTGCGCCATGCCCTGGGCGAGCAGCCCGATGTCGCCTTCCTCGCTGCGGTCCACGCTCTGACGCTGAAGGCCTTCTACGTCTACGGCTCGGACAGCTGCCTTGAGCTCGACCTCAAGAGCGTGTCCTTCAACGCCCAGGCGCCGGGCCTCAACGACAGCGTTTCGGCCGAGGCCATTCGTGTCCGGCACGAAAACTGGGCCAAGGCTCTGCCCAAGGAGCCGGGCACGCTCTGGGACACCTTGAGCGGGTGGGAGCGTGACAGCCAGGCCGCCTTGTTCGCCCATGTGGTGAGCCTCTCGGTCAATGCGGTGCATGAAGCATGGAACCGCCGTCCCCGCGCCTTCGCCCATGCCGACCGGTTGGCGCAGGCGGTAGGGCTCGACATGGCGGCGGCGGGATGGAGGCCCACTGTTGACACCTTCCTCGGCCGGGTCACCAAGGCCCGCATCCTGCAGGCGGTGACCGAGGCGAAGGGGGAACGTGCAGCTGAGCGGATCGCCCACCTCAAGAAGGGCGACATGGCACGGGAGGCAGAAGCCCTCCTTGCCGACAGCGGCTGGCTCCCGGAGGCGCTGCGGAACCAGCCCTCCGACACCGCCGGCGAAGAGACGGCGGAGACCGACGGCGAAACGGCCATGGGCGAAGGGGAAGACCTCGCCGACACTGAGGAGCCCGAAGTGATCTCCTCCTCGATTGCTGCCGAATAATCCTCCCCGGGCAACCTGGCCCGCCGTCCGTGGCTCCGCGATCCCCCCATCGCGTGGCCGGACGGCGGGCTTTTCTCTTGGAGCGTCCCTATGACGGATGCTGCGCACGATCTCGCACGGCGGCTGGGGCGGCAGGCGGAGGCAGTTTGCCGCCATTATCTCTCCGCGGGTCGGCGGCAGGGGCACTATTGGCAGGTGGGCGATGCTCGCAACTCGCCCGGCCGCTCCATGTTCGTGCGGCTGACGGACAGCGTGAAAGGCCATGCCGGCAAATG
>NZ_JBAFWH010000024.1:0-33342 GCF_043195015.1 Xanthobacter sediminis | reverse complement strand
GTTGGCCAGGCCGCCGAATCGACGATTACCGATTTTTTGAGAAGCTCTTTCGCCTCCATCGCATCCGGCGCTGATCCGCGAAACTTGCGCTCACGCGCCCTCGTCAACCCCGCCTCCGTCCTCCTCACGGTAGGGGGTCATGGAACGCATGGTCAGGACGCCGATCCGCTCCGGAAGCACGAAGGCGCGGATGTTGCCGAGATCGCCATTCAGCGGCAGCTTGAACACCAGCTCGGCGATCCATGCGATAAAACGCTCGAATCCGCTGCCCAGATTTAACCCCCGGCTCCACGCCTCGACAGCGGCCCGATCGGTCGGACTGAGCGAATCCAACGCCTCGCCGCGCGCCAGACGACAAAGGGTCTGCTCTCGACCATCCAACGCCATCCCCGTAGCGGCGTCGCCCGCTAGCGCCGCTGTGCGGACAAGCCGTTCGCGACCATGTTGGCCGGAGGCGCGCAACCGCTTCAAGAGCGCATCGCGCATCGCGCCCGGATGGACGCCAATAGCGACGAGCAACGGACCGGCGACGGCTGCCACATCGCGTTCTGCCAAACGGACCACATCAGGAGTGAGCATGTCCGATTGACCACTGGTCGCGCGATCACAGAGCGCCCACGCGGCAGCTTGCGCGCGCGGCCGGTGGGATCGCGAGCGATCGAGCCCAGCACTCTCGAGCGCCCATTCCATCGCGGGTATGACGCGAGTGTCGTCCCGGTTGGCGAGCGCCGACAAGGCAGCGCAGGCTACGAACGGGTCCGGACCCTCGGCTTGCGCGGCATCGAGCAGGGCATCGATCGCGGTGCCTGGCAAATCCTCGTAGGCGCCCAAGGCGCGCGCGGCGGCGCGCGCGACGCTGAACTTCGACCAAGATCCAACGGTAAGTTGGCTGGCGAAATTGCGCGTGTCACCCAGCAGCGTCACTAAGGCATCGACTGCCTCGGGCCAGCGGTGTTCCTCCATGAGGACCGCAAACGCCAGTCGGACGTCCGCGCTGTGATCACCGGCAGTCGCGATCAAGCGCACGCGTTCCGGCGCGGTGGCGTCGTCCGCAAGGACACGCAGGGCGCGGCGGCGCACGTCGTAGCGCTTGTGTCCCAGCGCATCCTCCAGTTTCACGCGCACGTTGGGGCCGCCGGCGATCAACATCGCCTGGATACCCAATTCACCATCCGCGGCGTCGTCGGCCGAGAGCAGTCGGCTAGCGGCCTCGTCGACGTTAAGGCCAGCCGCAGCCGCCAGACATGCCAATGGTCCGGTCAAATCGATCGAGGCGCTGGCGAGCGTCGCGGTCAGCAGGCTTCGATCTTCGTCGGATAGCGACCGCGCCACCGCTCGGATGTCGTCGCCTGCCAGGACGTCCAACAAAGTTTGGCCGACCGAGCGTTCAGCGCCCATGAAGCTCTGCACCAGCCGCTCAGCCCGCGCTCGGCGCGCTGCCGCGCCGTCCTCCCGCTTCGGATCGTCATCTAGCTTGGTCCTGAACAGGTCGTAGACCATCTCCAAGCGCCGGGCGAACGGCGCATGCTGGGACGCAGCGATAAGGTCAGGCACGGGATTGCCGCCAGCGTGGCGCGCGGCGATCTCGACGAGCTTGCCTCGCTGACCGGTACTGTCGACATCCGAACGGGCCAGCGCCTCGATCAGGGCGGCGCTCAGGGAGTCGTCCCAATGCTGTTCGGCAGCCCGCCAGGCTTGGTCGCGGACCCAGTCGTCCGCCTGCGCCAACAGAAACTCCAGCTCCGCGATTGGCGGTGCTCGGTGGGACTGGGCGATCAAGTCGCCCAGCGCATTGAGCAGACTACGGCGATGCGGATGGCCGGCGATCCATGTCACACCGTCCCGCGCCCGACGAAGGCGCGTCACCATCTTCATGCCCTCCCGGGCGTTGAAATACTGCTCGCTAGGCTCTTCGATGACGTGGTCGGCCGCGTCGGCGTCGATCGCGTGTTCCTCTGCCTCGTACAAATCCTTGGCGTAGCCCTCCAGCCAGGCGTCAGTCTCGGCCTCCGAGCGAGCAAAGCGCGCGATGGCGCGCTCGTAATCGGGCGCAGCGCCCGCCAAGGCGCCCGCCACGATGACGTCGATATTGTTATGCGGGCCGCCGGGGCCGGCGATCGAATCCAGCGCATCCCAAAATGCGTCGCCAAGATCGGTCGCCAGCCGGTCGAGCAAAGGGATCAGTTCGGAGTGATAGTCCCGATCCGAAAACGGCAACACCTCGCGGATGAACCGCTCGATCATCGTCTGTGTGCGGCTATCTTCGCGAAGTGCGGAGATGTCCTCGTCGACGAGATCAGGCGCGCGCCAGCCTTTTCGAAAAACCACCGCCTCGGTCTCGAGCCCGCCCTCAATCAGAATGCGCGCGAGCCGCGCCGGCGGATGATCCTCCGACCCGAACCGCTCCAGATCGCGCAGGGCGCGCTCGAAGTCGGCCCGCTTCTCGGCCGAGAGAGCAACGGCTTCGAGATGCTGATCCAGACGTTGGGTGGTGATCGGCGACAGGTTCAACTCAAGCTCTTCGACCTTCGCGCTCGCCCGCAGCACGTTCAGGCCAGTCTCCAAGCCCCAATCCTCCCCGGCTCGGTCCCACGCCAGCAGAACGTCCACGGTCATCGACAGTGTGCGCTCCGCATCGCGGGGAAGACTCATGAAAGTCAGCCGCAGCCCGTCTTCGACGCGAGGATGGTAGAAGGCCAGAGCAACGCCGTCCTGGCGAAGATTTTGGCCCGCCACCAAGAAGTCGATCAGACCGTCAATGTCGGGCCTGAGATTGGGATCGGACGACCTCAGGCGTCGGCCGAGTTTGACAAAGACGTGGCGGGCGACCGCGCCGCGCGCGCTCAACAGGGCCCAGATGACCGCGGCGGCCTCTGCGCCGTCCGCACCGAACGGTGCGATCTGGTCGGCGATGACCTTGGCGATCGCTTCGATCTGAGAGTCGGCCAGGACCTCCTCGATTTTGCGCGGCTTTTGCGAATCTTCCCGGCTCAGCGCTACCAAGAAGCGCTTCACCTCGTAAGGGCGCGTTAGCTCCTTGAGCGCGCGGTCACGATGTTGGGTCGCAAGGCGCCTGGCGTGGTCTCCAAGATCGGCAGCGATCCCATCGTAGATTTCGGCAAGGCGCTTCCGCCCATAGTCCTCGACTTCGATCGAGACGACGTAGGGCTGCAGCGCTTTCATCAGCTCGTGACCTGCGCTTTGCAGGACATCCGAGCGTGAGGTGATCAGGAATTTGCGCCCGGGACCCGCATTGTCGAGCAGCTTTGGAAGCTCGCCGCTCCACCGATCGGCGCCGGGCGTCAGACGATTGCCGCCCCAAGGATCGCGCAAATGAAACAGGACTGGATCGGCGCGGGTGAGATTGCGCCGAATGAAGCCCGGACCGTTCTCCTCGCCGATGACGTCGAACACCGGAGGGCCGTTCCGCAGGTCGAGCTCGAGAATGTCGGCGGTCAGGGTTTTACCAGTTCCCGACGGCCCCGCGATCACCACGGCATGCGCTTTGTCGAGCTGCGCCTTGATCGTGTCAAAGGACTTCGGTCGAACGTAGCGGTCCATGTCGCGCGTTGGCGCTAGCGAGCCGCCATAGCGGACCAGCACTTCCATCACATCGGATCGCGTCCACCGGCCATCGTGCGCACCCGCGATCCGCTGTCGGACCGCCTCGCGCAGATCGCGCGCGCAGTCATTATGTTTTGAGATGGGGACGTGGCCATGCTGCGTCAGCAGCGCGCCGATGCGGGCGGCGAGCACCTCACGGGTAACTCCCGTCAGCAAGACGATGCGGGGCGCCAGGGACGCCTGCGCCGCCTTGTCATAGCCGGCGCGCGCGTGCGGCGGGAGTTCATCGACCTCGGGAAAATCAAACAGATGAGCGCCCTCATGGGGCCTCAAGCCCTCCGCCGACGCTTCATTCGTCACGAAGACGTAGCGGCGCTGCATCTCGTCCTGGAGCATCGCCAATGGTCGGCTGCGCCTGCCGCCTTGATCTGCGGCATTGGCGTCCTTACCGAGAAGCACATCGGCGATGGCCGTCGTGGACCATGGCGAGCCCGAGCGGGTCTTGGCCTGCAGAATCAGGTCGAGTCGAGCGCCGAGCGCGGTCAACTCCAGCGAAGCAACGGCTGGATCTTTGACGGCGGCTTCGAGATCTTCTTCCGAGCGCGGCTCGATAACGACCTCATCGGTCACGGCCTTGGCGAGCATGAGATCGAGGGCGACCCAGACGGTGACCTCGATCTGATACTCATAACCCGAGAAGCCGGGATTGCCGTGTTTGCGACGCGACTGCGCGGGCGCCCCGCCGCTTGCTGCAGTGCGCCGACCGGCGGACTTGTGCCCCCCACCACGCTTCGTGCGCGGAGTCCGACTAATCATCGCTCCAGCCTCACGCGTAGCCTTCGCGCCCGCTCGCGGAAGGCGGCTTCACCGCCCTCAAGAATGTCGCAGACGGACTTGCGAATGTCCGCGCTCTCCAGTCCGCCCGCCACATAAGTAATCGGCGGCAGACCCCCAGAGAGATGCGGACCTGCGGCTGCGACAATGATTTGGTCCGCATCGGTGTTGATGACGAGGTTGGCGTTATGCGTGACTATGATCACCTGGCGCTTCGCCTTGGCCGCGATGAACAGCGCCACCAGTTCGTCGAACACCGACTTGGGATCGAGATTCTCTTCGGGCTGGTCGATGATCAGCGGGCGATCATCTGAATCATCCAGAGCGAGATAGAGCAGTAGCAGCACGATGCCCCGCGTGCCGGGCGAAAGCTTTCGGATGTCGACTCCATCGTAGGAGATCTCATATCGGACGCTGATGTGCTCGGTCCCGAAGAGCCAATGCGCGAACTGCTTCGACCACGCCCGGAATTCCGCCTGCTGCGTCGGCGCATATGGCGCATGGGATAACAGGTCCCCTAGATAGCGCCCCATGAACGCTGTCATCGCTGCTTGAACCTGGGCCGCCGTGCCAGTCTCCCATGCGGATTTAAGCGCGTCTGCGGCAGCGGTGATCAGCGAACCGCGGCCGTAGAAGGGGCCAGCCTTGCGTCTGTCAAGGAGTTCTTCCTCCGCTATCGAGCCCCAGGCTTGGACGTCTGCGATGCGGCGAACCGAGAAGCTGAGCTTGTTGAGCGTGCCCGACGACGATGCGAGCCGTGCCATCAGCGGCGCGTAGAGGGCGGCAAGTGCGTTCTGCTCGCTGATGATTGCCTCGAAGACGCGGCCATAGGCGTCATCCCGCTCGGCCTGAAGGTCCTTCCGGCGCGTGGCGGCGCCTTGTGCGTCGGTGAGCCGGGTCTCGAGCGTCTGGAGCGCGGAATTCTCCTGCGCAATGCGGTTGGTCAGCGCCGTGTATTGATCTCGGACCAGCTTGTCCGCGCTGAATAGCGCTTCGAGACGGGTCATTTCCGCCGCGATCGGCGCGAGCGGCAGCGCCGCGAGGTCCGCGCCGTCAGCAATCAGCGCGACGGCCGGATCGCCAGGCGGCGGCGGAACCCCATTGAGCTTGCGCGCCTCACCGTCGGCCCATGCGATGTAGGCCGTCAGGCTCTTGTCGACATCTCCCTTGTAGATCAGTAGGAATTCGTCCCATTGCTGGGCGCTCATGCCGCTATTGGCGTGTCGCGCCTGCGCCTGGCGGAGCATCTCCGGCGCGCCGGTGGCGCGCGTGCTCCGAACTTCGCCCTGGAGGGCGACGAAGGTACGGCGCTGGTTTCCGTAGGCTTGGATCTTGTTCCGAAGGTTCTGAGCCGCTTCGCTGAGCTGGGTGTGGCGGGCCACCTGCGCTTCCGTCCCCTTGACGACCAGCTTGGCACGATCGGCAGTGTAGTCCGCAATCAGCTTCTTCTTTTGTGCCACCTGCGTCGTCAGTGGGGCGACCAGGCTTTCCTTCTCGAACTCGGACGCGATGCGATCAGATATGTCCGAGATCGCCTCGGCTTCACGCTCGCGCGCCTGCTGGAATCGTGCGGTCTGCTGCTCCCTTAGCTCCGCAAAATCGATCGCCCATTCACGATCGTCCTGCGAATGCGACTCGAAGATCACTCGTTCGATCTCTTCGACGAGACCGTCCGAAACACCCTTCGCCGAGCAAAGCTCTTCGACAAACTGCTGGGAAAGATAGCGGGCGCGCGGGAACGACATGTGGCCGTTGGCGTCACGTCCGTCGAGTGAGCGCGTAACCGTCGCACCGCCGCCCCAGGTGAGCGTCGCGGTTGCGTTGCCCATCAGCCCGCGCGCCCGAGCCAGGAATGATGGACTGATGTTCTCGTCGGCTTCCCAGCCGGAAGGCGAGATCGCGTCGCTTCCCGCTGCGATCACATCGGCTAGGGCCGTCTTGCCTGAGCCGCGCGCGCCGATGATGGCGACGAGACCATGATTGAGGGGGATGTCAGGCGTGGTAGCCCAATCTGCATCGCCGATCTGGACGTGCGAGATGACCTGCGACGGCATGGCCGAGCGCGGCGGCTGCTCGCCGACATAGGCGCGCCCATCGGGATCGATGCACGCTTGGCGGAGCGCATCGAATTCAAGCCCGCCCTTGATCCACGAGAAGCGATTTCCGAATGGCGATGCCACGTCGTCGAGCTTGTGCGCGTCGCTCCCGTGCAGACAGGGTTTCAGCCCGCCATAACGCGCGCGGATTTCGTCGGGCCCGAGGTCTTTCTGACCCAACCAGAACTCGCGCTGCGCAGGGCTGCCCGCGAAGATCACATGGGCGAAGCCCTCGATCTCGCGTCGGATTGTCTGATCTGCGGCCTCCCGCACGCCGGACGTGCCGTCCGTCGCGCCGCCGGCCACCGCGATCAGGATGTTCTTCTTCGCCCATCCGCTTTCGGAGAAGACCTCGCGGAGCTGCTGGAAATTGACCTTGAACTGGTTGGCCCCATAGGCCAGTGCGGCCCGCTCGTCCGCTATGTTGGGATCGGCCTTCTTGCCGAGCCGGATGAGATCGGCCCGTGTGCAATCGAAACGATCTTGCATGACATTGAAATGCAGCCGCGAGAGCAGACGCCGCAGCTCGTCGAGATGCTGCGGATCCTCCGGGCTGACGAACAGGTGGAGATTGACAAAGCCCCCCTTTGCCGTCGCCACGTCGAGCCGGAGTTCCACATTGGGAAAGACCAGCTTGGCGCTGGGCAAACGCCCGGCCGCCTTGTGCCGCAACACCTCCTCGTAGGTATCAGTCACGTAGTAGTCCGTGACCGCGATTGCCTCGATGACCGGCTTGGCCTGCTCAAGCGCGGTCAGATAATCGCCCCAAGCGTTCGGGCCGCTGAACTGATTGTTCATGACCGTGCCTGGCGCGTGGATATGCGGTTCCCATCTCCGCCATTCTGACCCTCTGCTGAGCATCGTTTCCCCCTTTCCCGGCGGCTATCTTGATTTTTCCGCAGTGTCCGTCCGCAGCGCTCCATTCCAAAGACTCGACAACGGCGCCGCCGCTAGCCTGTCGCCGAACGGTACGACATCTGCGCTGTCGTAGAGGACGACGCCAAAGGCAAAGCGATCTCCGCACGCTTCGGCCAAGGCCCGCAGACCCCCGAAATCACCGGCCTTAACCGTCGCGCTCGCCTTGACTTCGATGCCTGCGATCATCCCGTCGTCGCGTTCCAGCACGATGTCCACTTCGCGCCCGTCCCGATCCCGAAAATGGTGCGGCGTCAGGCGCAGGTCCGAGGCCGTCATCAGCTTCAGAACCTCCGCGAACACGAAGCTTTCGAGCAGCGCGCCGAACGTCCCGCGATCCGCCTTGACTCTGTCGAAGGACAGACCGCGCACAGTGGCAAGCAGGCCGGAATCGAGGAAGTGCAGCTTCGGCGTCTTGACGATCCGCTTCAGGGCATTGGTATACCACGGTTGCACCGTCGCGATCAGGAACACCTGCTCAAGCAGCCCGACATAACGCTGCCCCGTCTTGTGGCTGACGTTGATGCCGGCCCCGAACTGCGAATAATTGACCA
Organism: Xanthobacter sediminis; assembly: GCF_043195015.1. Classification (NCBI taxonomy): domain Bacteria; kingdom Pseudomonadati; phylum Pseudomonadota; class Alphaproteobacteria; order Hyphomicrobiales; family Xanthobacteraceae; genus Xanthobacter; species Xanthobacter sediminis. Next base: position 25,379 of record NZ_JBAFWH010000024.1, on the reverse strand, counting down.
ACTGGCCGGAGTGCTCGGCCAGCAGCCTGACGAATTTCGGAAGTTCCGTCAGTTTCTCGACGTCAGCGATATCCCGCAGATCGCGCGTCAGCACCGACGTGAGATAGGATCTGGCCCAGTCCTGCCGCCGACGCTCGCTGTCTCGACTGATCGCTTCGGGGAAACCGCCGAGCAGGACAAGCCGGGTAAGATCGTCGCCAAGGATTGCTCCCCGCTGGCTCTGGAGCTTTCCTTCGAAGAGATGCTCCAGGAAAGTTGGCGTCCGGCCTTCGATCTCCGCCCTTGCGAGCGGCAGCATCTGGATGGTCTCCATCCGACCGGCCAGGCTGTCGGCGACTCGCGGCAAAGTCAGGACATTCGCCGAGCCGGTCAGCAGGAAGCGACCCGGCCGATAGTCCTCGTCGACGGTCTTCTTGATGGCCAGCAGCAGGTCGGGGGCGCGCTGGATTTCGTCGATGATGGCCCGGTCGAGGCTGCGGATGAAGCCGGCAGGGTCGGATTGGGCGGCTTCAAGGACCGTTTGGTCGTCGAGCGTGATATAGGTCCGCCCGGCCTCTCCCATTTTTCGGACAAGCGTGGTCTTGCCGGCGCGGCGTGGGCCTACGATCAGGACCACCGGCGTATCAGAAAGGGCTTCCTCTGCCCGTCGCTCCACAAACCGCTCGAACATGTCGTCTCCGAATCCGGAAGAATGGAACTATCGGCCTCGGCTGATTGGGAGTCAATGGTCCGCTAATCGGAAGTATATAGGCCGCAATATGGAAGGCTCGGAGGGGAAAGTCTTCCCCCTGGTCGGCGTCGCTGTCACCGACACCCCCCCTTCAGCGGGGAGCCCCCCGCAACGCCCCCTTTAGAGTGAGAGTGCGGACCGGGTTTGCCGTGACGGGTTGAGGGCTGGGAGAGAGGCTTCCGGCGCCCGTCGCGGAGATCCGCGATGTTCAAAAAGACCACTTCGGTGCTCCCCGGCCAGGACCGGGCGAGCCTCTATGACGAAATCACCGGAAAGATCATCGCCGAGCTGGAGGCGGGCCGACTGCCCTGGGTCCAGCCCTGGGGTACGGCGACGGCGAAGGCGCCGCTCGCCATGCCGAAGAACGCCGCCACCGGCCGGCAATATTCGGGGATCAATGTTCTGATCCTCTGGGGCGCGGTGATCGAGCACGGATTCCCTGCTCAGAGCTGGCTCACCTTCCGCCAAGCACTCGGGCTTGGCGGCAATGTGCGCAAAGGCGAGCATGGCACCACCGTGGTCTATGCCGACCGCTTCACGCCCGAAGACGAGAAGCGCCGAGCGCGTGAGACGGGCGACGAAGCCGCCGCGATCCCGTTCCTGAAGCGGTTTACCGTCTTCAACGCCGCTCAGTGCGAGAACCTGCCGCAGGAGATGGCTGCCGTGGCGCCGCCCCCGCCGCCGGATCTGATCGAACCCCGGGTCGAGGCGCTGATCGCAGCGACGGGCGTCGATTTTCGCATCGGCGGCAACCGCGCCTTCTACGCGCCGGGGCCCGACTTCGTGATGGTCCCGCCACCGCAGGCCTATTTCGAACCGATCAACTGGCATCGCACTGCTCTGCACGAGTTGGGGCACGCCAGCGGCCACCCCTCCCGTCTCGGTCGCGACCTCACCGGCACGTTCGGCACCAAGAAATATGCGTTCGAGGAACTGGTGGCGGAGATGAACGCCGCCTTCTGTTGCGCCTCGCTCGGCATCGTGCCGACCGTCCGGCACGCCGATTACATCGGCTCTTGGCTTGAAGTGCTACGCGAGGACAATCGCGCCGTCGTCCGTGCCGCCTCTCAGGCCAGCAAAGCGGCCGACTGGCTCCTCGGCTTCCTGCCCGACGCGGATAACGCTGCTAAAGCTCCAGCGCGGGCTGCGTGAAGCTCGCGCTCTTCCCGCTCACAACCATCCGAATGCACGGCTTATGCGGAGTTGAGATCCCTGGAAGCCGGGAAGGCGCACTCCCGCGTTTACGTCTTTCCGGCTCGTCGGCTTTGCGGCGCGGTCCTCCGAGAGGAAGAGGGCTGCGCCGCTCTTCATGATGGGTTCAGGTCCGAGAGAGAGGCTCTCGGCGCCCGTCGCGGAGTACATCCCGATGGCCACTGCCGTTCAGAAGATCACCCTGTCGTCCTCGCGCGACATTCCCTTCAACAAGCTGGTGCTGAGCCAGTCGAACGTCCGGCGTGTGAAGGCCGGCGTCTCGATCGAGGAGCTGGCCGAGGACATCGCCCGGCGCACGCTGCTTCAGAGCCTCAACGTCCGGCCGGTCCTCGATGCTGCGGGCGCCGAGACCGGCATGTTCGAAATTCCGGCCGGCGGCCGCCGCTACCGGGCGCTCGAGCTGCTGGTGAAGCAGAAGCGGCTGGCGAAGACCGCGCCGGTGCCGTGCGTGGTCCGCGATCCGGCGACCGACATCCTCGGCGAGGACGATTCGCTTGCCGAGAACATCCAGCGCGCGCCGCTGCACCCCCTCGACCAGTTCCGCGCCTTCCAGGCCCTGCGCGAGAAAGGCCGCTCCGAGGAGGACATCGCCGCGGCATTCTTTGTCGGAGTGAACGTCGTGAAGCAGCGCCTGCGCCTGGCGTCCGTCTCACCGACCCTGCTCGACGTCTACGCCGAGGACGGCATGTCGCTGGAGCAGTTGATGGCGTTCACCGTCACCTCCGACCACGCCCGCCAGGAACAGGTCTGGCAGGCGATCTCCGGCTCCTGGCAGAAAGAGCCCTATCAGATCCGCCGCATGCTGACGGAGAAGACGGTGCGTGCCTCGGACCGCCGGGCAGTGTTCGTCGGGCTTGATGCCTACGAGGCGGCCGGTGGCGCGGTGCTGCGCGACCTGTTCCAGTCCGACGACGGCGGCTGGCTCGAGGACGTGGCGCTGCTCGACGGCCTCTTCGCTGAGAAGCTGAAGACCGAGGCTGAGAAGATCGCGGCCGAAGGCTGGAAGTGGATCGAGGTCGCGGTCGACTTCCCCTATGGCCACACGCGCGGGCTCCGTGCGTTGGAGGGAGTTGCCGCCGACCTTTCGCCCGGGGAGCAGGCGACGATCGACGCGCTCAACGCCGAACACGACAAGCTCGAAGCCGAGTATGACGGTGCAGACGAACTACCCGACGAGGTGGACGAACGGCTCGGCGAAATCGAAACGGCGCTCGCCGCCTTCGACGATCGTCCCGTCACTTTCGACCCCGCCGACATCGCTCGTGCCGGCGTCTTCGTCAGCATCGATTCCGAAGGTGCTCTGTCGGTCGACCGTGGCTACGTCCGGCTTGAGGATGAGGCGCCGATCGTGGAGCCCGGACAGGAAGGCGATGATGAAACCGGCGCGGCAAGCCCGAACGGCGTGGAACCCGGCGCGCCGGTGATCCAGCGCGCGGTCATCACCATCGGCGGCCAGGCTTCCGAACCGGAGGACGACGACGACGACGTGGTGAAGCCGCTGCCGGACCGGCTTGTGACCGAGCTGACGGCGGAACGGACGCTGGCGCTGCGCGACAAGCTCGCGACCACGCCGTCGGTCGCGTTCCAGGCGGTTCTGCACAAGTTCTGCCTGGATGTCTTCTCGCGCTACTTCGCATCGGGCAGCGCCATGGAGGTCGCCGTTCGCAGCGTCACCTTCCCGATCCAGGCGCAGGGTCTGAAGGATACGCCGACGGCCAAGGCGATCTCCGAACGCCACAAAAGCTGGGAGGAGCGGCTGCCGAAGGATCGAGCCGATCTCTGGGACTGGCTCACCACCCTGACCGGCGACGACCAGGCCGCCCTCTTCGCGCATTGCGCCTCGTTCGGGGTCAACGCGCTCTACGAGAAGGCCGACCGCTACGGCGCCGGCATTTCGTCCCACGGTGTCGAGCAGCGCATCGGCGAGGCCAACCGCATCGCCCGGGCCGTCGGTCTCGACATGGTGGAGGCCGGATGGCGTCCGACCGTCGAGAACTATCTCGGCCGCGTGCCGAAGCGCCGCATCCTCGAAGCGGTTCGCGAAGGCGCAGGCGAGCGCGCCGCCCAGCTTATCGACCATCTGAAGAAGGGCGACATGGCCAAGGAAGCCGAGCGGCTTCTCGCCGACAGCTTCTGGCTGCCTGAACCGCTGCGCACCGTCGATGACGATGCGCCGTCGACCGACCACGTCGGCGACGAAGGCGAGGGCGAGGCGCTGCCGGAATTCCTTGCCGAAGACGAGGACGAGCCTTCCGAGCAAGCAGAAGATGAGCCGCAGACGATCGCGGCTGAGTAACCCGATCGCGCGGGGCGGTTTCGGCCGTCCCGCGCATCCTTTCCCCTCAACCAATCCGACAGCCCGGCCACCGCGCCGGGCGCTTTTGTTTCAGGAGACCACCATGACCAGCACATCCGACACCACGTCCGAGCTCCAGGCTCCGCTTTCCGAATGGGAGATGAAGGCCGCGGCTCAAGCCAAGCTCAATGCCGAGTTGTTCGCACTCAACAAGGCTGCGCTGCTCAACGCACTGGCGCTCGCCGGCGTCACCCGCGTCATCGTTAGCTTCGATGGCTATGGCGACTCCGGCCAGATCGAGAATGTGGAAGCTCAGGCCGGAGACGATCCCGTCACCATGCCTAGCACAGCCATCGAAATCGCCGAGGCCGTCTGGGACCAGGCCGAACCGAAGCGTTCGTCCGTCAGCGTCGCCGCAGCCGTCGAGAGCCTGGTCTATGGCGTTCTCGAAAAGACCCATTGCGGCTGGGAGAACAACGACGGCGCTTACGGCGACGTCATCTTCGATGTTGCGGAAGGCGCGATCACGCTCGACTACAACGAGCGCTACACCTCCTCCGAAAACCACACCCACATCTTCTGAGGAGGCCGTCATGGGACATTGCTATCATCATGCCCTCTCTTCAGTCAGGAAATGGGGCGGGACTGCTGAAGACTATCTGCCACTGCACCAATGGTTCGACGAGTCGAAGGCGATCACCGCCGACTTCCGCCACCGGGCGCTGCGGCATCACGCCGAAGGCATCTTCATGCTCGAGCGCTTTTTCGGTCCGACGATCACCATCTCGACCGGCCGCGTCGTGCCTGTGCGCCTGATCGGCGAACAGCACGTCGTTGAGGATCTCGGCTTCATCCCGAGCTTCGCCGACTGGGTGCGCTGCATCCGGCCCGAACCCTGGATGGGACGCGCGCAGCCGATCCATAAGCTGGTCGATCCGTTCGCAGCCGTGGCGCCACATAGCGTCGAAGCCGACGAACCCAGCAGTGAGGGCGGCAGATCGTGACCGAATACATCGTCAAGATTGCCTTCTGGCTACGCGCCTTCGACAGCGTGCCGCTCGAAGCCGCGACCGACACCGAAGTCATCGAGAAGGCGAAGACCGCGGCAAGGATCGCGATGGAGTCCATCGCCTATCCCGAGCACATCGACACTGACGAACGGCGCGAGGGCGTCATCGCCTACATCGACCGGATCGATCCGGACGGTCATGAGCCCGTCATCGAGGATGTCGAGTTCGACGACGACCGTATCCACGGTCCGCCCGCCGCCTGATCCCAAAGACACGCAAACCCACCCGAAGCCCGGCCCCGCGCCGGGCTTTCGCTTTTACGGAGACTGCCATGGCCGACTATTTCACCCATTTCTCGTGCCTTCTCGATGTCGGCACGCCCGAAAACGCTGTCCGCGCCCTCGACCTATTCGCCAACGCGCCAGAGGACGAAGATGGCCTTCGCCCCTCGGATGGCTTCGACCTTTCCATCCAGAGCGAAGGCGGAACGGAGCTTTGGATTCACGACGACTGCTCGGGCGACCCCGAGCGTGTGATCGAATTCGTCCTGCTCTGCGCGGAGCAATTCGACCTCAAAGGCCTTTGGGGGTTCGAGTACGCCAACACCTGCTCGCGTCCACGCCTGGACGCCTTCGGCGGTGGCGCGCATGTCATTGATCTCGGCGCCCACAAGTCAATCGGCTGGGTCAGTACCAATGAATGGCTCGCCGTCGCTCTCGACGGAGGCGATCCCGATGCCTGAGATCATCGAAACCACCGTCTATCGCCTGGACGAACTTTCCGACGACGCGAAGGACAAAGCCCGCGCCTGGTATCGGCAGGTCGGCCTCGACCAGGACTGGTTCGAGTTCGTCTATGACGATTTTGAGCGGATCTGCGCCATCCTCGGCGTGGACCTCAAGACGGCGCCGGTGCGCCTGTACGGCGGCGGCACCCGGCAAAAGCCCTGCATCTGGTTCTCGGGCTTCTGGAGTCAGGGCGATGGCGCTTGCTTCGAGGGGCGCTACAGCCACGCGGCCGGCGCAACGCGTGCGATTCGCGATCATGCGCCGAAGGACAATGAGCTTCATCGGATCGCCGACGTCCTTCAGGCGGTCCAGCGGCGGAACTTCTACCAGCCCGCACCGTCATCGCCCGCGAGACGGCCGAGACCTTGGCCGATCACGATCCGCCGGTGCTTGCCAGCACCATCGGCCAGCGTGTGGTCTTCGCCGAAGCCGCGCAATCGGGCCGCCTGGTCTTCGAGCTGGCTGAGCAGGGCGCTACAGCGCGCGAGATCGCCGCGATGGCCGCCGAGGTCGCGAGGATCGCGCCATGAGCGAACGGTCCACAAAACGCGGCTTCGCATCCCGACCCGGCGACGCCGAGAGCTGGATCAAGGCTCCCGAAGCGAACGGCAGACGGTCGGATGACACCTCCGCCTTCAGCGCACGACTGACGATCGACGTCACGCCGGCGCTCCGCGGCCGCATCAAGGTCGCCGCCTTCCGGCGCGGCGTCACCGTCGCCGACATGCTCCGCGACCTTCTCTCCCGCGAATTTCCCGACGATCCCGGAGAGTCCTCATGAACGACAACGCGCCATTAGCGCCGCGCGTCGTGCCGCCGTCGCATCGGCGCACCGTCGCACTGACCCATGTCGAGCTGACCTGGATCGAGAAGACAATCGAGCACTGGCTGCGCTTCGGCCGGCGCGCCGAGGAGAAGATCCTCGATCGCCGCCGCAGCGTCTCCAGCTTCAAGCCCGGCAGCATCTTCGCCTTCGTGCGTTGGGCGTCGAACGACTTCGGCACGGTCGTCTCGCGCATGGACATCGTGCGCGCGGTCGAGCCCGGCGTCCGCTACCAGACTCTGCCCTTCGTGCGCCCCGGCGGCGAAATCCTGCTGCGCGTCGATGGCTGGCCGAAGGTCGAGCGCGTGTTGCAGGCGATCGATGCGGTCGAAGCGCTCGACATCGATCCCGCTGACGCCGCGCCGGAATACTGGCGTCACCTCCACAACCGCCTCGCTGCAGGGCATGAGCCGCGCGCCTACACGCGCGAGCAACATGCCGCCTGGCTCAAGCGCCGGAGCGTCGCGCCATGACCCGCTTCGGCTACGTCATGACGACGTACTTCGCGATGCTCGGTATCGGCGCCCTCGCGTTCTTCCACCCGGCGCCACGGCTGATCTGGAACGCCACGGCGAGCACCCCGACCGGGCTCTATGCGCTGCATGCCGTTGGCACGCTCCGCACGCTCGAACTCGTCGTCGTGCGGCCGCCCGAGCCGATTGCGAGCTACCTCGCGGATGGCGGCTTCCTGCCCAAGGGCGTGCCGCTGCTCAAGCACGTCATGGCGCTGCCCGGACAGATCGTGTGCCGGGACGGCGACGTCGTCACCGTCGATCATGTCGAGGTCGGCGTCGCCCATGATCGCGATCACCTGGGCCGTCCATTGCCGCGCTGGAGCGGCTGCAGCGTGCTGCGGCCGGGCGAGGTCTTCCTCATGAACCCCACCGTCCCGGATAGCCTGGATGGCCGCTATTTCGGTCCGTTCCCCGACGCTTCGATCGTCGCGCGCGCGGTCCCGTTGTGGACCGACGAGGGCGACGACGGCCGCTTCTCGTCTGGCGCGCCGCCACCGATTGACCTGTTTCCTAACCCGCCAACTAGAGGAGGTTCCCATGGCGCAGATCGGTCACTTCACCTGCGATAAATCCGGCTTCACCGGACGCATTCAGACGCTCTTCTTCACCCACGACCTTTCCCTCGTTCCGGCCGAATCTTCCGATGCCGAGAATGCGCCCGACTTTCGGGTCCACCTTGGCGATGTCGACGGCCCGGAAATCGGCGCGGGCTGGAAACGCACCGGCGAGAAGGCGGGCGAATACGTCTCGCTCGTCATCGATGACCCGGCGCTGCATCAGCCGATCCGCGCCAATCTCTTTCAGTCCGGCAACGACAAGTCTGCGTGGGTGCTGAACTGGAACCGCCCACCCAAGCGCGGCCAGCGGGATTGAGCGCATGCGAGCCGCTCTCATCATGCTCGTCGGGACGATGGCGTTCGGCATGCCCACCGTCGTCGCTCACGCCCAGACCGCTCGGATCGAGCTGCACGCGGCGAGCGATCCCTATGCCGGTCTAATCGCGGAAGCGGCCCAGCGCTTCGGCATTCCGGCGGCCTGGATACGGGCGATCATGCGAGTCGAGAGCCGCGGCGATCGGCGCGCGATCTCGCCCAAGGGGGCAATCGGGTTGATGCAGCTCATGCCCGACACCTGGGCGGCGCTGCGCGCTCGGTACGGCCTTGGTCGCGATCCGTTCGATGCGCACGACAACATCCTGGCGGGCGCGGCCTTCTTGCGCGAAATGCACGACCGCTACGGATCGCCGGGCTTCCTCGCGGCATACAATGCGGGGCCTGGGCGATACGAAGACTATCGTGATCGGCATCGGCCCCTACCGCCCGAGACCGTCGCTTACGTCGCCACGCTCATCCCTTTTGTCGGGGACGGCGCGATCGATGGGCCTGTCCTCGCGGCGGCCTCCGACCCGTCGTCCTGGACGGGGGCGCCGCTGTTCATTGCGCGGCCGGCAAGCGCTCAACCCTCTGATCGCATGTCGGCCAAGCAGCCGCCGAGCGACACGCCGGCCGTCCTCGCGGTGCGCGATCTCTCCGCCATCGCGCCGCAATCCACGGGTCTGTTCGTCTCAGTTGCAGCAGCGGGACCAAAGCCATGACGGTGTTGCTCCCCTGCAATCACGCCGCGCTCTTGCTTCGGCCCGCATGCGTCTTCCTTGGCGGCGCGACATTGTTCGGGGTCTCGATAAGCTTCTTCGAGGCTCTCGGATGCGATTTCGCAGGCTGGCGCGGCGCAGCGTCCTTCCGGGAAGGAGGAAGGGCGGACAGGGGAGGCGTGCGGGAACCGACCGACAGAGGGCCAGATAAAAGGCCGCAAGGTGCGGCTAGGTCGGTCGGTTGTTTTTGCTTAGGTTTTTCTCTGATCCGGCAATGTGCGGCCCCGGCGCGCAAGGTGCACGGCGTCGTCAATGCCTTGCCTATCCTCATCTTTTCGCACCTTGTGGGGGCCGGCAATGGCTGAGGAGAACGACTTCCAGCCCCGGCCAGGCCGTATCCGCTCTTCGCGCAGTCAGCGGGCCAAGCCCTTCATTGCCCAGGCGCTCGCCGCCGCTCAGCGCGCCGGCGGCGGCGTATCGCGGCAAGGTCTGCTCAGAAGCTCCAGCCGCTCGACCTTCGGCCGCGGCCGTGTCGCCGCCGTCCGGGCGAACCATCTGCTCACCGGCCGCTCGCGCCTGGTGACGGTCAAGGCGCGCGTCGTCCGCCACACCGCGCGCTCCGCGCCGCTCGGCGCTCATCTCGGCTACCTCCGGCGCGAGGGCGTCACCCGGGACGGGGAGAAGGCGCGGCTGTTCGGCCCCGAAACCGAGGACGCCGACCCCCAGGCCTTCACCGAGCGGTCCGCGAAGGATCGCCATCACTTCCGCTTCATCGTCTCGCCCGAGGACGCAGCCGAATTGGCCGACCTCAAGGGTTATGCTCGCGAGCTGGTCGGCCAGATGGAGAAGGACCTCGGTGCCAAGCTCGATTGGGTCGCCGTCGATCACTGGAACACGCAGCACCCGCACGTCCACATCATCGTGCGCGGCGTCGCCGAGGACGGCCAGGACCTCGTCATCTCCCGCGACTACATCAAGGAAGGGATGCGCGCCCGCGCCCAGGACCTGGTCACTCGGGAGCTGGGGTTGCGTAGCGATCTCGAGATCCACCAGGCGCTCGAGCGTCAGGTCGAGGCCGAGCGCTGGACCCAGCTCGACCGGCAGCTCATCCGTGACGGCGGCCGACATGGCGTTATCGACGTTGCGCCCTCTCCGGGCCAGGAGCCGGACGCGTTCCATTCACTGAAGGTCGGCCGCCTGCGGCATCTGGAGAGCCTCGGTCTCGCCCATCAGATCGGGGCCGGCCAGTGGACGATGGACGAGGCGGCCGAGACCACGCTCCGCGAACTCGGCGAGCGCGGCGACATCATCAAGCGGATTCATCGCGGCTTGCGAGAGCACGGTATCGAGCGCGCGGCCGGGAGCTATGTGCTCGCCGGCGAGAGCCTCGACGTGCCCGTCATCGGCCGGCTGGTCGATCGAGGCCTCGACGACGAGTTGAAAGGCACCGCCTATGCCGTCATCGACGGCGTCGACGGCCGCACCCACCACATCAAATTCCCCGACCTCGACGCCACCGGCGACAGCACGCCCGGTTCGATCGTCGAGCTGAGGAAGTTCGACGACGCACAAGGGCGTCGCCGCGTCGCGCTCGCCGTGCGGTCGGACATCGCCATCGAGGATCAGGTGACGGCCAGCGGCGCGACTTGGCTCGACCGCCAAGCGGTCTCGCGTGATCCGGTCGACCTTAGCCAGACTGGCTTCGGCGCCGAGGTCCGCGATGCGCTGGAGCGGCGGGCCGACCAGCTCATCGAGCAGGGGCTGGCCGAGCGACAGGCGCGGGGCATCACCTTCTCCCAGGGCCTGATCGGCACGCTCCGCCGTCGGGAAGTCGAAGCCTTGGGCGAGCGGCTTGCGGCCGAGACGGGCCAGACCTTCAACCAGGTCGCCTCCGGCGAGTACGTCGCCGGATCATACCGTCAGCGCTTCGCGCTCGCCTCCGGCCGGTTCGCCATGATCGACGACGGCCTCGGCTTTCAGCTCGTGCCCTGGACCCCATCGCTCGAGAAACAGCTCGGCCGCCACGTCTCCGGTGTCGCCCGCGATGATGGCGGCGTCGATTGGGGCTTCGGCCGCAATCGGGGACTCGGCCTGTGAGCGCCCCCTCCCATCATCGATCTCACGAAAGGACGGCCGGCATGTCGGCGACGAAGATTCTATGGGGCCAGGTCGTTACCGTCTTCGGGATCGTCCTCTTGACGATCTGGACCGCGACGGAATGGACCGCCTGGCGGCTCGGCTTTCAGCCCGAACTCGGACGGCCCTGGTTCGAGATTCTGCACTTCCCCTTCTACCTGCCGCCGGCATTTTTCTGGTGGTGGTTCGCCTACGACGCCTATGCGCCATCCATCTTTATCGAAGGCGCCTACATCGCGTCATCGGGAGGGATCATTGCCGCGGCCGTCGCCATCGGCATGTCGGTCTGGCGCGCGCGTGAAGCGAAGAACGCCGAGACCTATGGCTCCGCGCGCTGGGCCCAACAACAAGAAATCGAGGAGGCCGGCCTGCTCGGTCCCGATGGCGTCGTGCTCGGCCGCTATCAACGCAGCTATCTCCGCCACGACGGCCCCGAGCATGTGCTGTGCTTCGCGCCGACCCGGAGCGGCAAGGGCGTGGGCCTCGTCATTCCGTCGCTGCTGACCTGGCCAGGTTCGGCGATCGTCCACGACATCAAGGGCGAGAACTGGCAGCTCACCGCTGGCTTCCGCGCCCAGCACGGTCGGGTGCTGCTGTTCGATCCGACCAACGCGAAGTCGTCGGCCTACAATCCGCTGCTCGAGGTCCGCCGCGGCGAGTGGGAGGTTCGCGACGTCCAGAACATTGCCGACATCCTGGTCGACCCCGAAGGCAGTCTGGAGAAGCGGAACCACTGGGAGAAAACCAGCCACGCGCTACTGGTCGGCGCCATCCTGCACGTTCTTTACGCCGAGGAAGACAAGACGCTCGCCGGCGTCGCGTCGTTCCTATCCGACCCGAAGCGGCCAATCGAATCGACGCTTTCCGCCATGATGCGGACACCGCATCTCGGCGACGCCGGTATCCACCCGGTTGTCGCCTCCGCCGCGCGCGAGCTGCTGAACAAGTCCGGCAACGAACGATCGGGCGTCCTGAGCACGGCGATGTCGTTTCTCGGCCTCTATCGCGATCCCGTGGTCGCCGAGGTGACGCGGCGCTGCGACTGGCGGATCGGTGATATCGTCGCCGGCGAGCGGCCGACGACGCTCTACCTCGTCGTGCCGCCATCCGACATCAACCGGACCAAGCCGCTGATCCGCCTGATCCTCAACCAAGTCGGCCGGCGGCTGACAGAGGATCTGCAGGCCAAGGCCGGGCGACGCCGGCTCCTCCTGATGCTCGACGAATTCCCGGCGCTCGGTCGCCTCGACTTCTTCGAGTCCGCGCTCGCCTTCATGGCAGGCTACGGCATCAAGAGCTTCCTGATCGCGCAGTCGCTAAACCAGATCGAGAAGGCCTACGGCCCCAACAACTCGATCCTCGACAACTGCCATGTGCGGGTAAGCTTCGCCACCAATGACGAACGGACAGCCAAGCGGGTGAGCGACGCGCTCGGCACAGCGACCGAGATGAAGGCGATGAAGAATTACGCCGGCAGCCGGCTGTCGCCCTGGCTCGGCCATCTCATGGTCTCGCGCTCGGAGACCGCCCGCCCGCTGCTGACGCCCGGCGAGGTCATGCAGCTCCCGCCCACCGACGAGATCGTCATGGTGTCGGGAGTCCACCCGATCCGCGCGAAGAAGGCGCGCTACTACGAGGACGGACGGTTTCAGGAACGCGTCGCGGCGCCGCCCGTGCCACTGCAACCAAAAGACGGACGCCCCGACGATTGGAGTTCGCGCCCGTTGCCGCCGCGCCCGCCGGCTCCGGTTGCGAGCGATGGCGAGGACGCCGACGACGAAGATCCGAAGAACGCCGATCGCCGGAAGCAGCCGGAGCTTAGCCAAGGAACGGTCGAGAAGCAGGCGCCGATCGAAAATGAGTTCGCGCTCGACCAACCCGACGACATGGAGGAGGAGGTGCCGCGGATCGGTCGCATGAACGATCTCATGCAGGGTCTCGCGCGGCAGGCCTCGCTCGACCCCGGCGACGATCTCGGCATGTGAGGCGCGCATGGTCACGACAAAGAAGAAAGCCCAGCTCTCCGTCTATCTCGATCCGGATGTCATGGAGGCCTTGTCGGCCTATGCCGCACGCCGGGAGCGTTCGATGTCGCTGATCGCCGAAGCCGCGATCGCGTCGTTCCTGTCGCCGGACGCGGACGAGCGGAAGGAAGCAGCGATCGCCAAACGGCTCGACCAGCAGGACCGCCGCCTGGCGCGGCTCGAGCGCGACGTTGGCATCGGTGTCGAGACGCTGGCGCTGTTCATCCGCTTCTGGCTCAACACGACGCCGCCGCTTCCCGAACCGGCGGCCAAGGCCGCGCGAGCGCAGGCCGGGGCGCGCTACGATAATTTCGTCGCCACACTTGGCCGTCGGCTGAGCGAGGGCCCCAAACTGAGACAGGAGATTCCCGAAGATACGGACGGAACCCAATCCTGACGGGGTCAGATCTGCGACGCTGGTGGCTGGTCGACACCAAACAATCGCCAGAAACCCTCGGTGAATGGTCGCAGAGTCTCTGGTGCCATCACGTCGTCGATAATCTCGCCAAGATAGGCGGGATCTTGCCACGCCGCGTCGGTCACATAGCCGTCGCCAGCAACGATGCGGTAGTCCCTGACGCCGCTGAACGTCAGCATCGCGATCCAAGGCCCTTCGATTCCGAGGCTTCTCAGCCGTGTGATGGAGAAGGGCACGATGCCTTTCAACTCCGGTACGAAGTATTTCGGCCAGACGAGTTTCTGTCCCTCGCTGACGTGTCCAACGCTCCAGGCGAAGTCGAGATATCCGAGGCGGTGGTTGACGGACCACGTCCTGACGGCCCTAGTCTGCGCGTCGATCGGCGAGTGGACAACCACGCCGTCCAGCCCAATCACCATGCTGATGTTACTCGTGTGGCGCGTCGGCAGCACAGCGACCTCTCGCGTAAAATCGACGTCGCGCTGCTCGCGTAGGACCGAAAGCGGTGCGACAGTCAAGACGGCGGTAGGACCGTCCTGAACTCGGCAAGGCATATCCTTACCGCCGATCGCCTCAACCGCTTTACGGTGCAGATCGCGAATGCGATGTGGGAGGTCGTTGGATGCAGCGAAAGATTGGCGCAGCTCTGCCGTGCTCATCTCGTAGTTGCTCCGATTGCCGCGTCGATAGAATCGACTGCTCTTGTCGAAGACTACCCGATGCGGCGCGATCAGACTCGCGCCCACTCGCATGACAAGCACGGCCTTGCCATTGACCAGTGAAATCGTCCGAACCCGAAAGAACGGGATCCTGGGATCGATGCAGTTCCGAAGCTGATCATCGATCCGCCGCAAGGCTTCGTCGAGCCCTGCGGCGTCGATTCCAACGAGCTCCGCGGCTGTCCCGTTGCCATCCTCCCGCACCCCAATGACAATATCGCCTCCGTCTGTGTTGGCGAATGCTGTCACATCGGCCAGAAAGTCGCGCGTGCCTTTGTGATCGGCGCTTGGAAACGCCTCCTTGAAGTCGAGCGTAACGCCCTCGCTGCGCCGATAGAAAACGAGCTTTTCAATATCGTCGAGTGCGATTTCGTCGAGAGCATTGTCTATCATTCTATAGGCGCCTCAGATTTGAATGACTTTTGCTTTCCTGCCCGGATATCGGGGCTTAGGCGGCGAAACAGTTCGACGAAGTGGGTCTCGATCTACTTCACTCTCGTCATCGGTGTCTGAATGATCAGAGCTGGCCGATTGGACAGCGAGAACGAGCCCCTTATCGCCCTGCAAGGCAGCCCTCAAATATGGTGCAAGTATCTCTGTTTGTAGAGCCGAAGTTCCAATCCAGCCCCGGCCGACCATGTCGATGAAGTGCGTCGGAGTGAAATGCCGCCGACCAAAGGTCCCTGCGTAGACGACTGTGCCACCCTTCTTGCCTTTGACGAGAGGTGTTTGCACCAGTCGTTTCCAATAACCGAGGGGAACATAGATACCTGGTACATGCCCCGTAGCTTCGTGAGACAGAAGCTTACTGCAGAATTTTAGAAAGAATGGGTCTGGAGCGAAGCGATAGCCATCGCAACTTTCGTCTGCCGCAACCGTAGAGAGTTTCACTGCGGCAGCATCCATGCGAGATATCTCTTCGCTGAGCTGATTGTCGGGCCGATAGCCGCCTTCGCCATCTACGCCGCTGAACATCTTATATTGAACGAAGACGACTGATTTTATTGTTTCGTTGACGTAGATGAGATCGACGCCCAGTTGCCTTTCCAACGGGAGTTTGTTCGCAAGAATTATTGTGAGTTTTGTGTCGCCGTTCGTAAACAGCTTGGCAGGATAACGCTGACGCTTGACGAATTGCCAATCTTCGTTTGCCTCGTCCAGGTCTTGAAGTATGACCAAGTCCTCCATCGAGGTCACATCGTCATCCCCGTCAAAGATTGAGGCGAGGTCTGCAGGTGCCCCCTCATCAAGCTGGGCAGAGGCTTTGAATTGCTCCTTTGGGATTCGGGCGATCTCGAGGGAGGTGATTACGGCGTCTCGCTGGTACGCCCAATTTTCCTTGGCTCGGGTAGGAGTCGGTTCCGGTGGCGCGGGCCGACGATCGATCAGGCCCTCCGCAGCGATCGAGGCTCCGCCATCGATGCGCCGCAGAGCATCCATCACCATCGCAAACGCAGTTGGTGAAATATGACCGCCGTTCAGCGCCTGCTTCGCCCGCCATGCTTGCCGGCCCTCAATTTTCGCCTTTAAGGCCGTGATCCGAACGGGCTTTGCAAACGGCGTGACGTTCCAGATATCGAGCTTGTCCCTCCCAGACTCCGCAGGGTAGTAAACGACGCTGCGAGCTACATGGGTCAGATAACCTTTCTTGACGCTGATGAAACACAACATCCAGCGTCGACGCATTGCCGCAGGGATTTTGGGAACCGCTTGGCTGCATGTGCTTTGAGCCGAAAGATCATCCTCAAGTTCCTTCAGCCGCTCGGGCGTTACCGACAGGACGTACCCGTGCTCGGGCACCCATGGGAAGCGTGCTTCCAGATATTGATTTCCGGCGGGTGGCAAAGCTCTTTTTCAACCTCGTCATTGCATCGCGACCGACTACATCGGGCCGACGATTTCATTTTACCCAGAATTCGCTGCAAGCGGCAGCGATCGTTGTCACCCCTCGCGGCGGGGAGCAATTCGGACCGAGCACAGCGGCGGGAGGATTCGCGCCTAGCCTGGAAAGGGCCAGCCTTCAGCAGCGAGCCGCATCGGCCACGGCACTCGGGACAAACATGATTTTCGTTCTAGCAAGTATTTTTTCTCTCGACTACGCTGACCTTCTACACCATCTGAATACTTGTTGATCCGTCCCATTTCTTGCCTCTTCTAATCATCCCCATCGCCAATCGCGTATCGCGACTGGCCAATGATGGGGACGATCGTGGCGGCTGCTCCGCTCCATTCCGAGGCCTTCTCACGCGGTGCGCGCATGCTGCGCACCGCGCTCGGTCCGGCCATCGCCGCCTTTCTCGAAGACCCGTCGATCGTCGAGGTGATGCTCAATCCCGACGGCCGGCTCTGGATCGATCGGCTCTCCGGCGGCCTCGAGGATAGCGGCCGGACTCTATCGGCCGCCGATGGCGAGCGGATCGTGCGCCTTGTCGCGCACCATGTCGGTGCCGAGGTTCACGCGGAGCGCCCGCGTGTCTCGGCCGAGCTGCCCGAGACGGGAGAGCGGTTCGAGGGGCTGCTGCCGCCCGTCGTCACGGCGCCGGCCTTCGCCATCCGCAAGCCCGCCGTCGCCGTCTTCACCCTCGACGACTATGTCAACGCTGGCACCATGACCGCTGGTCAAGCGGCGCTGCTGCGTGGGGCCGTCGCGTCGCGCAAGAACATCCTCGTCGCTGGCGGTACCGGCACGGGCAAAACGACGCTCACCAACGCGCTCCTGGCCGAGATCGCCGGCACGAGCGACCGCGTGGTGCTGATCGAGGACACGCGCGAGCTGCAATGCCGCGCGCCCAATCTGGTCGCGATGCGAACCAAGGATGGCGTCGCTTCGCTGTCGGACCTTGTCCGCTCTTCGCTGCGCCTTCGGCCCGACCGCATCCCGATCGGCGAAGTCCGCGGCGCTGAAGCGCTGGACCTACTCAAGGCCTGGGGCACCGGCCACCCCGGCGGGATCGGCACCATCCACGCCGGCACCGCGCTTGGCGCGATCCGTCGCCTCGAACAGCTCATCCAGGAAGCCGTCGTCACCGTCCCCAAGGCGCTGATTGCCGAGACCATCGATCTCGTCGCGGTGCTGCGCGGCCGCGGCTCAGAGCGCCGCCTCTCCGAACTCGCTCTCGTCGCCGGCCTTGATCCCGCCACCGGCGATTACCGCCTCCAGTCCGCCGGGGCGGGCGGCGACCCCTTGTCCTTCGGAGATCCCTCATGAACCGTGTTCTCGCCGTCGCGCGCCATTCCCACCGCCGCCTCGCCCGGCTGGTCACGCTGACCACGCTCACACTGGCTTTCGCGCCCGCCGCCTATGCCTCCGGCTCTTCGATGCCGTGGGAGACACCGCTCAACTCGATCCTGGAGTCGGTGCAGGGCCCGGTCGCCAAGATCATCTCGGTCATCATCATCACCGTGACCGGGCTGACGCTCGCCTTCGGCGACACGTCGGGCGGCTTCCGACGCCTGATCCAGATCGTCTTTGGTCTGAGCATCGCTTTCGCTGCGTCGAGCTTCTTCCTCTCGTTCTTCAGTTTCTCCGGCGGAGCGCTGATCTGATGGCCGCGGTCGTCGATCCGGACGTGCCCGGCTTTTTCGCGCCGGTGCACCGCGCGCTCACCGACCCGATCCTGATGGGCGGCGCGCCACGGACCGTGGCGATCGCCAACGGCACGTTGGCGGCGGCGATCGCACTCGGCCTGCGTCTTTGGATCCCCGGCGCGCTCATCTGGGCAGTTGGCCATGCCGCCGCCGTCTGGGCGGCGAAACGCGACCCGCAATTCGTCGACGTGGTGCGCCGGCACCTTCGCTACCCCGCACATCTGGGGGTCTGAGGCCGCCATGCTGAACCTTGTCGAATACCGCCATCGCCCTGCCGGCCTCGCCGACTTCCTGCCCTGGGCCGCGCTCGTCGAGGCGGGCGTCGTTCTCAACAAGGACGGCTCGTTCCAGCGCACCGCCCGTTTTCGCGGACCGGACCTCGACAGCGCGACGCCGGCCGAGCTGGTAGGCGTCACCGCACGGCTGAACAACGCGCTGCGTCGGCTCGGCTCCGGCTGGGCGATCTTCGTCGAGGCGCAGCGGATACCGGCGACCTATTATCCGAAGAGCACATTTCCGGATGCGGCGTCCGCTCTCGTCGATCTGGAACGGCAGGCCGCCTTCGAGGGTGAGGCCGATGAGCGGTCGCCCCAGTGGGGCGATCGCCGGCCGAACGGCGCCCACTTCGAGAGCCGCTATTTCCTGACCTTCGTCTGGCTCCCGCCGGCCGAGGACGCCTCACGGGTGGAAGGCTGGCTCTATGAAGGCCGGTCGCAGACAGGTGTCGATCCCTGGGAGCTGCTGCACGGCTTCGTCGATCGGACCAACCGCGTCCTGCAACTGGTCGAAGGGTTCATGCCCGAGGTCGATTGGCTCGATGACGGCGACACGCTGACTTATCTGCACTCGACGATCTCAACACGGCAGCAGCGCGTGCGCGTCCCCGAGACGCCGATGCACCTCGATGCGCTGCTCGCTGACGAGCCGCTGGCCGGCGGCCTCGAGCCGCGTCTCGGCTCGCATCACCTGCGGACCCTGACCGTGGTCGGATTCCCGACCACGACCCACCCCGGCATCCTCGACGAACTGAACCGGCTGGCTTTCCCGTATCGCTGGTCCACCCGCGCGATCCTCCTCGACAAGACCGAGGCGGTGAAGCTGCTGACCAAGATCCGGCGGCAATGGTTCGCCAAGCGCAAGTCGATCGCCGCCATCGTCAAAGAGGTGATGACCAACGAGGCCTCGACGCTGGTCGATAGCGATGCGGCCAACAAGGCGGCCGACGCGGACCTGGCGCTCCAGGAGCTGGGCTCCGACGACGTGGGCCAGGCCTATGTCACCGCCACTGTCACCGTCTGGGACGAAGACGCCGGCCTCGCGGCGGAGAAGCTGCGCCTCATCGAGAAAGTGATCCAGGGCCGCGATTTCACCTGCATGCCGGAAGGGGTGAACGCGCTCGAGGCCTGGCTCGGCTCCGTCCCCGGCCATGCCTACGCCAACGTCCGCCAGCCGCCGGTCTCGACGCTGAATCTCGCCCACATGATCCCGCTTTCAGCGGTCTGGGCCGGGCCGGCACGCGACGAGCATTTCCAGGCGCCGCCGCTGCTCTTCGGCAAGACCGAGGGGTCAACGCCGTTCCGGCTGAGCCTCCATGTCGGCGACGTCGGCCATACGCTGATCGTCGGCCCGACCGGCGCGGGCAAGTCCGTGCTGCTGGCCCTGATGGCAATGCAGTTCCGCCGCTACCGGAACAACCAGATTTTCGCCTTCGACTTCGGCGGCTCGATCCGCACCGCAGCGCTCGCGATGGGCGGCGACTGGCACGACCTCGGCGGTAGCTTGTCGGCCGGGTCGGAGCATTCGGTCTCGCTGCAACCGCTGGCGCGAATCGACGATCCGGCCGAGCGCGCCTGGGCGGCGGAATGGGTGACGGCCATCCTTGCCAAGGAAGGCGTCACGATCGATCCGACCGCGAAGGAGCATGTCTGGTCGGCGCTGACGTCGCTCGCGTCGTCCCCAGTGGGCGAGCGCACGATCACTGGCCTGGCCGTCCTGTTGCAATCGACGGCGCTGAAGCAGGCACTCCAGCCCTATTGCGTCGGCGGACCATCGGGGCGGCTGCTCGATGCCGAGAGCGAGCAGCTCGGCACAGCCACAGTGCAGGCCTTTGAAACCGAGGGCCTCATCGGCGCCGGCGCTGCGCCCGCCGTGCTGACCTATCTGTTCCATCGCATCGAGGGCCGCCTCGACGGCCGACCGACGCTGCTGATCATCGACGAAGGCTGGCTGGTCCTCGACGATCCGGCCTTCGCGCAACAGCTTCGCGAATGGCTGAAGACGTTGCGTAAGAAGAACGCCTCCGTCGTCTTCGCCACGCAATCGCTCTCGGACATCGACGGCAGCAACATCGCCCCCGCCATCGTCGAGAGCTGCCCGACACGCATCTTCCTGCCGAACGAACGCGCGATCGAGCCACAGATCACGGCGATCTACCGGCGCTTCGGCCTCAACGATCGCCAGATCGAGATCCTCGCGCGGGCGACGCCGAAACGCGACTACTACTGCCAATCCCGCCGCGGCAATCGCCTCTTCGAGCTGGGGCTCGGGCCGATCGCGCTGGCGTTCTGCGCCGCGTCCTCCAAGCAAGACCACGCCGCAATCGAGCGCGTCATCGCCGAGAGCGGCCGTGAGGCTTTCACGCCCACCTGGCTCGCCGATCGCGAGCTTCTCTGGGCCGCCGATCTCATCCCCGAGCTGACCAACCTGGAGACGTCATCATGATCAAGCTGCGCCATCTGGCGGCGGCAAGCGCCGTCGTGCTGTCCCTGGCCGTCGCCGTGCCGCCGGCCTCGGCGCAATGGATCGTCTACGACCCGACCAACTTCAGCCAGAACGTGCTGACGGCGGCGCGCGAGCTGCAGCAGATCAACAACCAGATTCAGATGTTGACCAATCAGGCGACGAGCCTGGTCAACCAGGCGCGCAATCTCGCCAACCTGCCGATGTCGGCGCTGACCCAGCTTCAGTCGTCGATCGCACAGACCCAGTCGCTGCTCGGCCAAGCGCAAAACATCGCCTTCAACGTCCAGCGGATCGAGCAGGCTTATTCGACCAGCTATGGCAGCGCAGCGGGCACGGGCTCGACCACAGCGATGGTCGCCAATGCTCAGCAGCGCTGGCAAAATTCGGTCGCGGCCTTCGAGGACAGCCTGAAGGTTCAGGCGGGCGTGGTCGGCAATATCCCGACCAATTCCAGCGCCATGACCTCGCTCGTGTCGGCCAGCCAGAATGCGACCGGCGCGCTCCAAGCGGCGCAAGCCGGCAACCAGCTTTTGGCCCTGCAATCCCAGCAGCTCTCCGACGTCGTCGCAGTGCTGTCGGCGAAAGGCCGTGCCGACGCGCTGGAGCAGGCGCGCGTCGCCGCTGCCGAAGCGCAAGGCCAGCAGAACTACAAGACCTTCTCGACGCGCAGCGGCTACCAGCCCGGCAACGTCACCATGTTCTCCGGCAACTGAGGCGCGGCGATGCTGGGCCGATCGGAGATCTTCCGCGCTGCCGCGATCGTCGCTCTGGTCGCGTGCTTCGTCGCGACTCTTGCGGCGATCAACCGGCGTCCCACGGCGCCGGTCGCTGAACCTCCTCCGACCGTCACCGCTCCAGCCACCGATGACCTTACGGCCGAGCTGCGCCGGTGCAGCGCGCTCGGTCCCAAGGATGCCGTGGATGCGCGTTGCGAGGCGGTCTGGGAGGAGAGCCGCCGGCGCTTCTTCGGCAGGCCGGCGCGGCCGCTGCCGCCATCGCCCCCAGATGCTGTCGCGCCGGCCACCCCCTCTTCGGGAGATGAGCGATGAACAACGTCGGCGTCATCGACACCTTCCTCAACACGTTCACGACCTACATCGACTCCGGCTTCGGCCTGATCAAAGGCGAGGTCGCCTATCTTTCCTCGACGTTGATCGTCATCGACATCACCCTGGCCGGCCTGTTCTGGGCCTGGGGCGCCGACGAGGACATCCTCCAGCGCCTGGTGAAGAAGACGCTCTACATCGGCTTCTTCGCCTTCATCATCACCAACTTCAACAATCTCTCCTCCATCGTATTCAACAGCTTCGCGGGCCTCGGCCTGAAGGCGGGCGGTTCGACGATCTCGACCGCCACCTTTCTTCAGCCCGGCCATCTCGCACAGGTCGGTCTGGACGCCGGCCAGCCGCTGCTCGACGCGGCAAGCCAGATGATGGGCTTCACCAGCTTTTTCGCGAACTTCGTGCAGATCGCGGTGCTGATGGTGTCGTGGCTCTTGGTGCTGATCGCCTTCTTCATCCTGGCGGTACAGCTCTTCGTCACGCTGATCGAGTTCAAGCTGACGACGCTCGCTGGCTTCATCCTCATCCCCTTCGCCCTCTTCAACAAGACCGCCTTCCTCGCCGAGAAGGTGCTCGGCAACATCGTCGCTTCCGGCGTGAAGGTCATGGTGCTGGCCGTCATCGTCGGCATCGGCACCGGCCTCTTCTCGCAGTTCACCCAGACCTATGCCGGCGGCCAGCCGACCATCGAGCAGGCGCTGTCCGTCGTGCTCGCGGCGCTGGCCATGCTGGGCCTCGGCATCTTTGGGCCCGGCATCGCCACGGGTCTCGTCTCCGGTGCGCCGCAACTCGGCGCAGGCGCTGCCGTCGGCACCGGCCTTGCCGTCGCCGGCGCCGCCATGGCCGGCGCTGGCGCGCTTGGCCTGGCTGGAAGAGGAGCGATGGCGGCTGCGTCGGGGACGGCGGCCGCGGCCCGTGGTGGTGCGGCCATGGCCGGTGGCGCCTCTTCCGCCTACAGCCTGGCCTCCGCCGGCCGGTCCGGCGCGTCGGGCATGGCCGCTGGTCTCGGCGGTGTCGGTCGGGCCGCGGCGGCCGCGGCCTCAGCGCCGATGCGGCGTGCGGCGGCTCAGGCCGCAGGCTCGATGCGGGACAACTTCGCCGCCGGCGCAAGGTCCAGTTTCGCGGCCACGGGCGGCTCCTCGACGAAAGGAACGGTCGGCGGCGGCGAGGCGGCCGCCCCTGCGCCGAGTTCGAGCGGATCCAGTCCTCCCGCTTGGGCGCAGCGGATGCGACGCAATCAATCGATCCATCAGGGCGCGACCACCGCAGCGCACGTCCTCAGGTCCGGTGACAGCCACGGTGGCGGCCATTCCGTCGATCTTTCGGGAGAATAGACAATGGCGCTCTTTCGCCGATCCACGGTCCGCTACGGCCGTACCCCCGAACCCGAGACCCCCTACCAGCGCGCCGCCCAAGCTTGGGATGAGCGAATTGGTTCGGCCCGGGTGCAGGCGAAGAACTGGCGGCTGATGGCCTTCGGCTCGCTCGCGCTCTCGATGGGTCTGGCCGGTGGCCTGGTCTGGCAGTCCACCCATGGGAGCATCGTCCCCTGGGTGGTGCAGGTCGACAAGCTCGGCCAAGCGCAGGCTGTCGCGCCGGCCACGGCCGACTATGCCCCGAGCGATCCGGAGATCGCCTGGTATCTCGCCCACTTCATCGAGATGGTCCGCTCGCTACCAGCCGATCCGATCATCGTGCGGCAGAACTGGCTGCAGGCCTACGACTTCACCACCACCTCGGGTTCGCAGGCGCTGGGCGACTACGCCCGCGCCAACGATCCCTTCGCCAAGCTCGGCCACCAGCAGATCGCCATCGACGTCTCGAGCGTGATCCGCGCATCGCCGTCCAGCTTCCGAGTCGAGTGGGTCGAGCACCGCTATCAGGACGGCGCGCTCGCCGAGACCTCACGCTGGACCGCGATCCTCACCGTCGCGATCCAGCCGCCAACCTCCGCCGACGTGCTCCGCAAGAACCCGCTCGGCATCTACGTCACTGCCATCAACTGGTCGAAGGAGCTGGGACAATGACCCCGCCGATTTCCATGGAAGCCGGCGGTCCGGCTTCATGTCTTTCCGTCTCTCAACCGAGCCAGAAGGGCGGCTTTGCGCCTTTCCGTAAATCCGGCTTCGCAGCTCTGCTGCTGTCGGTGACGGCGCTCGGCGGCTGCGCCCACAAGTTCATTCCGCCCGACATCAACTACGATACCGCCGTGCCCGCGAAGCTCACCGTCGATCCCCCGGCGCCGGTCAAGATCGTCGAGCTGCCGAAGCCCTTGCCGCTGCCCGGGCAGTTGAAGCCCCTTGCCGGCGGGAAGGAGCCGCCGCAATCGCCCGATCCAGAGGTGCGCGTCAATCGCGCGAATGCTGCCGCCCGCGTGCAGCCCGTGCGCGACGGCTTCATCAACGCCGTGCAGGTCTATCCCTACTCGGCGGGTGCGCTCTATCAGGCCTATACGGCGCCCGGCGAGATCACCGACATCGCCCTGCAGGAGGGCGAACAGCTCGTCGGCACGGGGCCGGTCGCCGCCGGCGACACCGTGCGCTGGATCATCGGCGACACGGAAAGCGGCGCGGGTCCGACCAAGAAGGTCCACATCCTGGTCAAGCCGACCCGGCCGGACCTGATGACGAACCTCATCATCAACACCGATCGGCGGACCTATCTCCTGGAGCTGCGCTCGACCGAGAAGACCTATATGGCGTCGGTCTCCTGGCAATATCCCGAAGACCAGCTCATCGCGTTGCGCCAGCAGAACGCGGCGGCCGAAACAGCCGCGCCGATCGCCACCGGCGTCGACCTCGCCGCGATCAACTTCCGCTATGCGATCGAGGGTGACAATCCTGCTTGGCGGCCGCTGCGCGCCTTCGACGACGGCCAGAAGGTCTATATCGAATTCCCGTCCGGCATCCGCCAGGGCGAAATGCCGCCGCTCTTCGTCATCGGTCCGGCCGGCGGCTCCGAGCTGGTGAACTATCGCGTTCGCGCCAACTACTACATCGTCGACCGCCTGTTCGCCGCGGCCGAACTTCGTCTCGGCGACAAAGACAGTGAGCGTCGCGTCCGCATCGTGCGCACCGATGGAAGGCCACGGTCATGACGGACGAACCGGAAGAACAAGCGCCGACGCCGACGCCTGTCGTGCCGCCCGATTTGCGGCTCCGGGGCGAACGGCCGCGCGTCACGCGCCTCTCGCGCAAGGCGCTGATCACGCTCGGCGCCGTGTCGGCCCTCGCGGTCGCGGGCGCTCTCGGCTACGCCCTTCAGAACCGGAACAAGTCGCAGACGGGGCAGGAGTTGCTCAGCACCCAAAGCCGGCCCTCGGCCGAGGGTCTGGCCGGGCTGCCGAAAGACTATACCAGCCTTCCACGCCAAGCGCCGCAGCTCGGGCCGCCACTCCCGGGCGACCTCGGCAAGCCCATCCTCAATGCCGGCGCCGCGCCAAATACCAGCGCTTCGGCAACCACGCCCGATCCCGCGGCGCAGCGGCTGGCTCAGGAAACCGAGGCAGCGCGCGTGAGTCGCCTGTTCGCCCAGACCAACCAGCAGCCGCAGCCGGTCGGCCTCGTTGCTCCACCGGCGACGGCGACGCAGGGCGGTCCGACACCCACGCCGCCCGTCGATGCCGGGTCCGCGCAGAACATGCAGGATCGCAAGACCGCGTTTCTGGGCGCCGCGACAGACAAGCGAACGGTCAGCCCCGACCGTCTCGAGGCCAAGGCTTCGCCC
>NZ_JBAFWH010000023.1:0-35179 GCF_043195015.1 Xanthobacter sediminis | reverse complement strand
GGACGAAGCAGCGCCAAACTCCAGCTGCTCCAGCCGCTGCCCGCGCCGCGCGATCTTCTCCGACGACACCAGCACCTTCGCCACGTCGTCGTTCACCTGGCCGAAATGCCGCGAAAGCTCTCCCACCCGCTCCCGCAGCCGCCCCACATCCTCGACCAGCGCCCCCACTTCCGCCCGGATCCGATCCGCCTCCGCGCGCATCCGCGCATCCTTCGAGATCGCCTGAACCAACTGAACCGCGAGCATCAACAGCGACGGCGAGACCAGCACCACCCGCGCCCGGAACGCCGCCTGCACCACAGAGTCGAAATGCTCCTGGATCTCGCCGTAGACCGATTCGGAAGGCACGAAGATGAGGGCGATGTCCTGGGTCTCGCCCGGCAGCAGGTAGCGCTCGGCCACGTCGTTCACATGCTTCATGAGATCGGCCTTGAGCCGCACCGCGACGGCCTTGCGCGCCTCCGCCGAGGGCGCCTCGCGGAATGCCGTCACCGATTCCAGGGGGAATTTCGCGTCGATCACCAGCGGGCGCGCGTCGCCGGGCAGGAAGATGACGCAATCGGGCCGGCGACCATTGGAGAGCGTGTACTGGAAGGCGAAGGAATCCCGCGGCAGCCCATCGGAGACGAGAGCCTCCATGCGGGCCTGGCCGAAGGCGCCGCGGGCCTGCTTGTTGGCGAGGGTATCGCGCAGGGACACCACCTGGGCCGAGAGATCGGAGAGGCTACGCTCCGCCTTTTCCACCATCACAAGGCGCTCGGCGATGCGGGTCAGACTCTCGTGGGTGGCGCGAGCGGAAGCGCTCATGCTCTCGCCGATGCGGTGGCTGCTGGCGTCGAGCCGCTCCGCCACCGCGCGGGCAAGCTCGCTCTGGCGCTGGGAGAGCACCTCCGCCAGGCTCTGCACCCGGCCCGCCGTCTCGTGCTGGATGCGGGCGAGGTCCCGCATGCGGCGGTCGAACTCCTGGGCCCTCAGCGCTTCCTCCGCCGCACGCGTGGCGCGCCGCTCCCCCACCCGCCACAGGCCGGCGGCCGCCACGGCGAGCAGCGCCAGCAGCGTCGCAAGCGCGACGGCGAGCGCCTCTCCCGCGGAGACCGGATGACCGGCAAGGATGAACAACACATCGGACATAAGGGTCCATAGCTCGATTCGGATGCGGAACAAAGTATGAACATATTGACCGCGGCCGCAGCATCGCTTATTTCCCTGGAATGACCACGCGACCCATCCTCATCATTCCCGACAGCAAGCTGCGGACCATCTCGGAGCCCGTGGGCAAGATCGATTCCGAGACCAGGAAGCTGGTCGAGGACATGTTCGACACGATGTACGACGCACCGGGCATCGGCCTCGCGGCCATCCAGGTGGGAGTGCAGAGGCGGGTCATCACAATCGACGTCGCGCGCGACGGCGAGCCGAAGAATCCAGTCGCGCTCATCAATCCCGAAATCATCGCCTCTTCGGAAGAAGTTTCCGTGTACAGCGAGGGCTGCCTGTCCATCCCCGAATATTACGAGGAGGTGGAGCGGCCGGCGCGGGTGGCGGTGCGCTTCCAGGACGTTGAAGGCACGGTGCGCGAGGTGGAGGCGGACGGCCTGTTCGCCACCTGCGTGCAGCACGAGATCGACCACCTCAACGGCGTACTGTTCATCGATCATATCTCCAAGCTGAAGCGGGACCGGGTGATGAAGAAATTCACCAAGGCCGCGCGGCGCGAAATCGCCGGCTGACAAGGCCGCGCGGACACTCCCATGCGCATCGTCTTCATGGGCACGCCGGATTTCGCCGTGCCAACGCTCACCGAGATCGTCGGGCGCGGCCACGAGGTGGCGGCGGTCTACACCCGCGCGCCGGCCCCGGCCGGCCGGCGCGGCCTCGATCTCACCCCCTCGCCCGTGCACAAGGTGGCCGAGCGCTTCGGCCTGCCCGTGCTCACCCCCAAGACCCTGCGCACCGAAGAGGCGGCTGAAACCTTCCGCGCCCACGGGGCGGACGTGGCGGTGGTGGTGGCCTACGGCATGATCCTGCCGCCCGCCATTTTGGAGGCGCCGCGCCTCGGCTGCCTCAACCTCCACGGCTCGCTGCTGCCGCGCTGGCGCGGCGCGGCGCCCATCCAGCGCGCCATCATGGCCGGCGACAGAGAAACCGGCGTCGCCGTCATGAAGATGGAGGCGGGGCTCGACACCGGGCCGGTGGGCGTGGTGGAGCGCATTGCCATCGGCCCCGACATGACCGCCGGCGAGCTGCACGACCGCATGATGCTGGTGGGCGCCGACCTCATGGGCCGGGCGCTCTCCGCCCTGGAGCGGGGCGGCCTCGCGTTTACCCCCCAGCCGGAGGAGGGCGTCGCCTACGCTGCCAAGATCGAGAAGGCCGAGACGCGCATCGACTGGTCGCGGCCGGCGCAGGAAGTGCACGACCGCATCCGCGGCCTCTCACCCTTCCCCGGTGCCTGGTTCCCTCTGGGCGAGCCGGAAGCGCGGGTGAAGGTGCTGCGCTCCACCCTGGCCGAGGGCGCAGGCGCGCCGGGTGAGGTGGTGGACGAACACCTCGCCGTCGCCTGCGGGGACGGCGCCGTGCGGCTCATCGAGCTCCAGAAGGCGGGCAAACAGCCCGTGGCGGCAGACGCCTTCCTGCGTGGGAACGCGGTGCCCCCCGGCGAACGGCTCGCCTGAGCGCCGGTCCATCAGCCCTTCATGCCCCGCTACAAGCTCACCATCGAATATGACGGCACCCCGTTCGCCGGCTGGCAGATCCAGGCGGACCTGCCGACCGTGCAGGGGGTGCTGGCCCAGGCGTTCGAGCGCTTCACCGGTGAGAAGGTGCAGGTTTCCGGTGCCGGCCGCACCGATGCCGGCGTGCACGCCACCGGCCAGGTCGCTCATGTGGACCTCACGCGCGAATGGCGCACCGACACCGTGCGCGACGCCATGACCGCGCAGCTGCGCCCGCACCCGGTGGCCGTGCTCCACGCCGAGCAGGTGGCGGAGGCATTCGACGCCCGCTTCTCGGCCACGAAGCGGCACTATCTCTATCGCATCGTGAACCGCCGCCCCGATCTCGCGCTCGACCGCGACCGGGCGTGGCGCATTCCCCAGAAGCTCGATGCCGAGGCCATGCACGCGGCGGCGCAGCGGCTGCTCGGCAGGCACGATTTCTCCACCTTCCGCGCCGCCGAATGCCAGGCGGCCTCCCCGCTGAAAACCCTGGACCAGCTCGACGTGGCGCGGACGGGCGACGAGATCCGCGTGGTCACGTCCGCGCGGTCCTTCCTGCACCATCAGGTGCGCTCCATGGTGGGCTCTCTGATGCGGGTGGGCGAGGGCCGCTGGAGCGCGGATGACCTGGAAGCGGCGCTGAAGGCCGCCGACCGCACCCGCTGTGGCCCCATGGCGCCGGCGTGCGGGCTCTATCTCGCGGCGGTGAGCTATTGAGGGCGCCCGTTGCCGCGCCGCAACAGCGCGCGCCCATGACGGCATGCGCGCTGCTTCGCCACAATGCGGACCGAAAGGACCGATACCGCAAACGTGAACACGGCGCGGCGCCACCTGCAGCCGCCGATGGATCGGAGCGGCTGCCGGCGGGACGGAAGTGGACGGCCGGGCGCCCTCCCTTTCGTCAGGCCGGGATCCTGCTAAAAGGCGCGCTCGGGAGGCATGGCGCCCGTTCGCGCGAAGGCGGTGCGGCGACGCAGGCGCTTGAGCAATGAGGCCTGGTGCATTTTGCCGGTTCATCGACCGGCGGGAATGTTCTAGAAAAGCGGCGCCATCCGGCGCGGGACGGAACCTGATCGTGATGACTTTCATCGACACGGCACAGCGCGTGCGCGCGATCGTCAAGGGCAAGGGCCGGGCTTTCGGCCTCGCCCTGGTGCTGGTGGGCGGCTCGCTGCTCTCCGCCTGCGCCAGCGACAAGGACGACGTGATCCCGCCCGACGAGCCGGCCGAGAAGATCTACAACGAGGGCCTCACCCTGCTGCGCAAGCAGGAGCCGGAGCGGGCCGCCAAGCGCTTCGAGGACGTGGACCGCACGCACCCCTATTCGGAATGGGCGCGCAAGTCGCTCCTCATGACCACCTACGGTTATTTCGAGGCCGGCAAGTACGACGAGGCCATCGCCTCCGGAAAGCGCTATGTCTCGCTGTATCCCGGCTCGCAAGATGCCGCCTATGCGCAATATCTGGTGGCCTCCTCGCTCTACGAGAACATCCCGGACATCACCCGCGACCAGCGCAAGACCCGCCAGGCTCTCGATGCCCTGGAAGAGGTCATCCGCAAGTATCCAAACACCGAATACGCCGCGACCGCCAAGAAGAAGATCGAGGTGGCACGTGACCAGCTGGCCGGCAAGGAGATGCTGGTCGGCCGCTACTATCTGGAGCAGCGCAACTACACCGGCGCCATCAACCGCTTCAAGGTGGTGGTGACACAATACCAGACCACCCGGCAGGTGGAGGAAGCCCTGTTTCGCCTCACCGAGGCCTACATGGCGCTCGGCATCGTGAATGAGGCGCAGACCGCCGCCGCAGTACTGGGCTACAATTTCCCCGACAGCCAGTGGTACAAGGACGCTTACAAGCTCGTGAAGTCCACCGGCACCGAGCCGCAGGAAAACAAGGCGTCCTGGATCAGCCAGGCGTTCAAGAAGATGGGACTCGGCTGATCCTCCATGCTGGCATCGCTCTCGATCCGGGACATCGTCCTCATCGAGAAGCTCGATCTCACCCTGTCGGACGGCCTCACCGTCCTCACCGGTGAGACCGGGGCGGGGAAGTCCATTCTGCTCGATTCCGTGTCCCTCGCCCTGGGTGGGCGCGGTGACGGGTCGCTGGTGCGGCATGGCCAGGCCAAGGGGCAGGTGACCCTCGCCTTCGACCTCGAGCCCGAGCATCCCGCCCGCGCCGTCCTCGCTGCCGCCGACCTGCCGGACGAGGACCAGCTCATCATCCGCCGCACCCAGATGGCGGACGGGCGCACCCGCGCCTCCGTGAACGACGCCGCCGTGAGCGTGCAGACCCTGCGCCTCATCGGCGCAAGCCTCGTGGAGCTGCACGGCCAGCACGCCGACCGCGCCCTGGTGGACCCCGCCACCCATCGCGCCCTGCTCGACGCCTACGGCGGGCTCAGCGCCGATGTCGCCGCCCTCGGCGGCCTGTGGCGCCGTTGGCGCGACGCGCGCGACGCCGCCCGCGAGGAACGCACCCGCCTCGCCGCGGCGGAAAAGGAAGCCGACTTCATCCGCCACGCCGTGGAGGAGCTTTCCGAACTCGGCGCGGAGGCCGGAGAGGAAGCCACCCTTTCCGAGCGGCGCAGCGCCATGATGCGCGCGGAGAAGATCGCCACCGACCTTTCCGAGGCGCTGAATGCGGTGGGCGGCGGCGGCTCGCCCATTCCCTCCCTCTCGGCGGCCGTGCGGCGGCTGGAACGCCGCGCCGGCGATTCGCAGGAACTGATCCGTCCCGCGGTCGAGGCCATAGACCAGGCGCTCGACGCCCTGGAGTTGGCGCGCGGGCACCTGGAAAACGCGCTCGCCGACGCGAACTTCGAGCCTCGCGAGCTGGAGCGCATCGAGGAGCGACTGTTCGCCCTGCGCGCCGCCTCCCGCAAATATGCCGCCGCGCCCGATGCCCTGCCGGAGATCGCCGCGCGCTTCTCCGCACAGCTCGAACAGCTCGACCAGTCCGAGGCCCGCCTCGCGCGGCTCGATGCGGCGGAGGCGGAAGCGGAAGGCGCCTATCGCGCGGCGGCCGAGGCGCTCTCGCGCGCCCGCGCGGGCGCGGCGCTGGCGCTGGATGCAGCAGTGGGGGCGGAGCTGCCGCCACTCAAGCTGGAGCGGGCCGAATTCCTCACCCGCGTCACGCATGATCCCCAGTCGGCGGGCGCCGAAGGGCATGATGCCGTGGAGTTCTGGGTGCGGACCAATCCCGGCAGCCGGCCCGGCCCCATGATGAAGGTGGCTTCGGGAGGCGAGCTCGCCCGCTTCCTGCTGGCGCTCAAGGTGGTTCTGGCCGATCGCGGCTCGGCACCGACCCTCATCTTCGACGAGATCGACACCGGAGTGGGCGGCGCGGTGGCCGATGCCATCGGGCAGCGGCTGGCCCGTCTCTCGCAAAGGGTGCAGGTGCTGTGCGTGACCCATGCGCCGCAAGTGGCCGCGCGGGCGCGCCATCACCTGCTGATCGCGAAGAATGCAACCCCGGCCGGCGAGGCCGAGGCCCCGCCCGAGGCGCCGGTGACCACCAAGGTGGCGGCTCTCACCCCGGCCCTGCGACGCGAGGAGATCGCCCGCATGCTGGCCGGCGCCACCGTCACCAGCGAAGCACGTGCTGCCGCCGACCGCCTGCTGAAAGCGGCGCGCTGAGACTGAGCCCCATCCCTGGCTGCCTCCGGCGGAGTTTTGCCCAAGACCCGCGCGGGCGCGGCCACCGGCCTTGAGAACAGCACGAGGGGCCTTGGCGTGAAACGCGAACGGCGCGCCCTTCGACATGAGCCATCCGCCCCCAAATGCGCCGCCCCGTCGCAGACCGTCGGAGGTTCGGTCGTCAATCGGCGTGGGGCTTGTCGCGGCGCAGGCTCTTGATCTGGCCGCGGCGCTCCTTGGCGGCGAGGCGACGCTCCTTGGAGCCCAGGGTTGGACGCGTGGGCCGGCGGGGCGGCGCCACCACCGTGGCCGCACGGATCATCTCCACCAGCCGTTCCACGGCATCCTCGCGGTTGCGCTCCTGGGTGCGGAAGCGCTGCGCCTGGATGACGATAATACCTTCCTGGGTGAGCCGCCGGCCGGCAATGCGGGCAAGCCGCTCCTTCACGCCATAGGACAGGTCCGGCGAGCGGGCCATGTGGAAGCGCAGCTGCACCGCGCTCGACACCTTGTTCACATTCTGGCCGCCCGGTCCCGAGGCGCGCACGAAGGCGAACTCGATGTCATCCTCGGAGATGGCGAGGCGGGGCGTGATCTCGATCATGGCGCATCCGGGCGGCTGGAGGCCGCACCCTACCGCGATTTTACGGGCGGCGGATACCGGGCCGCGCGGGAAAGAATGTGGCCGGGAGTATAACGGCGCGCCTCCCCCGGGACATGTGGCGGAACGCACCTCCTCGCGGGATACCGTGCGCGCCCGAACCTTGCGGGGCAGGCGGTGTCACCAGCTCTTTGGGACGACCGACACTGTGTACGGGCCAGCGACCACAGCTGCGCCGTTCAGGGAGGATGGCGATCCTCGCGCGAGGATCGAAAACCAAAGTGGAGCGCAGAACAGGTTCGACCGCCACGCGCGTGCGCGCGGCGGCGTTCCTCCCAGTTACTTAGGCATGACGCCCCCGAGGCGGAGCCCGTGGACAGAGCACCCCGCCCTGCTTCCGGAGCGGACGCCAGCCCCCGGCATCTGGTCACATGCACTCGCCACTGACCGCGGCGACGCCGACCCGTTCCTCACCGGCCCCGCCGGATCAGATGGCGTGGCGATTTGCAGTAGGACCGAAGTGCTCCACATAGCGCGGGCTGATGATGGAGACGGGCAGGATGATCATCACGTCGGTGGTGCCGAACTGGCGGTCCACCACCGCGCCGTCGCCCACGAAGCCGCCAAGCCGCAGGTAGCCCTTCACCAGAGGCGGCAGGCTTTGCAGCGCGGCCTTGGGCGAGATATCCGCCTTGGCGATGCGGTTCATCTCCACCCGCCGGCCGGGCAGCGCGCTGGCGCGCCATTCCTCGGGCGCCAGCGCGTTGTGGTGCAGGAAGGAAAGCGGCAGCGCGAGCGCGGCGGGGTCGGTGCCCTCCAGGCTGGCGCAGCCGAACATCACGTCGATCTTGTTGCGCAGCACGTAGGACCACACCCCGTGCCACAGCAGTTCCACCGTGCGCTTGTTGCGGTAGGACTTCAGCACGCAGGAGCGGCCCAGCTCCAGGAAGTTGAGATGCGGGTGCGCGGCGATGATGGGCGCCACATTGAACTCACCCTGGGTGTAGAAGCCGCCGTGGCGCATGGCCACGCTCTGCCTGAGCACGCGGTAGGTGCCCACCACCTTGGGCTTGCGACGGCCGAGCACCATCTTGCCGGCCTCGTAGTCCAGCACCAGGAGGTGGTCGCAGATGGCGTCGAAGCTGTCCATGTCGCGCCGCGCGAGGCGGGTTGCGGCGTCCGGCACGGCGGACATTTCCTCGTAGAAGACCTTGTAGCGCAGGCGCTGGGCGCGGCGCACGTCGCGCGCGGTGCGGGCCAGGCGCACCTCCAGCGGGCCGAGGCGCCCGAGCACCAGGGTCTCGTCGCCCGGCACCGCCTCGCGGTGGCGGATACCCGAATAGGCGCGCAGGTCCGCCACCAGCTTTTGCGGCGCCGGCAGCGGCGGGCGGCCGGAAAGCTCGGCCTTGGGCTTCTCGAAGAAGAAGGGAAAGGGCGCGTCGCGGCCGAACAGGGGCGGACGCTTGTCGGCGCCGTCGACGGCCTTGAAGCCGGGCCAGCGGGCGAAGCTTTCCTTGGCCACCTCGCGCGCGGCATCGAACCCCCGGCCCACCATGGCCGGCAGGTTGAAGCCGGCTTCCGTTTCACCGATGCGCTTCATGCCTCGCCCTCCCCCGGCCGCCGCTGGCGATGAAACCGCCATCCCGAGGGCCGCCCACCCTTTTGGTGCCGTCTCAAACCGTGGCGAATGCCCCGCGCGGCCGGCTCGTTCCTCGGCGCGTGCCACGGACACGCATCCGAATGTGAACGTTACATTCACCATAGATTTCATACGCGCATGTGACAATGGTTTCCGCGTGTTGTCACGGCCTTAAGCCTGCCCGGCGGTTGCCGCGAGGGGATGGTTGTGACACCCGAGGGGAATCTGGCTTTATCGCACGGCGGCGCGCGAACCGGCGGGGCCGGGGCGCCGCATTGGGGGGTTATGATGAAAGTTCGTGTCCTGGCGGCGGCCGTGTCCGCCCTTGTCCTGCTGGGCGCCGGTGGCGCCAGTGCCCAGCCGCAGCCGACGGCGACCGAAACCGCCACCATCGACGGCGTGGGCACCGTGCCAGTGTTCGTGTACCAGGCGCGGTTCGTCTCCGCCGACCCCGCCACCCGGCGGGTGGTGCTGGAGCTGCCCAACGGCAAGCGCTGGGCTGTCGTCGCGCCGCCAATCCTGGGCGACCTCGACGCCTACCGCAACAGCGAGCGACTGCTCATCCGCGTGGTGCCCGGCGTGGTCACCGGCCTCGGCAAGGCGCGCCAGGGCACGCCAGGCGAGGTGCTGAGCGAGGTCGCCATCAACGACGGCCTGCCCGGCTGGCCGGAAGGCTTCGGCATCCGCGCGGTCACGCTCACCACCATCTTCGTGGACGTGAACAAGCAGGCCGGCACCGTCACCTTCGAGGGACCGGACGGCGGCGTGCGGACCCTGCGCGCGGTCGATCCCAAGGTGCTGGCCGACCTGCAGCAGGTCCAGCCCGGCGATCTCGCGCAGATCAGCTACCTCGAAGGCATTGCCATCAACGCAGGCCGCTGAGTCGGCCAGGGCGGAGGCGGGGCGCGGCGCGCCCCGCCCTTGTTCCCGCAGCTTGGCGCGGCCGAAAGCCTCATGCAGAGGGGCGGCGCCCCCGGCTCATGGGCGGTCAGCGAAGCCCACGCGGCGTGTGATCGAGACCTGACACCGCCGGTCAAGGATCGGAACCAACCGGCGGCGTCAGGGCGCGCCGGCCGCCAAACGGTCCAGATGGGCGTCCACCAGGGCCCAGTCATCATCGCTCGCCGCCATCGCGAGGTAGCCATCCGGCCGCACCAGCGCGATGCCATGACCGGCGGCCTGGGGGCGGATGTGCGGGTCGAGCAGGGCGCGATGGTGGATCTCTGCCGGGATCTCGGCCACCCCGGGCGCCCGCAGGGTGAAGCGGGGCGTGTCCCCGGCACCATAGGCCTCCTCGCCCGCCACTGGTGGCATGCGGGCCCCAGGCCGCGGGCCCGTGCCTCCGGCCGGTCCGTTCAGCGGGCTCGCGGAATAGCCGGTTGAGATCTCCATCATCTGGCTTTCCACCGCGTGGCGGATGGCCGGCAGGCCCAGCATGAAGTGGGCCACCGCGTTGCGCAGCTCCCGGCCCACGGGATTGGAGATCGTCGCCACCTGGGTGAGCCGCCCCGAGGCAGCGATCACCTCCGCGGCCACTGCCCGGCGCTCGATGTCGTAGCTGTCGAGCAGCGCCGAGGCCGCGCCCCTGCCGTGGCAGACCAGCGCCAGCTTCCACGCGAGGTTGATGGCGTCCTGCATGCCTGTATTCATGCCCTGCCCGCCGGCCGGGCTGTGCACATGGGCCGCGTCTCCCGCCAGGAACACCCGCCCCACGCGATAATGCACCGCCTGCCGCTCGTTGATGCGGAAGGCGGAGGTCCAGTCCGGCGCGCCCAGGGTGATGCCCCCCGGCCCGCGCCGGTCCACGAGCGCCTGGAAGCCCTCCGCCGTGGGCGGCATGGGCGGCGCCCCGCGCGAGCGGCCGAGGGCGGCGATGAAGCGGCAGCGGCCGGCGCCCAGCGGAAGAAACACGATGGGCCCTTCCGCATGCCAATAGGTGGCGATCTCGCTTTCAGGACAGGGCATACCGGACGGCCGGAAATCGCCCAGCGCCCAGTCGCTGTCCAGAGTATTCCCGGCGAAGGCGAGGCCGAGCGCGTGGCGCACCTGGCTGTGGGCGCCGTCGCAGGCGACGAGCCAGGAGAAGCGCGCGCTTTCCGTGCGGCCGTCCGGATGACGCAGGCTCGCGGTCACGCCCGTGCCGTCCTGCCGGAAGGCGGCGAGCGCCACCCCCCGCTCAGGCGCGACGCCGAAAGCGGCGAGCTGGCGCTCCAGCACGGTCTCGGTCTCGCGCTGTGGCAGCATGAGCGCGAAGGGATAGGGGGTGTCGATGCCGTCGAGGGCAATGCGCGCCAGCGCCTCCCTGCCGGCGACGATGTGGGCGGAGGTGACCTTGTTGCCACGCGCGACGAGGTCGGCGCTCACCCCGGCCCGATCGAGCAGCTCCAGCGTGCGCGCCCACACCACCACGGCGCGGGAGGTCTCCACCGGCGCGGGGCTGCGCTCCACCAGCCGCACCGGCACCTTGTAGCGCGCCAGCTCCAGCGCCGCGGCAAGGCCCACCGGGCCGGCACCGACGATGAGAACGGTTTCCGTCATCCGTACGCTCCCCGTTCGCCCGCGCGGGCGATCGCTGACACAACATCCCGCCCGCTGGGACGGCCCTTCACAGAAGACACCCGGCCGCGCGCAGGCGGCGGGCCTCAGGCCCCGGCGCCCTCAGCCGGGGCCTTGGCGGCCACCGGCGGCGTGAGGATGCGCACGCCCGCGGCGCGGCAGCGCGAGGCGAATTCCGGCGGCGGCGGGCCATCCGACACGATGGCGTCGATGGCGGAGAGCTGGCACACCTTCACCGGCGCCTCGCGGCCGAACTTGGTGCGGTCGGCGATCACCCAGGCCTCCTGGGCCTGCTGCATGGCGGCGCGGGCGAACTCCGCCTCGAACAGGTGGAAGTCGCCCAATTCGCCCGCGAGGGTGATGCCGCCCACGGAGATGAAGGCGTAGCGCACCTGGAACTGGCGGATGAAATCGATGGTGGAGGGGCTCATGGCGGAGCCGTCCTCCCCGCCCAGCTCGCCGCCCGACATGAACACCCGGTTGCCGTTCTTCGAGGCGAGCCGGTGGGCGATCTGCACCGAGTGCGTCACCACTGTGAGGCGGGAATGGCCCGAGAGGGCATCGGCCACGTAGGCGGAGGTGGTGCCGTTGTCGAGGATGAGGCTGTCGCCGTCCTGCACATGGTCGCGCACAATGGCGGCCACCGCCCACTTGGCCTCGTTGTTCACGTGCATGCGGCGCTGGAAGGGCGGCTCCTCCGCCACTTCGGGGATCATGATGCCGCCATGGAACCGCAGCAGCGTGCCGTCCTCGATGAGGGGCTGAATGTTGCGGCGGATGGTTTCGGTGGATACGGACAGGCGCGAGGCGAGCTCGGCGATGGAATAACTGCCCTTGGCCCGCACCACCTGGAGGATGTCGTTCTGACGCTTGAGGGACATGGATCGACCACGCTTTCCGGAGCCGTGACGCGGGCCGCGCGGCCGGATGTTGCGATGAATGCCACAAACCGGCGCCCATGTCAGGCTCACCGGCACGAAATATGGGCATTGTCTTGTGGCTTGGCCGCCGATCCCCGGTGATTCACGCGCGGCGCCGCCATGGCAGGGTGCCCTGCGAGACCGCGACGCGGGCTGAAGCCGCAAATTTCCACATAATAACACGAATAATAATGATATTCGTGGCCATGACCGCACATCGTTTGACTTCGGGCGTGGTGCATGCTTGCCTTTGCGGCTCTTGGCCGGCATGCGAGACGACGACAATGGCACCGATCAGGCTGGCGCGCGCCCCGCTCGTCGGGGACGACGGGCCGAAGACCCGCTGGTTCACCGCGCCCGCCGCGGAAGGCTGGAGCGGGCCCGTCATGATGGAATGGGCGCTCACGGGCGAAGCGTGGACCGATTCCCACGTCCATGACGAGTTCGCCTACGTGCTGGAAGGCCGCCTGCTCGTCACCTGCGACGGCGAGACCGTGGAGGCCACCGCCGGCGACATGGTGAAGGTGCCGGCCGGCGCCGTGGCCCGCTACTGGGCCCCGGAGCACGCCCGCATGCTCGGCATCTACGCGCCCAACCCCGATGGCGCCCCCACCACCCACATGGCCTACGAGAAGCTCGGCGGCTGAGGCTTTCGCCGCGAGGCACCGAGGGCGCGCCTTTCGGGAGGTTCGCGGGGCCGCCGGCGCGGCCCCGCGGATGAAAGCTCACTGGCCGGAGTGCTCGTGGCCGGTGGCGCCGGCGCCCACGCCCTCCACCTTGAACTGCACCGGCACGGTGCCGGCCTTCTCGAAGGTGAGGGTGCCGTCCACCATCTCGCCTTCCTTCAACGGCTGCTTCAGCTGCATGAGCATGATGTGGTAGGAGCCGGGCTTCAGCGCCACGGTGGCGCCACCGGGGATGGCGAGGCCATCCGGCAGCGGGCGCATGGTCATCACGCCATTGGTCATGGCCATCTCGTGGATCTCCACCCGGCCCGCCACCGGCGAGGCGGCGGAGAGCAGGCGGTCGGGCGTCGCGCCCGTGTTCTTCAGCACCACATAACCGCCGCCGACAGTGGCGCCGCCCGGCGTCGCGCGCGCCCAGGGATGGTCGATCACGATGGCGCCGGCCTTGTACTCGTGCGCCGTCACCGCCGGAGCCGCGAGCCCCAGCAGGCCGAGCGAGAGCGCTGCGGCGGCGGAAGCCTTGCGGAAGATGTGGAACGGACTGGACATGATGGAACTCCTCGCGCGCCCCCTCTGGCGGGGTGGCGCGGCTGGCCGCGCACACGGGTGCGCTGGCACGAATGAAGAAAGACGTGAATAGGCAGGGGTTCAGGCCGGGGCCCGCGGCGGGGCGCGTGCCAGGTGGGCGCTGCGACGCCATGCGGGCGGCTGCCCCTCTTCGACCGGCCCGAGCCACGAAAGCCGCGCGAACGCGCGCTGCGGCAACGCCGGCACCTCCGCCGGAGGCACCGGCCCCATCGCTGTGAGCAGGACGCAACCGAGGAGGCAGCAGGCCGGCAGCGCGCCGCCCGACGCGGGGGCATCGGCGGCGCCTCCCACGCCGGCGCTGGGACGGCAGAGGGGGACCCCCGGCCCCCCGGCGAGAGCGGGCCCGGCCGCGAGCGCGGCAGCGGCGCCGGCCAGCACGAGCTGCACCACCAGCGCATAGGCAAGGGCCAGCGCCGTCCAGCCCCGCCACGCGGCGGGCCGTACGGGCGCGCTGTGCCTGAATGCCGGAACGCTTTCCACCCCGCTCGCGCCCTGCCCTGCCATGACCCGCCTGATTGCGGGTGCTCGCGCAGAGCACACCCAAGCCGGGGCCCCGCGTCAAGCCGCCGATGCGCCCAGGATGCACGGTGCTGTGCACAGGTGCCGCGTCCGCCCCGTCCCGCCGCTCGTGGAGGCAGGCGGGGCCGCGCCCCTGTTTCCTCCCGTCATCTGCCGTGCTAGCCAAAGCAGCGGGGATGGGGAGATGATCGGGCGGCATTCACAATTCAGCATGTGGCGGAAGGGGGTGGCCTGGGCCGCCGCCTATGCGCTCGTGCTCCAGGTCATGCTGATGAGCGCGCTGGGCGCGGGCCTTGCCGGCCGTGCGCTGGACGGCGCCACAGGGCTGGCCGCCCTCGCCTCCACGCCATTGTGCGTCAACGGCCAGCCCGGCGGGGACGATGACGCGCCGGCCAAGGCCGCGGCCCATTGCCCGCTGTGCCTCTCCCGCGTCGATGCAGCGGTGCTGCCGCCGCCGGTCGCGACGCCGGAGCTGGACCGCTACGCCATCGAGCTGCACTACCGGGTGCTGGTGCGCGAGGGCCTGCGGGCCGCAGCACCGCAGCACCGCCCCCACCAGCCCCGCGCGCCCCCGGCATTCGCCTGATCCGCGCCGGGCCGCACCCGCTGCGGCCTCATCTCGACACATCCTTCCGAACCTGACCGGTGCGCCTGCGGCCGCCGCGCGGGACCGGCACGAGCACCCACGGAGCCCTGCTCCGGGACGGGCCGTGCCGGCACGCGCAGCCGCAGCCTGACGCC
Organism: Xanthobacter sediminis; assembly: GCF_043195015.1. NCBI lineage: Bacteria > Pseudomonadati > Pseudomonadota > Alphaproteobacteria > Hyphomicrobiales > Xanthobacteraceae > Xanthobacter > Xanthobacter sediminis. The sequence continues at coordinate 20,569 of NZ_JBAFWH010000023.1, read as the reverse complement.
CACAGGCGCGAAGGCACGCACCCTGGAAAACCCATGACGACACGACGCCTTCCCCTGCCCCGCGCGCAGCGCCTTTCGCGTGCGCTGCTGAGCCCCGCCCTCGCTCTCCTCTCCCCGCTCGCAGCCCTGCCAGCAGCCGCGCAGGGCCTGCCGCAGGATGATGCCTCCCCGCTGCCCGCGGTGGTGGTGCGCCCGCCCGAGGGCGGCTCCGCCGCCTCCGGCGACGGCGGCTTCCTGCCGGCGGACACCGCCGTCATCTCGGGGGCGCAGGCCGCGGCCGCCACCCTCTTCACCAGCGATTCAGGCGCCCTCATCGCCGGCATTCCCGGCGGCGCCGCCTGGGGCGCGGGCGGGGTCTCCAGCCTGCCGGCGGTGAACGGCATGGGGGCGGACCGGGTGCAGGTGGCCATCAACGGGATGATCTTCAGCCCCGCCTGCCCGAACGAGATGAACCCGCCCATGTCGTTCATGAACCCGGCGATGATCTCCACCACCAAGGTCTACTACGGCACCGCGCCGGTGAGTGTCGGCGGCGACTATACCGGCGCCAAGGTGGACGTGACCCTTGCCCCGCCGCGGTTCACCCCCGGCGACAAGCTCCAGGTCTCCGGCTCCGTCTCCGGCTTCTACCGCTCCAACGGCAATTCCTACGGCGTGGATGCCAATGCCACCGTCTCGAACGCCGACACGAGCGTGACTTATACCGGCGGCTGGGCCAAGGCGAGCGACTATACTTCCGGCAATGGCACCACCATCAAGTCCACCATGTACGAGACGCAGAACCACGCGCTCTCGATCTCGAAGAAGCTCCAGGACAACCTCTTCACCGTGCAGGTGGGCGGGCAGTTCATCCCCACCGAGGGCTTCGTGAACCAGTATATGGACCTGGTGGAGAACAAGAGCCTGTTCGTGAACGGCCGCTACGAGGGCCTGTTCGACTGGGGCAAGCTGGAGGCCACATCCTTCTTCAACCGCATCCGCCACACCATGGGCTTCATCGCGCCCGACAAGGACGGCGACATGCCCATGGACACCCGCTCCACCGATCTCGGCTACACGGTGAAGGCGACGGTGGGCCTCAGCCAGGACACGCTCATGCGCATCGGCAACGAGCTGTTCTACAACGGCCTCGACGACTGGTGGCCGGCGGTGGCGGGCTCCATGATGATGGGCCCGGACACCTTCTGGAACATCAACGACGGCCAGCGCCTGCGGGTCGGCACCTATGCCGAGTGGGAGAAGGAGCTGGCCGACCGCTGGACCACAGTGCTCGGCCTGCGCAACGACATCGTGTGGATGAACACCGGCGACGTGCAGGGCTACAACGCCATGATGTACGGCGCCCAGGCCGCCGCCTTCAACGACCAGAGCCACGCCCGCACCGACATCAATTTCGACGCATCCGCCGTGCTGCGCTACGAGGCGAGCGCCTTCAGCCTCTACGAGCTGGGCCTCGCCCGCAAGACACGCTCGCCCAACCTCTACGAGCGCTATGCGTGGTCCACCAACGCCATGGCCATGAAGATGATCGGCTGGTTCGGCGACGGCAACGGCTATGTGGGCAACATCGACCTGGAGCCGGAAGCCGCCCACACCCTCTCCTTCACCGCCGACTGGCATGACGACGCGCAGAAGGTGTGGCAGCTCAAGGTTTCGCCCTACTACAGCTATGTCGTGGATTATATCGATGCCGACCGCTGCGACCAGACGGCCTGCCTCAGGAGCCTGCCGGGCAACCTCACCACGCGCGACAACTTCGTCTACCTGCAGTTCGCCAACCACGACGCATGGCTCTACGGCGTCAACGTGGACGGCCGGCTGGCCCTGTGGGACAGCGACACCTTCGGCCAGGGCGCCTTCCGAGGCAGCCTGAACTTCGTGCAGGGGCAGCGCACGGACGGCGTGAACCTCTACCACATGATGCCGCTCAACGGCACGGTGGCGGTGGACAACCGGCTGGGCAACTGGACCACCAGCCTGGAGCTGCAGATGGTGGCCGCCAAGGTGCTGGTGAGCCAGGTGCGCAACGAGCTGGAAACCGGTGCCTACGCCCTGCTCAATTTCCGCACCTCCTACGAGTGGCAGATGCTGAAGGTGGATTTCGGCATCGAGAACATCCTCGACACCGAATACGACCTGCCCCTCGGCGGCGCCAACCTCGTGAACTATCAGGTGCCGTCCATGATGGGCTCCAGCGCTGCCTGGGGCTATCCGGTGGCCGGCATGGGCCGCTCCATCAACACGCGGGTGACGCTGAGGTTCTGAACCGCGCCCCGCGCGAACGAAAACGGGCGGCCTTCCGGCCGCCCGTCCATCCATGCCCGGCGGGCGGCAGGCCGCCCTGACCGCAAGCCGTTGCCCTCAGGCGTGGATGTCCATGTCCCGCGTCTCCTTGCCGAGCAGCAGGGCGATGAGAGTGAACACGGCCATCACCGAGAGATAGATACCCACCCAGAACGGGCTGCCGCCGCCATAGGCCCACAGCGCCACCGCGATGAACGGGGCCACCGCCGCGCCCAGGATGGACGACACGTTGTAGGCGATGCCCGAGCCGGTGTAGCGCACGTTGGCGGGGAACAGCTCCGGCAGCAGCGCGCCCATGGGGCCGAAGGTGAGGCCCATGAGCGAGAAGCCGAGGATGAGCCACGCCATCACGCCCATGAAGCCGCCCGCCAGCATGGGCACCCACACGAGCCCGAACAGGGCGATGGCGAGGGTGATCCAGATCAGCGTGCGGCGGCGGCCCCAGCGGTCCGCCCAGGGACCGGAGACCATGGTGAAGATGCCGAAGAACACCACGCCCACGATCATCATCAGAACGAAGGTGCGGTAGTCGTAGCCGAGGCCGGGCAGCGCGGCGCCAGCGGCGGCGCGGCCGTAGCTCAGCGAGAAGGTGGTCATCAGGTAGAAGAGCACGTAGGTGGCGAGCATGTAGAAGGTGCCGAGGATCAGCTCGCGCCAGTAGGTCTTCACCGCCGCCACCAGCGGCACGTCATGGATGCGGCCATCCTTGACCGTATTGGAGAAGGCCTTGCTTTCCACCAGGTTGAGGCGCACCCACAGGCCCACCGCCACCATCACCACCGAGAACAGGAACGGCACCCGCCAGCCCCAGCTCAGGAAGGCGTCGGATGGGCGGGAGGGATCGGACGAGGGCATCAGCGCCGCGATGACCAGGAACAGGCCGTTGGCGATGATGAAGCCGATGGGCGCGCCAAGCTGCGGGAAGGTGCCGTAGAGTGCGCGCTTGCCGGCGGGGGCATTCTCGGTCGCCACCAGCGCGGCGCCGCTCCACTCGCCGCCGAGCGCGAAGCCCTGGGCGAGGCGCAGCACCACCAGCAGCGCGGGGGCGAGCCAGCCCACCATGGGGAAGGTGGGCAGGAAGCCGATGAGGAAGGTGGCGATGCCCATGGTAAGCAGCGCCCCCACCAGCGTGATCTTGCGCCCGCGCTTGTCGCCGAGGTGGCCGAAGAAGACCGCGCCCAGCGGCCGGGCCACCATGGCCGCGCCGAACACGGCGAAGGAGGCGAGCAACGCCACCGTGTCGTTGCCGGTGGGGAAGAACAGGTGCGGGAACACCAGAACCGCCGCCGTGGCGTAGACGTAGAAATCATAGAACTCGATGGTGGTGCCCACGAGGCTCGCCAGGATCACGCGATGGCGCGGATTGACCAGTTCGGGCGCGCCGTCCGCAACGGCGGCGGTGGTTGCATTGAGTGACATGTCGTCGTCTTCCAGTGCACGGCCCGCCACGTCCAGGGGCTGGGCGCGGCCGTGCGTCGTCCTTAGGGCAAGGGATGGGCAATTTTCGTTCGTGCAGGACGGGATGAAGCCGCCCCGCACGATGAATGACCTTTCGGCCTGATAGATTATTGCGCCGGCTTTGACCAGCCGCTGCGGCGCCTCGCACGGCCGCCCTGCGCATGCCGCATGGCAGAGGCCGCGCGGAGCCCCCTTCCGGGCGCTGCGCAAATTTGCATCAGCGCCGCGCCGCGGGCCACACTACCGTGGTCGGAGAGAGATTCGCGGCGCGCCGGGTCGCGGGCGGCGGGAGCAACCGCCTGCAAACGCACGCATCCGGATCTCTGATGGCTCCTTTTGCTTCTGCGGGCGGTGGCTGGCGATGACGAGGCACGGGCGATCAGCGGGCACGCGGCATGCACATGGCCGACGGCGCGCGAGCACGGGCTGCATGCTTGCCGCGGGGATGCTCCTGGCCGGCGGGGCGCGGGCGGAATCCCCATGGGATGCCACCATCAGCAACAGCCACTGGTACGTCACCGTACCCCAGATGCTGGCTTATGCCGCGCCCTCCACCAGCTTCGCCAATCCCGTGCCCATCGGCGACCAGACCCTGTGGACCCTCGGCGCCTCCATGAACGGCGTGTTCACGGGCACCAGCGCCGCCACGCTGCAGATCGGGCCCATCGCCACCACCTCGGATTCCAACATCCAGGGCAGCGTGACCCCCGCCGGGCAGGTCACCATGGTGTTCACCCCCACCACCGGCGGGGCCACCACCATCGGCCTCGGCCAGATGCAGCAGGTGGGCGGCGTCACCACCATGGAAATGCAGATGATCACCGGCACCAGCCTGCTGGTGAGCCACTGGGCCTACATGGTGCCCTACGACCCCGCGACCTTCACCCCGCCTGCCGCCCAGGCCGTGCCCAGCAATCTCTCCCCGCAATGGGCCTGGACCAAGGGCACGCCCTGGCGGATCGTGAGCCCCGAGGCCTTCGGCACCGCGCAGCCCGGCACCTTCATCATCACCGGCTACAAGAGCGGCTATTTCTGGGGCCAGGGCCTGCGGCCGGACGGCACCGCCTTCACCCTGCTCGGCTCCATCACGCCGCAGGGGCGCGTGCTGTTCAATACCCTCACGGACGGCACGCTCTCCAGCCTCTACGGAGCGGCCACGGGGGATGCCTCCGACGCGGTGATGGCGCTCGGCACCTATGATGCCTCGGCCGTGTTCACCGGCGATCTCGCCGCCGCCTACGTGGTGCGGCCCTATGGGGAGACCGCCGCCGCCACCGGCACCGTCTCCGCCCTCGGCGCGGCGCACGCACTCTATGCCGTCGCCGGCACCGAGACGGGGCTCTTCGGCGCCATGGCGCCGGTCACGCGTGTTCTCAACGACCTTTCGGGCCCGGCCCTCTCCGCTGCCCTCAGCCAGACCGTGCCGGTGTTGTCGGGCGCGGCGGCCGAGGCCACGGCCGGCACCCTGCGCATGCTGGGGCAGGTGGCGGCCAACCGCCTGGACGCGCCCGCGCAGCCGGAAGCGCCCGAGCGCCGGGCCTGGATGCGCCCGCTGGGCGGCGGCGGGCGCCAGTCCGCCATCGGCGGGGTTCCGGGCTATGACATGAGCGGCGGCGGCATCGCCGTCGGCGCCGATACGGATATCGCGCCCGGCACCGTGGCGGGCGCCATGCTGGCCTTCTCCTCCACCTCGGTCACCGCATCGGCCGACACCGCGCGGGCGAGCGTCGCGGCCGGCACGGCGGATCTTCAATCCTACGTTCTCGGCGCCTACGGCACGCAGGCCCTCATGCCCGGCCTCGATCTCGCCGTGCAGGTCAATGCCGCCCTGGTGGACACCGGCACCTCCCGCGCCATCAGCTTCATGGGCACCACGGCCGAGGCCGACTACCGAAGCCGCGCCCTCCAGGCGAGCGCAGCGCTGCGCAGGACTTTCGCCGTGACCGAGGCGCTCACGTTGCGGCCCGCCCTGCGGCTCGACTATCTGGAAGTGGACGCCCCGGACTATCGCGAGACCAGCGCCGGCCCGCTCGACCTCTCGGTGGAAGGCCAGAGCTGGCGCGAGTTGCTGGTGGGGGCGGAACTCGCCGCCTTCTACCGGCTGGGTGGCACGCTGACCCTCACCGCGCGCGGCTCGGCCGGCTATGACACCCTGGGCACCCCCGGCCCCCTCGCCGCCGCCTTCGCCGGCGGCGGGCTGCCCTTCCTCACGCCGGGGCTCGATGTCTCGCCCTGGCTGTTCACCGCCGGCGCGGGCCTGACCTCCGCCGCCACCGAGACCCTGGACCTCGGCCTGCAGTACGACCTCCAGGCGAGCCCCTCTGGCTACCTGAACCAGATCGGCTCCCTCCGGCTGAAGATGCGTCTCTGAGGGGACAGGCGCCCGGCGCCGTTCCGGCCTTTGCTGCACGGGCGCGGCCAATCGTACGGACGTCCAATTCACGAGCCCGCAGGCGCGACCGCCGCAGCGACCCCTCTGCACGCGGCATTTCCCGACCTGCGACGGTAGTATCCAGCGCACCCCCGGACGCCCTAAGCTGGCGAAGACGGCGATGCGCCGCACCACCCCGGCGCCCCCATTCCCGCCCCCTCGCCCACCGGAGCCTCCATGCTCGAGTATCGCCCCCTCGGAGACAGCGGCCTTTCCGTGTCCTCCATCTGCCTCGGCACCATGACCTTCGGCCAGCAGAACACAGAGGCCGAAGGCCACGCCCAGCTCGACCTCGCCTTCGGCCACGGCATCAATTTCATCGATACGGCGGAGGTCTATTCCATCCCGCCCCGGCCGGAGACCCAGGGCTCCACCGAGCGCATCATCGGCACCTGGCTGAAGGCCCGCGGCAATCGCGACAAGGTCATCCTCGCCAGCAAGGTGGCGGGCCGCTCCACGCAGAACTGGCTGCGCGCCGACGGCTCCAACCCGCGCCTCGACGCGCGGAACATCAACGAGGCGATCGACGGCTCCCTGCGGCGGCTCCAGACCGACTATCTCGACCTCTACCAGCTCCACTGGCCGGACCGGGCGGTGCCCCTGTTCGGCAATCCCGCCTCGGCGCCCGCGCGCGGCAGCGACGAGAGCCCGGAGGTACCCATCGAGGAGACCCTCGGCGCCCTCGCCGCGCTGGTGAGGGCCGGCAAGGTGCGCCACATCGGCCTCTCCAACGAGACCGCGTGGGGCCTGCACCGCTTCCTGGCGGCGGCGGAAAAGGGCATCGGCCCGAGGGTGGTCTCGGTGCAGAACGCCTACAACCTCCTCAACCGCACCTATGAGGCGGGCCTCTCGGAGTTCCATGCCCGCGAGGGCGTGGGCCTGCTGGCCTATTCGCCGCTGGCGCAGGGCTATCTCACCGGCAAGTATCTCGGCGGCGCCCGGCCGGCCGGGGCCCGCACCACCCTCTTCAGCCGCGGCCAGCGCTATGAGAAGCCCGGCACCGAGGCGGCCATCAAGGACTACATCGCGCTCGCGGCGGAACTCGACCTCTCGTCGGTGGGGCTGGCGCAGGCATGGGTGACGAGCCGGCCGTTCGTGACCTCCAACATCATCGGCGCCACCTCCCTCGCCCAGCTGGAGGAGACGCTGGCGACCCTCTCCGTCACCCTCACACCGCAGATGGAAGAGCAGGTGAACGCGGTGTTCCAGCTCCACGGCAGCCCCGCGCCCTGAGGGCACCGGCGCGAAGGCCGCCCGCACGGGCGGCCTTCCGCTGGAGCGGGTGGACCGCCCTTGGAGCATTTTCACGCCGAGCGGGTACCGGTTCGCACACAGAAAGTGCGTCGCTTCAATAAGCTAGAATGATTGCCGCGAGCCAATGCGCGCGGAAAACGTTCTAAGCGGTGGCGGCGAACACCCGGTAGCGGTGCGGCAGCAGGCCCACCTGGGCGCCCACCGCGATCTCGCGGTCGAGCGGCACGGAGGCCTCAACCACCGTCGTCCCCTTGTCGGAGGCGATCTCTACATCAGCCCGCCGGTTGGGACCGAAGATGCGCAGCGCCAGCACCTTGCCGGCGAAGGGCGCGTTCTCCGGCGGGGCCAGCTCCACCTCATGGGGGCGCGCGAGGATCTGCGCCGGGCCGTCGCCGACGCCCTGGGCGTCGAGCCCCAGCGCCCGGCCCTTGAGGAACAGGGCGCCGCCGCGCGCCTCGCCGGGCAGGCGCACGGTCTCGCCGATGAAGTCGTGCACGAAGGCGGTGGCCGGGTTCTGGTAGACATCCACCGGGGAGCCCACCTGCTCGATCTTGCCGCGGCCCATCACCACGATCCGGTCGGAAACCTCCAGGGCCTCCTCCTGGTCGTGGGTCACGAGCACGGAGGTCACCGGCATCTCCTCGTGCAGGTGGCGCAGCCAGCGGCGCAGCTCCTTGCGCACCTTGGCGTCGAGCGCGCCGAACGGCTCGTCGAGCAGCAGCACCCTCGGGGAAATGGCGAGGGCGCGCGCCAGCGCCACCCGCTGGCGCTGGCCGCCGGAGAGCTGGGCCGGGTAGCGGTCCGCCAGCCAGTCGATCTGCACCAGGGAGAGCAGCTCGTTGACGCGGGCGCGAATGGCCGCCTCGGCCATCTTGGCCGGGCCGCGCCGCACGCGCAGGCCGAACGCCACGTTCTCGAACACGCTGAGGTGCCGGAACAGCGCATAGTGCTGGAATACGAAGCCCACGTTGCGCTCGCGCACCGAGCGCGACAGCGCGTCCTCCCCGTCGAACCGCACCTCGCCCGCATCGGGCCAGTCGAGCCCCGCGATGATGCGCAGCAGCGTCGTCTTGCCGGAGCCGGAGGGGCCCAGCAGCGCCACCAGCTCCCCGCTCTGGATTTCGAGGGAGACGTTGTCGAGGGCGGTGAAGGTCTTGAAGCGCTTGCTGACGCCGACGATATCGATGCTCATGTCCTAGGTCCCGGAAAATGGCCCGCGTCGGCGGCCCGCGCGATAGTGTACAGGAAAGCCCGCCGCGAGGGGGCGATGGCGGGCGCGCTCATGCGGCGCTCCCGCGCCGCTCGCTCCAGCGCTGCAGGCCGTTGATGAGGGCGAGCAGCGCGAACGAGGCCAGCAGCATCACCACCGCGATGGCGGTGGCATCCGCATAGCGGAATTCCTCCAGGCGGATGACGATGAGCAGGGGCGCGATCTCCGACACGCCGGGCAGGTTGCCGGCGATGAAGATGACCGAGCCGTACTCCCCCACCCCGCGCGCGAAAGCGAGCGCGAAACCGGTCATCACCGAGGGGCCGATGGCCGGCAGCACCACGCGGCGCAGGGTCTGCGCCCGCGAGGCGCCGAGGCTGGCGGAGGCCTCCTCCAGCTCCTGGTCCAGGTCGGTCAGCACCGGCTGCACCGTGCGCACCACGAACGGCAGCCCGATGAAGATGAGCGCCACCAGGATGCCCAGGGGCGTGAACGCCACCTGGATACCCAGCGGCGCCAGCAGTGCGCCCACCCAGCCGTTCTCCGCATAGATAGCCGTCAGCGCGATGCCCGCCACCGCCGTGGGCAGGGCGAAGGGGATGTCGACGATGGCATCCACCACCCGGCGGAAGGGAAAATCGTAGCGCACCAGTACCCACACAACCACGAGGCCCAGCACCGCGTTCACCGCCGCCGCCGCCAGCGACAGGCCGAACGACACCTGCAAAGCGTGCAGCGTCCGCTCGGCCGTGACGATGGCGATGAAGCGCTGGAAGGTCAGCTCGGAGGTCTTGATGAACAGGCCCACCATGGGCAGCAGCACGATCAGGCTCAGCCACGTGAGCGTAATGCCCATGGTGAGCCCGAACCCCGGAATGACGCTTTTCGGGCGCCGGCGGGCGAGAGGAAGCGCGGAATGGGGCATCGTGGCGTTTCGCTGCTGGCCGAGAGTGTTCTCTGCTCGCAGAAAACACTCCAGATTGTTGACACTTCGCATTTCTTCACGCGAACCGGTACCCACTTCGCTGGCAAATGCCCTGGGCTGTTGCGCTGCGGGCGAGCCGAAACGGGCGGGCCGCGGGGGCATCCATAGCACCCCGCGGCCCCCGGCCCCAACCGGTGTCGTGGCTCCCGCCGGGCGGGAGGATGGCGGCGTCAGCGCCCGGAGATCTGGTCGAACACCCCGCCGTCGGAGAAGTGGGTCTTCTGCGCCTTCTGCCAGCCGCCGAATACCCCGTCCACGGTGAACAGCTCCACGGGCGCGAACTTGTCCTTGTACTTGGCGGCGACCTCGGCATTGCGCGGGCGGTAATAATTGCGAGCCGCGATGTCCTGGCCCTCCGGCGTGTAGAGGAACTTCAGATAATCCTCGGCCACCTGCCGGGTACCCTTCTTGTCCACCACCTTGTCCACCACCGCCACCGGCGGCTCCGCAAGGATGGAGACGGAGGGGGTGACGATGTCGAACTTGTCCGGCCCGAGCTCATTCACCGAGAGGTAGGCCTCGTTCTCCCAGGCGATGAGCACGTCACCGATGCCGCGCTCCACGAAGGTGACGGTGGAGCCGCGGGCGCCGGTATCGAGCACCGGAGCGTTCTTGTAGAGCGCCTGCACGAAGTCGCGGGCCTTGGCCTCGTCGCCGCCGAACTTCTTGAGCGCATAGCCCCAGGCGCCCAGATAGTTCCAGCGGGCGCCGCCCGAGGTCTTCGGATTGGGCGTCACCACCTTGATGCCGGGCTTCACCAGGTCGTCCCAGTCCTTGATGCCCTTGGGATTGCCCTTGCGCACCAGGAACACGATGGTGGAGGTGTAGGGGGAGGAATTGTCCGGCAGGCGCTTCTGCCAGTCCTGGGCCAGCAGCCCCTTCTCGGCGATGGCGTCGATGTCGTAGGCGAGCGCCAGGGTCACCACGTCCGCCTCGAGCCCGTCGATGACCGAGCGCGCCTGCTTGCCCGAACCGCCGTGGGACTGGCGGATGGTGAGCGTGTCGCCGGCGTGGCTCTTCTGCCACTCAGTGGTGAACGCCTTGTTCACGTCCACATAAAGCTCGCGGGTGGGATCATAGGAGACGTTCAGCAGGGCGGTCTCGGCGGCGAAGGCCGGGCTCGCGGCCGCCATCGACAGCGCCACCGCGGCCAGCCGCGCACGGAAGGACAGGAGACGACGGGTCATCATACCTCCAGATATCGGAATTCGGGTGGCTCCGCAGAACCCATGACCGGACGATTGCACGTCCGTTCGACGGGCGTCAACCTAAAGCCGATAAAAATTATGAAATTAATGAAATAAACAGACTAAATCTGGATTTTAAGCCGACGGCCCGCGCAAAAGGGACCGCACGCCTCGTGCCGTGCAAGGCTCCGCCGCCCGGAGCCATGCACGGCCCAACCGGAATAGGCTGAGCAACCTATTTGGTGCACTGATATGTTCATGCGTCCTGACAGTGGCATAGGGCCGTCACGGAGCCGGAACTGCCATCACAATGTCTTCGCGGACGGGCCTCTGCGGCGATTGGTGATAGCTAAAACATATTCATCGACCATTCGCTTCCCCTGCCATATAAGCGTTTACTCGCCTCTATCAGGCGGCGCGGGGAGAAGCATCTTGTTTAAACTTAGCTCCATCTTTGTCGTTTCTGGGATGATTTTCCTGGGCGCTGGCGCAGCCAACGCTCAGACGGCCGGCGACTGGGTCCTGGGCAACTACAAGGGTGCCGGATACTGGTTCCCGGGCGTCATCGAAAAGGTGGGCGACGGCAAGATCACCATCCGCTACGACGATGGCGACAAGGAAACCGTGGCGGTCAAGGACGTCCGTCCTTACGACTGGGCGATCGGCACGAAGGTCGAGTGCAATTACAAGGGCCAGGGCAACTGGTATGCCGGCACGATCGCCTCGCTTGCCGGCGAGAAGATCGGCATCGCCTATGACGACGGCGACAAGGAAACGACCAAGACCGGCCGCTGCCGCACGAAGTAGGCGCCGCTTCGCGACGCTCCAACTTGGAAACACGTCGCCGCTGGCATGGCGTTTCCAAGTGAAGCGCGGCGCGTTCCCACAAAAATGATCGAGTTCGCGCGGGTCCGGGCCGGAATCAATGGAAACCGCCCCGGCCCGCGCGGCGCTTGAATGAATCGCGTCGGCGCCTGTGATTTGAAAGCGGATCGCGCAGCCGCGCCGGCTCTGAGCGCTATTCCGCCGCCTGCGGCAGGTCCAGAGGCGCCAAGGGCGCACCGGCATCCGGGCGGCGGCCGTTGCGCACCCAGGCGAGGCGGGATTCCCCCTCTTCCGCGCCAAAGCACATGTGGAAGTCGTCGCACTCGGCGCACACCGGCGCGGTACACAGGGTGAAGCCCTCGGCGCCGCACACCATGCGGTAGAGGAACTTCTTCCATTTCATGTCGTTGCGGTTCTTCTGCGCCAGCGGCGCGAAGTGGCGCTTCATGAGCTGCGAAAGCTCGCCGCGATTGCGCAGGCCGAGATCCTGCCACAGGTGGTGGGGAGACTTGCAGCGCCGCGCGATCATGGCGCCGAGCACCTGCTCCAGCGCATCCCCCTGCGAGCAATACATGCCCATGATGTCGCGGACCGACTGCTCTTCCTTGTCGATCTCCGGCGCGGAGGCGTCGCACCATGCCGCAGCATCGGACACTGTCGGGAACCAGAAGAAGATCAGGCTCTCCAGCTCCGCGGCCGAGAGCCCGAGGCCTTCGAGCGGGCCCTGCCCCGAGGCCGCGCCTTCCGCCACCGCGAGGGAGAGAATGGCGGCGACGACGTGCCGGTCGAATGGATCGCATTCAACCGGGCCGGGGGTCGTGATGAGCTGGTCGTAGACCTCTTCCGCCGTCATCGCCGCAACTCCCAAGAAACAACACTCAAGATCTGGCCAGATCAGGCCGCCTTGTCCATGCCGTGGATCTGGCAGTTGGCCGGGCAGACGCGGGCGCACGCACCGCAGCCGATGCAGGCGCCGGCGTCGTTCATCGCCATGACCTTCTTCTCGATCTCGTCATCGTCGTCATCTTCGAGGCTGACGATCTCGCCATCCTCGTTGATGCCCTTCAGCGTCATCACATCCCGGCCGCAGACCTTGAAGCAGCGCCCGCAGCCGATGCACTTCCCGGCATCGATCTCGAGCAGGTAGTCTGGCTGCCAAGCTCGACCATCTCGGGTTTCGTTAGACATGGGGGAACGACCTTTCGGGGTTCGGGCGGCCCCCCGCGGGCCGCCGGGATCATGGCGTCAGGCCGCCTCGAGGGCCTTCAGCTCGGCGCGCTTCTTCTCCAGCTCGGCGAAGGCATCGTGAGCTTTCTTCGCGACCACCGGGATCTGCTCCCAGTTGATCGGCAGCTCCTCGGAGAGGTCATGAAGGTCCATCTTGGCCTGTGTGGCCTTGGCGGACAGCTTCTTGAGTTCGGCCTTCAGGCCTTCGATGTCGCTCATGGTCGCCTCAGTAATTGGCCACGTCGGGAAACTTCCTGATCATCTCGACACCGGAGTTGACATGCTTCATGCCCTCTTCCGCCAGCTTGCCGAGATTGTCGAAGCCGAAGCGATGAACATCGCGCAGCTGCTTGTTGACGACGATCAGCCGCCCGCCGATGAGCACCATGCGGCCGAAGCCCTCGTGGCTCATCTTCAGCATCGGCGAGATCATCACGCGGGTCTCGCGCTCGATGAGCAGGCACACCGCGTTGAAGAACAGCTCCAGGCGCCAGATGGTCTCCGGGTCGGGATCGCCGATGATCGGCAGGGCGCGACGCGCCTCCTTGTCGATGATGTAGGGCTCGACCAGGTCGAGGTCCTTCTTGCCCTCCCAGGCACCATGGGTGTCCTGGGCGCGCCAGATCTTGATGAGCTCCTTGACGAAGGGGGACTCTTCGGGGGGCACCGTCGCGACGGCGGCTTCAGCGGCTTCGGCCATGGGGGCGTCCTTCAGTCCTCAAAATCAAAGTTGCGTTCCTTGCCCTTGTTCAGCGCCTTGCGCAGCCAGGGCGGCGGAGCTCCCTTCAACACATCGGAGAGCTTGGCGATCAGGTCGGAGATCTCCTCCGGCTGGTTCACCTTCATGGGGTGGATATTGTTTGCGACCACGCGGGCCGCACCCGAGCCGCCGATGGCGGCCACGTAGAGAATCGCACAATCCTTGATGGCCTCGATCTTCGGGGCCAGCTTGTCCTCGTTGCCGTCTTCCTTGAGGTCGCCGTCGAACTCGATGGCCTCGATGAAGTGGTTCTCTTCCGGGTTCACCTCGTAGATGGCGATGTGCTTGGCCCACCCGAAATGCGCGTCGACGCGCTTCATGTCCTGCGTAGCAAATGCGACTTTCATGGTGCTTTCGCCTCGACGTTCTTCTTAGTGGGGGAGCGCTGCAGAAGTCGTGCCAGTTCCGTGACCATGGCCATCGGCGTTCCACGGGTCGCGCCAGGTCTCGGGCGTGGGCTCGTGATTTTCGTCGTGGTCCTTCATGACCAGGTTCGCGAGGATGAAGATGAGGTCGCGGGTGCCGCGATAGCCCACCGAGAGCTGGTGCCCCGCGCCCAGCCGGTCGAAGATGGGCAGGCCGATACGGTGGAAGGGAATGGCCAGCCGCTCCGCCGCCTGCCGGCCGTGGGAATGGGTCAGCAGCAGGTCGCAGCCGCGCTCCTTGGCCAGCGTCTCCAGGTCCTCAAGGTCGCCGATCAACACCTCCTCCGCCGGCAGGCGCTCGAACGCCGGCGACTGGGTGGTGGTGACGGCGGCGACGATGGTCGTTCCCATCTCGTGCAGCATGGAACCGACATCGAACAGAAGGTCGGGCTCGGCGCCGATGGCGAGCCGCCGTCCCCCCAGGTGGAAGTGGGCATCGAGCATCGCGTCCACCAGCTGGCCGCGCTGGCGGCGATACTTGCGCGGCACGGAGCGGCCCGACACCTCGCTGAGGAACATGAAGAACTCATCGTTCGGCGCAAGCCCGCACAGCCGCTCGAATACGCGGGCCTTGGAGCCGGTCCTGCGCTCCATGGCCTCCGCCGCGGGGCGCATCTGGGCGCCGATGGCGATGGTCCAGGCCGCCTCGCCCATGCGCGCCACCTCGTCCACGCCGATGCCGCCGATGGTGGTCGGCGTGAAATCGTCGGGGATGTGGCCGTCGAGGGAGCCGGCGAGGTCCGGCAGGAAGGAGGGCTGAAGGCCGAAGTCCTCGATGATGGTACGCAGCTCGTCGAGGTCGCCGGGCGTCATATGGCAGCCGGGCAGCACGTTGATGCGCCCCTTGTCCTTCGCCGCGCCGGGCTCCGGCACCTTCACCAGGCACTCCACCATGCGGGTCACGGTCTTCGCCCAGCCGTCCTGGAAGGCATCCTTGAAATCGGGCGTGGAGACATAGACGAGCGGGAAATCGGCGAGCTGCGGATACTTGGCGCGGATCAGCTTGATATAGCCGTCCACGTCGTCGCCCTTGGTCTCGGTGACGCCGGTGGAGCAGATGCCGATGATCTCGGGACTGGTGCGATTGTAGATGTTGAGGATCGCCTGCTCGACATTCTCCAGCCCGCCGAGCACGGTCGCGACCTCGCTCATGGCCGTGGTCTGGAGCGGGATGGCCTCCTTGAAGTGGCGCACGAACAGCACCAGCCCGAACGAGGTGCAGCCCTGGGAGCCGTGCAGCAGCGGCATGCAGCCGCGCAGGCCCATGAAGGCGAGCGCGCCGCCGATGGGCTGGCTCATCTTCAGCGGATTGACCGTGCAGGCCTTCTTGGAGGTGATCAGCTTCGCCATGCCCGCCTCCTCACTCGGCCGCGACCGCGGGCGGCACCGCGCCGACGCCCATGGCCTCGAAGATCTCGTCGATGCGCACCGCGCAGGCACCGCAGCCGCCGGAAGCCTGGGTGTGCTCGCGCACGCCCTCCACCGTGGTGAGCCCGTGCGCCGTGATGGCATCCTCGATGCTGCCGAGATCGACGCTCTTGCAGTTGCAGATCTTTTTCGCCCGGCGGGCCGCCTCGGCCGCGACCGGATCCGCCGCGAGGGCGGCCGCCTCCGCCTCCATCTGGGCGAGGGCGCGGGTCTCCCAGCTCTCCTCGGGATTGTCCCAGGGGGCGGGCTTGCGCACCTGCTCCCACACCGGATTGTAGAGCGCCTTGTCGATCTCCTCGACCAGCTTCACCATGCCCACATAGCCCATGTAGGCGTGGTGGCGTTCCTGGTTGATGTCGAGCCAGGGCATCTTGGCCTTGAGCGCCACGAACTGCGAGCGGCCGCCCGAGAGCATGATGTCGGCCTTCGCGTCCTTCAGCATCTTGTACATTTCACGGGGCTTCATGTCGTCGATCATGTGCGCGTCCTGGCCCATGAGCTCCTTGATGCGCTCCTTGTCCTCCTTGGTGGACTTCTTCACCGAGGTGCCCACCAGCTCCAGGCCCGCCTCCTGCAGCGCCGCCACCACCGACCAGGACTTCACGCCGCCGGTGATGAGCAGCACTTTCTTGTCCTTGAAGCGCGGCTTGAAGCGGGCAATGGCCTCCCAGGCCTTCTTCTCCTCGCGGGCGATGAGGGCCTCCGTGCGGTCCATCAGCTCCGCATCGGCCCCCTTCTCGATGAGCATGCGCGCGATCTCGCGCAGGGAATCGGAAGAATCCTGGATGCCGTAAAATGACCCCTCGAAGAAGGGGATGTCGTAGCGCTCCTCCATCTTGCGGGCGACGTTGATCATGGCCTTGGAGCACACCATCATCGCCGCCTTGGCGCGGTGCGAGGAGGCGACGTCCTTGTACTTCCCGTCGCCGGAGATGCAGGCGAGGACGCGGATGCCGAGCTCGTCCAGGAGCGGCTTGACCTGCCATAGCTCGCCGGAAAGATTGTATTCGCCGATGATGTTGATGTCGTAGGGCGTGGTGTATTCCGGCTCCTCGGTGCCGATGACGTGATCGA
Source organism: Xanthobacter sediminis (assembly GCF_043195015.1). Lineage (NCBI taxonomy): Bacteria > Pseudomonadati > Pseudomonadota > Alphaproteobacteria > Hyphomicrobiales > Xanthobacteraceae > Xanthobacter > Xanthobacter sediminis. Next base: position 4,001 of record NZ_JBAFWH010000023.1, on the reverse strand, counting down.
GGATAGCCTCGCCCGCGAGCTTGTTTCCAAGGTTCTTCGGCCCCACGAAGCCGGGCGAATTCACCGGGATCACCGGCGTGCCGAACTTCTCCTTCGCCGCCTTACAGACCGCGTCGATGTCGTCGCCGATCATGGCGGGCACGCAGGTCTGGTAGACGAAGATGGCGGGGGGATCGTATTTCTCGATGATTTCTTTGATGGACTTGAACAGGCGCTTCTCGCCGCCGAACACCACATCAGTTTCATTGATGTCGGTGGTGAAGCTCGTGCGCCAGATGTTCGAGCCCGAAGACTTGGCGCCGCGATTGTCCCACGAATTACCCTCGCAGGCGATGGGGCCGTGCACGAGGTGGGCGACATCGGTGAAGGGCTGGAGCGCGATCTTCGCGCCGTCGAATGCGCAGCCGCCGGCGGCGCCGCCGGGCTGCAGCTGCTTGGTACAGCCCTTTTTCTTCTCTGCTTCGGATTTGTTCTGGTTCTTCGCGCACCCCGGTTCGTTGAAGACGGCCTGAATCGTGTTGGACAGCGAGCTCATGGATCTCTCCTTCAACAAGGGGGCTGTGTTGGATCGCGGGAAATTTTCTGGGATTCTCCCTGTCGGGTCGGCCCGGGCGGGGCCCCGGATCGGCTCGCGGTCATGCAAAAATCCCGGGCGGGTTGCCCCGCCCGGGTCGATGGCATCAACGGATGATGTCGAAGGAGTAGTCGGTCTTTGCCGGAACGTTGGTATTGTTGTCGATGGTGTCGAAGATCTTGTCCAGGATGGTGATGAGCACGTTCATGCCACCCTGGTAACCCCACACCGGACGACGATGGTGGTGGTGACGGTCGAAGATCGGGAAGCCGATGCGGATCAGCGGGGTGCCCGTGTCACGCTCCAGATACTTGCCGTAGGTGTTGCCGATCAGGAAATCCACCGGCTCCGTGAAGAGGAGCGAGCGCATGTGCCACAGGTCCTTGCCGGCGTAGACCTTGCAGTTCTGGCCGAACGGCGAGGACGCGAACAGCGCCTGCATCTTCTCTTCCCAACGCTTGTTGCCGTTGGTGGCGAGAACTGTGGTGGGCTCGGCACCGAGCTCCAGCAGGAAGGCGGCGAGGCCGTAGCACAGGTCGGGATCGCCGTAGATGGCGAACTTCTTGCCGTGGATGTGGGCCGACGAGTCGGCGATGGCGTCCACCAGGCGGCCGCGCTCGCGGGCGAGCTCCTCGGGGATCTCCTTGCCGGTGATGCGGGAGACTTCCATCAGGAACTTGTCGGTGCCGGAGACGCCCACCGGGTGGTTGAACGCCAGCACTTCATGGCCGTGGTTGGCGATGAAGGGCAGGGTCTTCTCGGTGCAGTATTCCTGCATGGAGATGGTGGCCTTGGCGTGGATGGCGCTGGCCGCGTCCTCCAGCGTGGTGCCGCCGTCATACATGCGGAACTCGCCGTCGGTGGGGGTGTCCCACACGTCGGAATTGTCGCCGAGGATGGTGTACTCGACGCCCATCAGGTTGAAGATGCGCTTGATCTCGCGCAGGTTGCCGACGGTGTAGCCGTCGAAGCCGCCGAGGAAGTTGATCTTCTCGTTGGGCACGCGCTCGATCTTCTCGGCGGTGCCAGCCTTGCCGTCCCAGAAGTGCTCGAGGACACCCTTCATGGCGTTGTCGTAGCCGGTGATGTGGCTGCCGACGAAGGCCGGGGTGTGGGCGAAGGGCACGTCGTACTCGGCCGGGACCGAGCCCTTTTCCTTCGCCGTCTTGATGAAGGCGTTGAGGTCGTCGCCGATGACTTCCGCCATGCAGGTGGTGGAAACGGCGATCATCTTCGGCTTGTACATGTTGTAGGTGTTGGCGAGGCCGTCAATCATGTTGTTGAGGCCGCCGAACACCGCCGCGTCTTCCGTCATGGACGAGGACACGCAGGAGGTGGGCTCCTTGAAGTGGCGCGAGAAGTGCGAGCGATAGTACGCCACGCAGCCCTGCGAGCCGTGCACGAACGGCACCGTGCTCTCGAAGCCGACCGCCACGAACACCGCGCCGAGCGGCTGGCACGCCTTGGCCGGGTTCACGGTCAGGGCTTCGCGGGCGAAGTTCTTTTCCTGGTACTCGGGCGTCTTGGTCCACTCGCGGATCCGCTCCACTTCGGCCGGATCGCGGGGGTTCTCGAACATCTTCTTCTTGTTGGCCAGCATCTGCTGGTATTCGGGACCACGGAACAGCTCGAAGTGGTCCAGCACGTTATCTGCATTTTGTGGCATAGCGAACCCCTTGTGGTGGGTCTTGAACTTGGGGAGCCGCCCGGAACCCCTCCCGCGTGCGGGAGGGGCCGGAACAGGCGCTTACCGGTGCGCGATCACTCGGCCGCCAGCAGGGTCGGCTTGGCGGGCGACTTCTTCCACGGGGTGTTGGTCATCTTCCACACGGGGGAGTTGATGGCCATGTCCATGTCGCGGGCGAAGATCGCGAAGCCGTCGTAGCCGTGGTACGGGCCCGAGTAGTCCCAGGAGTGCATCTGGCGGAAGGGCACGCCCATCTTCTGGAAGACGTACTTTTCCTTGATGCCGGAGCCGACCAGGTCGGGCTGGATCTTCTCGACGAACTTCTCGAACTCGTAGCCGGTCACGTCATCATAGATGATCGTGCCATCCTTGACGTAGTGCTGCGCGGTGCGCTGGTAATCGTCGTTGTGGGCGAACTCGTAGCCGGTGCCCACCACTTCCATGCCCAGATCTTCGTAGGCGCCGATGACGTGACGGGGACGCAGGCCGCCCACGTACAGCATCACGGTCTTGCCTTCGAGGCGCGGACGGTACTTGGCAATGACCGCGTCCATCAGCGGCTGGTACTTGGCGATGACGCGCTCGGCACCTTCCTTGATCTTGTCGTCGAAGTAGCTGGCGATCTTGCGCAGCGACTCGGCGATCTTGGACGGGCCGAAGAAGTTGTACTCGCACCACGGAATACCGAACTTCTCTTCCATGTGCCGCGAGATGTAGTTCATCGAGCGGTAGCAGTGGAGAACGTTCAGCTTCGCCTTGGGGGTGTTCTCAAGCTCAGCGAGCGAGCCGTCGCCCGACCACTGGGCGATCACGCGCAGGCCCATTTCCTCGAGCAGGATGCGCGACGACCAAGCGTCACCGCCGATGTTGTAGTCGCCGATGATGGCGACGTCATACGGGGTGGCCTCGAACATGGCGGGCTTGTTCGGGTCCTGCTTGTCGAAGATCCAGTCGCGGATGGCGTCGTTGGCGATGTGATGGCCCAGGGACTGGGACACGCCGCGGAAGCCTTCGCAACGGACGGGAACGATGGTCTTGCCGTCGTATTCCTTGGACTTCACCTTCGACACGGCCTCGATGTCGTCGCCGATGAGGCCGATCGGGCACTCGGACTGGACGGTGATGCCGTTGTTGAGGGGGAAGAGCTCCTGGATCTCGTCCATGATCTTCGCGAGCTTCTTATCGCCGCCGAAGACGATGTCCTTCTCCTGGAAGTCGGACGTGAACTGCATCGTCACGAAGGTGTCGATGCCGGTCGTGCCGATGTAGTAGTTGCGGCGGGCGGCCCAGCTGTACTGGCCGCAGCCCACCGGGCCGTGGGAGATGTGGATCATGTCCTTGATCGGACCCCACACCACGCCCTTCGAACCGGCGTAGGCGCAACCACGGATGGTCATCACACCGGGGATGGACTTGATGTTGGACTTCACGCCGCAGTCGGACTTGCCGGCTTCGTGCACGTTGAGGTGCTTCGCGCGACGCTTCGCGGTCTTCTCCGGATAAACCTTGAGAACTTCCGCAATGAGTTCCTTATTGCGCGCCTTGATTTCAGCAACGCTCTGCTTTTCGGCCAAGCTCATCTTGAAATCTCGCTCTCGTTGGGATTGCCTTCGAGCCGGCCGGCCCGCGGATCGGGCCGGCCGGTATCTTCACGCTCAGCCGGCGGCGAGCTCGGCGGCGGTCTTGCCGACCTGGCTCTCGTCGACGGCGTTCAGGATGCCGTGCTCCATGAGCAGGTCC
>NZ_JBAFWH010000022.1:0-53005 GCF_043195015.1 Xanthobacter sediminis | reverse complement strand
GACGAGTCCTGAGCCTAGGGCAGACTTTTTTGTGAGCGCCAACTTCTCTTAATCATCAGCCACATAAGGCAGATAAATTGGCGGAGAGAGAGGGACTGCGGAAATCGCCGTTTCTCAATGACTTAAGGTGTCTGCCCCGGCAATCGGCTGCCATTGATCCAGAAAGCAAATTCCCAGGTCTGTCTAACCACATCAAGTTAGGTCAGCGCTACCAAATGAAGAAGCCGTCATGCGTGCCAGCGCATGACGGCTCCATGAATAGCAGCGGGGATAGGAAAGCCGCTCGGCAATTTGAATATCACGAGACGCCACGTGCGTCCAGAACGGCTCCGGCTGGGGCTGGCCCCCAGCCGGAAGACGCTCGGGCTCGAAGCAACTTCGCCGGCGACAAGTTCGCTTGGCTGGAGACAATCGCGCTCGATCACCGGCTACCGTCGACAGCGACCAAGGTGGCAGTTGCGCTTGGGAGGTATTTAAATTGGGCAACGCGGGCTGCACACCCCTCTGTTTCCACCCTGGCCGGCCTGTTGAACCTCAGCGAGAACTCGGTGCGAGCCGCGCTCCGCGCGCTCTCCGCAGCCGGCCATCTTGTTATCGAGGTTGGAGGGGGGCGCGGCCGCGCAAACCTGTATCGGATGGTGACGCCCACGATCGCCGAGGGGCCGCGAAAAGGGTGCAGTGAGGCGGAGGGTTTGGGCGACGCCAAGCCAGAAACCCTGCAAGTTCCTGTTTCAAAAGGGTTCAGCCGGCTGCACCCGAACAATTGTGTTGAACAATCAAATCTCTCTGGATTTGCGCAGTCCGAAATTCAGATCCAAAGGGCGGACGATGGGTTTGAGAGGTTCTGGACGGCTTTCCCGAAGCACGAAGGACGCACCTCCGCGGCGTCAGAATATCGCCGGGCCGTTCGAACGGGAACCGATCCCACCCTCCTACTAGCTGGGGCTCGTCACTACGCAAATACCTGCTCCGGGCGGCCCCAGCAGTATGTGGCCCGGGCGGCGAATTGGCTGGCTCGTGGCGACTGGGAAGAATATCCGCTCTCCGCGCCTCACGTAGCGGTTCAGGCGCCGCCGGTATCGGATGAGGTCCGACGGGCCGTCGACGAGGCCCGACGGCAGGGTGCACGCCGCGACCAGTGGGTCTTTGTCCCGGCCGAGTCGCCTGCATGGTCCGCGTGGCGGCGCGCGTTTCGGCACGCAGGCGCCGCCCTGGCGGCTCCCCGCGCCATTTTCACGATGCTTCCGGACAACTCGACCGTGAGGCGCCAGGGTGCCTATTTTCCTACCCTATTTCCGCCGGAGCTTCCGTAACCAGGGGGTATCTGAATGACGACTGGTCCTCGAGATCACCGTTTTCTGTTCGCGAACAAGGTCCGTTCTGCACGCCGCGCGCGGCGCCTTACTCAGGCTCAGCTTGCGGACTTGGCCGGTCTGAGCCGGCAGACCGTCTGCGCGTGCGAGACTCGCGGTTCGAACTGCCGCGAGACGCGAAGACGACTGGCCGCTGTTCTTCTTATTGATGGCGCAGGCGCGCGAAATTCTTGATTTCCGCGCGGCTTTCAATGGCTTGTTCAGAAAGGACTTTTTACGTGCGAAAATTTGTTGCGAAACTGCTCGTCCTCACCGCCGGCTTGCTCGCCCTCGCCGGCGGCGCGCCGGCGGTGAGGGCCGCGGCCTGCCTCGTGCATCGAACCCACTCCACCGCGGGCGAGCGTGTCATCAGTCCCTATGGCGTAGACCGCACAGGCCGAGCCTCGGCGGGCTGGCACCAGGGGCTCGATATCGTCAATTCCGCCGGGAGAGGCGATCCAATCCTCTCGGGGACGGCGGGGCATGTGTCGTACGCACATCAGGCGCACGGCGCCGGCGAGTACATCACGGTCAATGCTGGTGACATGAAGTGGATCTACATGCACATGCAGCAGGCCCGCCAGGACCTGGCGGGTAAGAACGTGCAGCCCGGTGAGCAGATCGGGCAGATGGGCTGCACCGGAATGGGCGAGTGCCGCCCCCACCTCCACCTGGGTGCACTACTGCGGGGCGATGCGCTCAAGGCGGCTGGAGCTGGTGGTCGGGTTTGGCGCGAGGGGTCCGGCAAGAGCCTCGGGAATAGCCCGCTGACGGCGGACGCCATCAAATCGGCGATGCCGTCGACATGGTACCTCGTCAACCCCGAGCCATATCTGGATCATCAGATTCCGATGGACGGCAGTGACGGTGCCGCCGCCGTCTATGGCCCGCAGCTCGGTGGATGGCGCTCTTCCACCTTGCCGCGCACATGCTCACCCGATCAGACGGTGACCGAGAATCCGCGGCTCGCGAGCACCACGGGAACGGGGGCGGCCTCGGCGGCCGTAGACAGCCTCGCCAGCAATGCCGGCGGAAACGAGGGCGCTGCTGCCACTGCGGCGGGTCAGGACCGGCACGGGCTCATGGTTGACTTCGCGAAGCTCGTGGCTGCCGACCTCGCCGCGACAACCGCTCAACAGGATCTGGATGCGCGTGGCGCCGCAGACAGTGCGCTTGCGCACATGCTGCTGGTCGAGGTCGAGCGATGAGTCCCAGTGGCCCCTAAAATCCAGCGAGACGAGACGTCCGAAAAGCCGGAATGGACTCTATCGGACGCCCTCCACACCGTCTCGCAGGGGAGGTGTTCAGTGGGACCCGCCAGGCGGGCAGTGGGACAGGGGAGAATGACGATGCTGGTGGGATATGCGCGGGTGAGCACGGACGGGCAGGACGCGGGCTTCCAGAGCCAGCTTGACGACCTCAGGGAGGCCGGCTGTACTCAGTTGTTTCAGGAGCATGTCAGCGCCGTCGCCGCCCTCCGCCCGGAGCTCCAGAAAACACTGGGATTCCTCCGCGAGGGCGACATCCTGGTGGTGACCAAGCTGGACCGCCTCGCCCGGTCGGTGCAGCACCTGTGGTCCATCGTGGAGGCCCTCGACGCCAAGGGCGTGGGGCTGGTCATCCTGAACCTGGGCGGGGAGAAGCTGAACACGTCGTCCGCCTCGGGGCGGCTCATGCTCTCCGTCTTCGGCGCCGTGGCCGCCTTCGAGCGGGAGCTTCTCCTTGAACGGCAGCGGGCGGGGATCGAGAAGGCCAAGGCCGAGGGCAAGTACCGGGGCAGGAAGCCGACCGCCAGGGCCAAGGCCGACGAGGTGCGACGGCTGAAGGGCGAGGGCGTGAGCTCCACAGACATCGCCCGACGCCTCGGGATTGGCCGGGCGAGCGTCTATCGGGTACTTCAGATTCCGGGCCACTGACCATGCTCGTGATCCGAAGCACGCGTTTATGGATGCTTGATCACATGGATGGTAACAGATATGGTACTATCGATGAAAATCGTCGAGTACGTAAACACCGCTGGGGAAAGCCCATTCGCAGCTTGGTTTAGCTCACTCGATTTTCAGGCGGCGGCCAAGGTGGCCGTCGCTCTTGCACGCATCGAGATTGGCAACCTGTCCAACGCCAAGCCCGTTGGCGCCGGTGTCCTCGAATACCGGATTGATTGGGGACCAGGTTACCGGATCTATTTCGGGCGGCAGGGCGACGAACTGGTGATCTTGCTGGCGGGCGGCACGAAACGCCGACAGAAACAAGACATCGCGCAATCCCTGGACCGGTGGCAGGACTATAAACAGCGAAAAAAGGAGAGCCGGTGATGTCCCTTACTCGCGACTTCAAGGAAACCATAAAGGCGCGCGCGGACGCAGAGGCCGGATTTCGCGCCGCGCTGCTCTCGGAAGCCGTTGAACTTCTCCTTAATGGCGAGGTTGACGTCGGGAAACTGGTCATCCGCGACTACATCAACGCGACCGTCGGCTTCGATGAGCTGGCCGAAGGCGTTGGCAAGCCGCCCAAGAGCCTCATGCGCATGTTCAGCGTCAAGGGCAATCCGACAGCGGATAACCTGTTCGCTGTTCTGCGGCACCTCCAGAAGACCACGGGCGTCCATCTCGCGGTCGCCACGAAGTAACAGTTTCGCAGGCTTAGCATCTCCGCCAAGGCGGCCGGGCTGTCGGCTCCGCCCGAGCCCGCAAGCGGTCTCGGCCCTTCGGGCTTCCATCCCTGATGCAGACATCACCGGCCGCAGACGCGGCCGCGCGGGGAGGACGGGGCGCCGCCCCATCCCTCCCCCGCAAGGGGCAAGCCCTTGCCCCCCACCCTTCCCCGCCCTCGCCGGCGGGAACCTCGAGGGATGCCGGTGGCATCCCCTTTTTCAAAAATGGGGAAACTGGGAGCCATCTTCATCTTGCCCCACCTTCGAAGCTCCCGACAATTGCGTGCCGAAAATTGGCATTGATTGGATATAGAAACGGCAAGCCCGGTCAGTCTGACGCATGCGCCTGAGGTCATTGGTGGTCAACCGCTGGAATTGCTGGTCTTCCAGTGTAGCCATTTTGCGAATGACTACCGCAGTTGCGACGCAATGCCCCAACGATCATTATCGATCTCTCTTCGTCGCTAGTGTAATGGTGGATTTCTAGCAGCTCAATTTCCGCAAGCCGCAGTGCTTCTTTTTTGACCGCATCCCTACCTGCGGCGGTCCCATGAAGATGGTGCCCGCTTCCCTGGAACTCCACGACGAAGGCCGGGTTCCCTATCGCATCGATCACCAAGAAATCGACCCTTTTAGCGAAAAAACTCCTAAACGCTTCCTTGTCTTGATGGCTAGTGCAGATGAACGCACTCATCCCCACCTCGGCCAGAACTCGGCAGCGCGGCGCCTCTTTTTTGATCGCCCGCTCGATTTGAACTAACACGCGGTAAGCACTTTTATTGATCGGCGTCTTTTTTGTTATATTAGACCTACGCAATGCCGATAACTGGCCGTCAATTGCGGTAGGCCTATAATCATTTTTATGTGAAATATTTTTGTCAGCATTACATGCATCAACGTTGTTTTTATAATCAACGCACTCTGATGTAGTAATTGCAGCGCAATATCGTTTCATGATTTGTTTTTTGTAGATAAAAGCACACGCCGCTGCTACAAGAGCAACGCAGCCGGCGATGAGCCACCCCCAAATACCTGCCATTATTCCCCCCCCCGCTGATTGGATGCGATCTTCCTGGTGATCACGTTCAAATCCGATTTCCAGCTGAGCGGCAAGAATAAAGAGGCCTGCGCAAAAGCAGGCCTCTTTATTCATGTAACTAGCAGCCGGCGTACTGAAGATGAAGATATACGCCAGCCTTCGGGCGCGGGTTCAGCCCGACCGCAGCAAGTACACCGACCAGCGCGCCGTTTTCGACTGCGGACATACCTATGATCGCGGCCAAATTTTCTTTTCCGACGAAATCTCGGATGCCGCTCGCGCGGATCTTTTCAGCCGCCGCGTAGGCCGCAGCCTTTCGCTCATCCAGATCCAGATCGCTCATCTTCCATTCCTTCTGTAACTATAAGGTTTCAGTTTTTTCACGCTTCGTCACGCGACTTCCAGGCGGCCGAGGCGTCGGTCCAGCGCCTCTTCAGCTGCACCCTGTGCCGCAACTTGCGTCTCCACGACGCAGCCGCGAGCAAATGCAGGATTATCACAAGTCGAAAGCAAAAAACTCCACCCACTCTCGGCCGGAAACACCTGCATCAAAACCACCTGCTCTCGGTCATAGACCCATCTAAAACTATGTATGTCAGGCACGCTTACCGTCCACTCACTCTGGTCCATCCCAACCTCCTGTAGCCCTTGTTTTTTTTGCGATTAGCCCTGTGTTCGACCCCCAGCGGGGACGAACAAAAAATCAACGAGGACGCCCTGCGTCCCGACCCCTCCTCGAGGCCGGCGTGCGGAGCGTAGGTCAAGGCTGCCGCGCACCGCCGAAGGCGGCGGGCCGCAGGCCCGGCCTTTACCTACGCTGCGCGCGCTGGCATCTGCTCCGCGGAGACGGGTGCCGCCCCGCGCCGTCCTGCCGCCACGCCCCAGCGCACATCATCGCGAGCATCCGGATGACCGCGACCCCCGCCATAACCGCAAAATAGATGCAGCCAATAAAAACCGAGAACAGAAACCCGACCAGCGGCATTAAAGCCCCCTCGTGGCGCGCTTCAATAATGAATATATCCGCAATATTTCGGAAAATGCAAGCATAAATGCAGTCAAAATTATGATTGCAGGCGGAGATAGAGCGCACCAGATCGTCGTAATAGTCGCGTATACGAAAAATGTTAACGTCGGAATCATGATTAAAATTGTAAATGTAGCGGCTATGGAGTCGTCATGTACCCCGTAATACATAATGGGAAGGAGCACGAGAACGACGTAGGCCGCTCCCACGATCACGAGCCATCTATGGCGGCCGATCATGTGCCGTGACCCACGCGGCGCAGGCCCGCACCAATGTGCCCGCCGGCAGCGAGCGCTTTCCGGCTGGCCTCGCCGAGTATGGCCCGGCCGGCGAACGCGCCAGCAAGCGCGGCCGCCATTTCACTCCCGCGCGCATCGGCCCGGGTGCCGACGAACGTCAGCACCGCACCTGGCAGTTCGATGATGAGTGCGCTACTGCGCACCACCACCACGACCGCGGCCACGACGTAGAACAACACCGCGGCGAGCCCGAGAAGGGCGCTCCCAGCTGGCCCTCCATCCAGCGGCATCATCGCGGCGAACACCGAGGATGCAGTTGTGTTGAGCAAGAGGATCCCGGCACTCGCGGCGAGCAAGCTGATGACCAGGCCGGAGACGATGAGCGCCGGGCGCAGGAGAAGGTCCAGGGCCACCGAAAGTCCGGCCTCGCCGCCGGCGAAAAGCGCCGCGCCTCGGCTCGGTGCGATGAGGCGCACGGCCAGCAGCGCGGCGGCGAACAGGCTCTCCACCAAGGTGAGCAGCCAGCCCAGAACCGCGGCGAAAAAATAAACAATGGGCAGGAGGGGCAGCAGCCCGCCGAGCACGAATCCCGCGAGCGCCAGCGCCCATCCGAGATCTGTCAGCCAGCCGCCGGCGCCGGCTGCGGCGACACGGGTGATAGGGAGCCAATCCAGCGCGGTGCCTGCGACCGCTGCCCCGCCGCCGGCGTATGCGAGGGCGGCTCCGGTCTTGGCCAGCGCGGCGAACGGGTCGAGAAAGCTGCCCTCGGCCCCGGAGATCTGAACCGCTGTCAGCAGCTTGCGGAGGCCCGTCGCGACCATGCCCGCGCTTTCGTTCACCGCAAGTGTCGAGCCGGACCCGGCCGTGGACCCGACCGGATTAGCGCGCTGGTAGTCGTATACAAATCCAGCAACGTTTTTAAGGTGCATTTCGTCGCGCCGGTATTTATCTGTCAGAGTTGTGAATGTCGAAATGGTGGCCGGGCCCTGCGGAATCTGGAAGACGTATCGATTGATGCTCTCCGGAAACTGGTATGCAATGGTCACGCCGCGGCTCAGCATCTGGGATTGCGTATGGATATTCATCATTGCGCGTTGCCACGCTGGCGCCATCGCCCAGCCCAATTCCAAGGAGTTGTTGAGTGCCTCTTTCGCAAGTCCGCTCATGTCGCCGCTGGCGAACCCGGCGGCGACTCCGGACCGGTAAGCGGCCGCCGCGTCCTTCACCGCCGCGTCGATCCTGCTCTTGATCGCAGCGTCGCCCAGCCCGCTGGACCGCATGTCTCGCGCGAGGTTCAGAGTGATCTGGTCGATGGTGCGGAACGCCGCAGCCATCCCTGCACCGACCGACTTCTCCGCGAGGGCCTCAAACTTGCTGTACGTTCCCCCTTCAACCGCCGCCGAGTCCGCCGCTGCTGCGCTCAGGGTGTAGGTCACTGATCCGCATAAGCTATTGCTAGCGCGGAAAAAGTCGCTTCCGGTGAAGCCTAGGCCGCGCATCGGCGCGGACGTGAACCAGCCTTGCCCGCTGGTCGAAATCGCCGTCGAGGAGATTGCCTCTGCCGGCCCACCAAGCATTGCACCCAGCTCATTGAGGTTTAACGCACATAGCCACCCCGCGGTCCGCGCATAAACGGCCGTGGCGAACTGACCGCGCTGCTCCGCATCTATCTCCACCGTCGGAATCGCAGTCTGCGTGTAGCCGCCGCGCTGGATCAATGTAGCGGCGCGATTCCACACAGTGTCGCCGAGCCCCGCCCCCCAAATCGCGAGTTGAATGACGAGGATCTGCGCCAGAGAGAAGCCGGCCGACACCGGGAGCAGGAGGATCGCGCCCACGCCAATCCGCGCCGCCGAATAGGACCATGCCTCATCGCGGCCGGCGTGGCCGGTGCGCGCCGTGTCGACGATCATCTTGTACAGTGAATAAGTGGCAATTCCGCTGGCCACGACAGCCAGGGCTATGTTCATCGTCCCCACCACGGAGGCGACCAAGCCTGCGTCTGCACACTCTCCCGTCTGCCTGACCACCTCGACGGTGCAGCCGATCACGCGGCGAGCGAGCGCAAGGCCGAGGTCTGCGTCCGCAGGGCGAAACAGCTCGTTCATGATGTGCTCCGTTGCTCATTGTGGCCGAGGCCTCGGAACCGTTTGTCCGAAAACCATCGTATTTTCCGCGCTCTCACCGGCCTTGCACCGCGCGTGAAGATGATTGAGAGGCCGCGCAGCGCGCGCTTCGCCGCCGGCGGTGCGCACTGTGATCGTCTGGTTTCCGAGCATCTTCGAGACCGCGTCGGCGGTCGTGTGGTCACCGACGTCGAAGACCTGAAAAACTGCAGCGTTGCTGATCAGACTTTCTGAACGCTCGCGATATATCGCGCGGGCCTGCGCCAAGTCCTGGAAGAACAGCCAGGCCTGCAGGCCGTACCCGCTCATGACCGCCATCGCCGTCTCAATCGCGGGCAGGCGGCCAAGCGCGGCGCACTCGTCCACGATCAGCAGCGTGGGACCCAACGGGCCGGGCAGAGGTGAGCGCGCGAATGCGACCACCACGCTCGCCACCATCAGGCGAAGCCAACGTGCGAACGCGCTGAGCCGGTCCGGCGGGATGACGATGAAGACGGTCCCGACCCGTTCCTTGAGCTCCTCGAAACGAAAATCATTCGTCGCCATTGAGCGCGTGACCGCTGCCGAATCGAGCCACTCCGTCTGGCGCGCAACCGTGCTCAAAACGGACGCGGCCTCCCGCTGATCGCGGGCGAGCTGCTGACTGGCAACGCGTGCAACGCTGCCGCCGCCGACCGAACTCGCGGCCATTTCCTCCAGCAGCGTGCGGAATGCGTTCTCGCTGAGGCCTACGTACGAGCGAACGGTCCCGAGGTGCTGGTCCGCCGGGGACTCGACGGCGCTGCAATGCATGATGAGCGCCCGCAGAAGCGTTCGCGCCGTGCTGTTGAAGTGCTCGCTGGCGCCGTCGCCGCCGCCCGGTGCGTCGGGCGCACAGATCGCGTCCGCGAGTGTCATCGCGTCTTCGACGAATGTCGAGCTGTCCGCGGCGAGCACGGCGAGCGGATTAAAGCTCGACGACGAGGAGCCACCCGCAGCTAAAAATGGATCGACCACCCAGACGGGGCCGAACTCAGCCCGCCGCGACGCCGCCGCGCGGGCGGCCTCGCCCTTCGGATCGATGACGATGCACGAGCGGCGCATGTCCAGGAGCGTCGGGATGATCAGTCCCACGCCCTTGCCGCTCCGGGAGGGCGCTGCGCAGAGCAACGGCGCGTCTCCTCCGTACCGCAAGACGCGCCCTTTTTCGTCGCAACCGACCACTGGGCCACTGGCAGCGTACAAAGAGGTGACATCGCTGCGCCTCGCCCACCCCGCTGAACCGTGGGACCGAGGGGTCGGCCGGTAGAGCAAGGCGAATACGACCGCGCCGAGCGCGAGCATACCCGCCATCGCCAAGGCGATGCCGGTGGCGATCAGAAGGGCCGGCGGCAGCCCTCCGACGCTGAGGAGCAGCGGAGGCGACATCATGCTTCGCCGAAGGTGCCGCTGGTGCTGCCAGCAGCACCAGCGGCACCTTCATCGCTTTCCTCCGGTGGAGGGTTTTCAACCACCTTGCGCGGGCGGCCGCGCCCGCGCTGCGCTGGCGGTGCATCGTCCGGGTGCGGGAGACGCGAGACGAGCTCCCGGTCCGCCGACCGGCCAAAAAAGTCGAGCCGACGTTGCAGGTAGGAGCGCAGCCATCCTTCGTCGCCGCTCGACGTAGCGAGGTCATGCAGAATCACTGACCCGACGAGGATTTTTCTCCGCGTTTGCCTCGCCCGCTCTTCCTTGGCGGCGCGGGCGAGACATGCGTCCGCCTGAGCCCGCAGCTGTGCCGCCCGCAACCGCAACGCGTCAGCCTCAGTTTCCATGGGTCAAACCCCTGTCGTGAATGTTCCTCTTGATTTTCGCACTGCATTTTTTGCAGTCAATCGACGAATAACCGGCTGCAACCAATCGCAACGAACGCGATCTATATTCAATTCAGATCCGCTGTTATCATGTTCACCGAAGGGCGCACTTTCGACTTGCGTTGCAAGGCAGTGCGAAGAGCTGCGGATGGCGATTTATCATCTATCCACGACCTCTTTGTCGCGATCCGCGGGCCGCTCGGCGGTCGCCGCGGCGGCTTATCGCGCGGGCGTCCGCCTGGTGAACGGGCGCGACGGCGTTACCCACGACTACACCCGCCGGTCTGGCGTCACGCACGCGGAGATCGTGCTACCTGCCGGTGTCGATGCTCGGTGGGCACAGGACCGGCAGCTTTTGTGGGATGCGGCCGAGGAAGCCGAGCGCCGGAAGGACGCCCGGGTAGCGCGCGAAGTGGTGGTGGCGCTTCCCGCCGAGCTGAGGGCCGACGAGCGGCTCGCGTTGACCCGTGAACTGGCTGCCCACCTCGTGGCGCGCTATGGCGTCGTGGTGGATTTTGCCATCCACGCGCCTGGTGCAGACGGAGACCAGCGCAATTTCCACGCGCACCTCCTGGCGACTACCCGGGTGCTCCGCCCCGAAGGCCTGGGCTCAAAGTCGGATTTCGAACTGAGCGACCGAGCCCTGCGGGCTGCCGGAAAACTCGTAGCGGCGGACCAGGTCCTGGCCCTTCGTGAAGAATGGGAGCTGCTTGCCAACCACGCTCTCGCCCGCGCCGGCCACGAGGTCACGTTGGAAGCCCGCTCCCATGCCGCGCGGGGCATCGAACTCGAGCCGACCGAGCACATGGGTGTCCATGCGACGCAGATGGAGCGGCAAGGCAAGACGCCGGACCGCCGGCGGATCGATCATGAGGCTGCTGCGCGTAACGCCGAGCTCATCCGCCAAAAGCCAGAGCAGGTGCTCGGAGTGATTACCGCCGAGAAGGCGGTGTTCGACCGGCGGGATATCGCTCGCGCTCTCAACCGCTATGTCGAGGACCCCCAGGACTTCCAGAACGCGCTGGCGGCGGCGATGTCGTCGCCGGCCCTGGTCGAGCTTCAGGCCGAGCGGTCCGATCCGCGGACGGGACAGGTGACACCCGCTCGCTACACCACCTCGGAGATGATCTGCATCGAGAAAAACATGGCGGCCGCTGCCGCCTCTATGCATGAAGCGCGTCGCCATGGCGTCGCCGAACATCACGTCGCGCGCGCGGTCGCGCTTCAGAATGCAGCGATCCAGCGAGAGGCGCGCGATCCGACCGCAGGCCTCTCGCAGGAGCAGGTCCGGGCCGTCGAGCACATCACGGGGCCGGCGGCCATCGCAGCCGTTGTCGGCTTCGCCGGCGCGGGAAAATCAACCATGCTCAATGCCGGGCGCGCCGCCTGGGAGGCGGCTGGCTATGGGGTTTGCGGCGCAGCCCTCGCGGGCCAGGCGGCCGATAACCTGCAGGAAACCGCCGGCATCCCTGCGCGGACGCTGGCCAGCTGGGAGAGGTCATGGGCCGCGGGCCGCGACCTGCCCGGGCGGGCTGATATCTTTGTCATCGATGAGGCGGGAATGGTCTCCACCCGCCAGTTGGCGCGCGTCCTCTCCGTGCTGGACAAAGCCGGAGCCAAAGCGGTCTTGGCCGGCGACCACGAGCAGTTGCAATCGATCGGCGCAGGTGCAGCGTTTCGCGCCCTGATCGAGCAAGTGGGCCATGTGACCCTCGCTGACGTGCGCCGCCAACGTGTCGACTGGCAGCGGCAAGCTACCGTCGATCTGGCGACCCACCGAACCGCTCAAGCACTCGCTGCCTATCACGACCGGGGCCACGTGCACTTCGCCCCGGTCCACGAGGACGCCCGCGCCGCTTTGGTGCGTGACTATCTGGCCGACCTCGACGCTCGGCCGGACGCCTCACGAGTGGCGATGGCGCACGCGCGCAGGGACGTGCATGCGATCAACTCGGACCTCCGCGCCGCCCTCCGCGCGCGGGGCGGACTCGCCGGCGAGCTGCCCTTCGCGACCAGGGACGGATCTCGCAACTTCGCCCCCGGCGACCGGCTGATCTTCCTGCAAAACAATGCCGGGATGAAGGTGAAGAACGGAACTCTCGGTTCTATCCTGGAGGTCAACGCTGGCCGCATTGTTGTGCGCCTGGACCGCGGTGAGACGATTGCGGTCGACACCGCAAAATATCAGGCATTAGACCACGGCTATGCCGCGACTATCCATAAAAAGCAAGGCGCGACTGCCGACCGCGCCTTCGTGCTCGCCTCGAAAAGCTTCGACCGCCACCTCACCTATGTGTCCATGACGCGTCACCGCGCTGAGGTGAATCTCTATGCAGGATCTGACGAATTACCGGCTCTGCAGGCCCTCACCCGGCGCCTATCCCGATCGGGCGTGAAGGAGAATGCCGTCGACTATGCGCGCGACTTCGGCGAGCGCCGCGGACTCAGTATCAGCGACGCACTCGGCGTCCATAGCGAAATCTCTCTCCCGCGAACCGAGGCGCCGCCGCCGGCGCAGTCGCACCGACGGCCCCTGGTGCCAGCCGCCGAGCCGCCGGCTGAACCCCTGGCGGCCTACCGGGCTCGGCGCCAACGCGAGTTGTTCGCCGCAAAGCTCGCGACTTGGCGCGAGAAGGCGGCGGCCGCCGGCGTCTGGCGGCGCCCCGACGTCGTGGAGAAACTCGCTGATGCCATCGCCCTCGCGGACGTCGACGGCCGCCGTAGCCTCGCGGACGCGATCCGACGGACGCCGGAGAGGTTCGGAGAGATGGCGGGGGCTCGCCGCCTGATGCGCGGCGATGACGACGCCCGCAAGGCAGCGGCCCGCAACGCGCCCGCTCTCGCTGACCTGGATCAGGTCGAGCGCCAGGTCACCGCCGAAGTCACACATGAGGACCGAGCCCGCTCCCGCCGCTCGATCGAGATCCCGGCGCCCGCCCCCGAGCACGTTGCCGAGTGGCAACGTGGCAACGTCTCACCGGCCGCCGCCGCGGCGGCGGCGGAACTGGCGGTCGCAGCCCGTCGTCGCTGGCCCGGAGGCACCGAGCATGCAGCGGACCTTCCTGTGGAGGCGGCCGCGCTCATCAAGCTCGCCAGCGATGTCGACCGGCGGCAACGCTTGGCGCTCACCCGCGCTCGCGAACGAGACGTCGGCCTCTCTTATTGAGCGCGCAGCAGCGATTTCCCCTGACAGGTGAGGCACTTAATTTTTCTACTTTCGATACTATTTAAATTCATCTGAAAAATCATGCGCTTCAGCAGTTGACGCATGCCGCGACAACTGCAACCATTTGCAACAAACGGCGACCTTGACTTCGAGACAACAAATGACACAACGCTGGCCTCGTTTTCCGAACGACAAGCAATTGACACTGAAGGAGCTCTGCGATCATCTCTGTGTTCACCGAACGACGGTGTATAGGTGGAGGAAAAATGGCAAACTTCATATTCATAAATACATAAATAGAAAATCTTATGTCTTTCTCTGGAAAGACGTCAAAAAAGTTCTTGGAAGCGACGACGGATGCATACGGCTTGATTATGGATTTGCTCTATCGCGCTGCGTGATTATTATCTATGGATTTCTGAAAATCGTCGGCTGATATCCGCTCCTGGAGTCGCTGGCACTGGCAGCGGCTCCACCACTTTCGACACTTTCGAAAGCATAAAAACTAAAGTCGTGTTCTGTGGCCCGGCGCGAGCGCGCCCGTCAAAAAAATGAGGTGGCGGGGCCGTCTTGTCTCGGAAAATGGCTTGACATTTCGCATCTTCCTAATGCAGCATTTTCACGTTGCGCCTGCGGTTTCATAAGAGGATTGGGCAGTTTGCGCAGCGCTGAGCTTCGATTCGCTCTGTGCTGGGGGCTGCTGATGGCGCGTTCGACGAGTTGCACGCAGGCACAAATTACCAAGCTGCTGAAAGCTGTGCTCGCCGCCGGCGTCGAGCTTCATCAGATCGCCGCCGTCAAATTGACCCGCGACGGGGCCATCCTGATTTTCGGCCAGCATCAAGAGCCTGACTCTCTCGTTACTGAAGCCGCTGGCAACGAAAACGAGTGGGACGAGGTGCTGAAGTGACCCGCCGGCTTCCCAAATACGTGTCAGAGTTTGCCGATCGGCACGGCAAGATGCGCGTGCGATTCCGGCAGAAGGGTCGGCAGGATCATTATTTTCAATCCGCGCCGTGGACGGACGAGTTCATGCGCGAATATCAGGCGTGCCTGGCCGGCGAGACTGCACCACCGGTTCGACCCGGCATCGACCGCTCCAAAGATGGCTCCGTGAATGCTCTCATCGCCGCCTACTATGGCTCCCCCGAGTTCAAAGGGCTCGCAGCGAGCACTCAGGCCACCTATCGCGGGATCATCGAGCGTTTTCGGGTGAAACACGGCGACAAGCGCGTCGCGACGGTAGAGCGCCAGCATATCAAATCAATCATCGGCGCCATGCACGAGACGCCGGCCGCGGCGAACAATCTGCTCGACCGACTCAAAAGCCTGTTCACGCTGGCCGTCGATCTCGGCATGCGCCACGACGACCCGACCCTGCGCATGCGCGGCTACAGCTCAAGGACGGACGGGTTCCACACCTGGACGGAAGACGAAATCGCAGCGTTCGAGAGGCGGCACCCGATCGGCTCCCGGGCCCGCCTCGCACTCGCCCTCATGCTTTACACCGGCCAGCGCCGCTCCGACGCGGTGACCATGGGCTGGCAGCATGTCTCTGGCAACAAGATCAAGGTTTGCCAGCAAAAAACCGCAGCGCGTCTCGATATCCCCATGCACCCCACGTTGGAAGCGGTGATGACCGGCACGCCTCGGGCAAACATGACCTTCCTCGTCACGGCGTTCGGCAAACCGTTCACCTCGGCGGGCTTTGGTAACTGGTTTCGAGAGCAATGCGACGCGGCGGGCCTCCCGCAGTGCTCGGCCCACGGGCTGCGAAAGGCCGCGGCGCGGCGCCTCGCGGAAGCAGGATGCAGCAATCAGCAGATCAAGGCCATCACGGGCCACAAAACGGATCAGGAGGTGTCACGCTACACCGCCGCAGCGAATCAAGTTCTGCTCGCAGAGCAGGCGATGGCTGCGGCTTACGGAATGGACGGAGAACAAAAACTGTCTAACCAGAGACGCGGGTTAGACAAAACCAACCCCAACCCATTGAAACGAAAGGGCTAGAACATGAAGGTGGCGGAGAGAGAGGGATTCGAACCCTCGATACGGTTTCCCGTATACACGCGTTCCAGGCGTGCGCCTTCAACCACTCGGCCACCTCTCCAGCCACGCGCGCGTTCGCGCACGTAGAATATTTGAGCAAGCTTACGTGCGGCGTAGCCGTTTTTGCCTGCTCCGCCATGGGCGCAAGGCCCGTGGCGCTGCCCGGTCGATCCCCTTGAAAACAAAGGAAGCGTGCAGCGTTGGTTGAGGCGCTGCGCCCTGGCGAGGTCGCGGAATATACAGGCTCGCTCGCATCGCGCAAGGGCCTCCAGCGCAAAGCTCGGCGCGCCATGCACAGGCTTGCACATTTTTCCAGGGGGCAGGCGCCCAAGCGCTGCGCGAACTACCCTGCAGCCGCATCAGGTGGGAGCGGGATCGCACAGGGCTCGCCCCCAGCGGGTGCACGGGAGCCTTGGCCGTTGCGCGGCTCTGGACCTTCACACGTCCGGCTTCATGGCTCGCCCCCTGGCGTGCTGGCATCGCCATGCTACTGGGGGGCGCACGGTCTTCTGCGGGGGCAGCGCGCTGGTGAGGAAAGCGCGAGCCCGCGCCATGGTGCGCTTTGGGACGCGTCTCCGGCCCCGCTCCGGTGCTCGGCCGCCATGCCGGCCTTGCCCCCTGTCAGGATTGCGCGGGATGCGGCGGGGACCCCGGAGAGCGGGACGGCGCGGGAGCCTGGGCCCCCGCACCTTCGCGTTCAGTCGCGCAGGAGGTCGTTGATGGAGGTCTTGGAGCGGGTCTGGGCGTCCACGCGCTTCACGATCACGGCGCAATAGAGCGACGGGCCCGGCTGCCCGTTTGGCAGCGGCTTGCCCGGCATGGAGCCCGGCACCACCACGGAATAGGCGGGCACCTCGCCCACGAAGATCTCACCCGTCTCCCGGTCCACAATCTTGGTGGAGGCGGAGATGAACACGCCCATGGAGAGCACCGAGCCGGTGCGCACCACCACGCCTTCCACCACCTCGGAGCGGGCGCCGATGAAGCAGTCGTCCTCGATGATGACGGGGCCGGCCTGCAGCGGCTCCAGCACGCCGCCGATGCCCACGCCGCCGGAGAGATGCACGTTCCTGCCGATCTGCGCGCAGGAGCCGACCGTGGCCCAGGTGTCCACCATGGTGCCTTCGCCCACGTGGGCGCCGAGGTTCACGAAGGAGGGCATCAGCACCACGTTGGGCGCGATGAAGGCCGAGCGGCGCACGATGGCGCCGGGCACCGCGCGGAAGCCGGCGGCGCGGAAGTCCCTTTCGCTCCAGGACAGGAACTTGGAGGGCACCTTGTCCCACCAATGGGCGCCGCCGGGGCCGCCGCCGATCTCCACCATGTCGTTGAGGCGGAAGGAGAGCAGCACCGCCTTCTTCAGCCACTGGTTCACCTGCCAGGAGCCGTCGGCCCTGCGCTCGGCCACGCGCGCCTTGCCCGAATCGAGCAGGTCGAGGGCGGCGTCCACCGCCTGGCGCACCTCGCCCATGGTGGAGAAGGAGACCTCGGTGCGCTTCTCGAAGGCGGCGTCGATGACGGATTCAAGCTGGGTCAGTTCGGACATGGGGTTTCCTCCGGAAAGGCGGACGAGCCGGGCGGCCCGGTTTGAAGGCGCGTGACACAGGGGCGGGCTCAGCCGCGCTCCTTCACCGCGACGAATTTCAGCTTCGGCCATTCCTCGATGGCGCGGTCCAGCACCCACTGGCTGCGGGCGAGGTAGACCGGCGCGTCGTCGCGGTCGCGGGCGGTGGAGGAGCGGTTGGCCTCCATGAAGCGGTCCACTTCGGCCCGCTCGCCGATGATCCAGCGGGCGGTGACGAAGGACACCGCCTCGTAGCGGATGGGCACGCCGTATTCCTTCTCCAGCCGCGCGGCCAGCACGTCGAGCTGGAGCGGGCCCACCACGCCGACGATGGGCGCGGGATCGGTGACGGGCTTGAGCACCTGCACCACGCCTTCCTCGGCCATGTCCTGCAGCGCCTTCAGGAGCTGCTTGGCCTTCATGGGGTCGGCCAGCAGCACCCGGCGCAGGATTTCCGGCGCGAAATCCGGCAGGCCTTCGAAGCGGATGGTCTCGCCTTCGGAGAGGGTGTCGCCCACCCGCAGCATGCCGTGGTTGGGAATGCCGATGATGTCGCCGGCCACCGCCTCGTCCACCGTCTCGCGCTCCTGGGCGAAGAAGAAGATGGGGTTGGCGATGGCCATCTGCCGCTTCTCGCGAGCATTGTAGAGCTTCATGCCGCGCTTGAAGCGGCCGGAGCACAGGCGCACGAAGGCCACCCGGTCGCGGTGGTTCGGGTCCATGTTGGCCTGCACCTTGAAGACGAAGCCGGAGACCACATCCTCCTGCGGCGCCACGGTGCGGTCGCCGGCGGCGGCGCGGGGCAGGGGGCTCGGCCCCACGGCGCCCAGGCCCTCCAGCAGCTCGGCCACCCCCGCCTCCTTCAGCGCGCTGCCGAAGAACACGGGAGACAGATGCCCCTCGCGGAAAGCGGCGAGATCGAACGGCGGCAGCACGCCCAGCGCCAGGGTCAGGCTCTCGATGGATTCGATGAGGATGCGCTCCTCCACGCCGTCGAGGCCGATGAGGTCCTCCGGCGCGTTGAACGGCACCTCGCGCACCAGGGGGCCGCCGCGCTCGGTGGCGAGCAGCGCCTTCTTGCCGTGGATGTCGATGAGCCCGCGGAAATCCACGCCGAGGCCGATGGGCCAGGTGAGAGGGGTCAGGTCCAGCGCCAGGGTGGAGGAGACCTCGTCCATCAGCGCGATGGGGTCGAGCCCCTCGCGGTCCACCTTGTTCACGAAGGTGAAGATGGGGATGTCGCGCAGGCGGCAGACCTCGAACAGCTTGCGGGTCTGGCTCTCGATGCCCTTGGCGACGTCAATCACCATGACCGCCGCGTCCACGGCAGAGAGGGTGCGGTAGGTGTCTTCCGAGAAGTCCGAGTGGCCGGGCGTGTCGAGCAGGTTGAAGACGATGCCGTCCTTCTCGAACGTCATCACCGACGAGGTCACGGAGATGCCGCGCTGCTGCTCGATCTCCATCCAGTCCGAGCGTGTGCGCCGGCGCTCGCCGCGCGCCTTCACGTGGCCGGCCATGCGGATGGCGCCCGAGGCGAGCAGGAGCTTTTCCGTCAGCGTGGTCTTGCCCGCGTCCGGATGGGAGATGATGGCGAAGGTGCGCCTGCGGGCATAATCGGGCAGGGCGCCTGGCTTCGCGCCCGCGTGCGCCGCGCCGTGGTCTGGGGTCTCGAGCATGGCGGCTATATAGTGCGAAACCGCGCGCCGATAAACGGCCAACGCAGGGGGGCAAGGGTATGGCACGGGGAATTGCACAGGGGGCGGCGCTTGTGGTTGCGGCATGGCTCGCGCTCGGTGGCGGGCCGGCGGCGGCGCTCATGCCGCCCTATGTTTATGAGAATGCCCGGCGCGATGCCGCCTCCGTGGTCGTGCTTCGGGTGCGGACGGTGACCACGCCCGCCGGCGGCTATGGCGCCTGCCGGGTGAGCGGCGTGGTGCGGAAGGTGGAACGCGGCACCCTGCGGCCGGGCCAGGCCCTCATGTTCGATGTGCCCTGCGCGAAGCCAGGCGCCCAGCCGCCGCTCGGCGGAACCATGTACCAGCCGGTGGCGGCCCTGGTGCGCGCGCCCTACGGCCGCGCGTGGCTCGATGCCGGCGGGCATGTGGTGCTCTCGCAATACGAGCGGCTCCAGCAGCTCCCCTGAGGCGGGGGCGACGATCGGCCGGGGCCGGGCCGAGAGGCGACGGGCCGGCAAAGGCGCCGGGGCCGGCCCCCATCGCCCGGCCCCGTGCGAACCGCAAGCACACGCGCTTTCGCCGGGAGGTTCGCACCCGCGCTAAGCGCTTGATTTCACGCAATGCCGGCAGTGCATCACCCGCCGCCACCACCGGCTCTCCCCCGTCGCCGCCCCGGTTCGCGCTGAGCACGCGATTCCCCTTTCCCCATGAATGCGTTATGGCGAAGCAGTCGCCCCCCGTGCGGGGGCGTGGATCGAAACGGTCGGCCTTGCGGATGCCGCGCACGCGAGCATGTCGCCCCCCGTGCGGGGGCGTGGATCGAAACTCCAGCGCGAAATCGAGCATGTCGTACATGTCGGTCGCCCCCCGTGCGGGGGCGTGGATCGAAACTTTGGTCGTGCGGCAACGGTGGACTTCACGGGGGTCGCCCCCCGTGCGGGGGCGTGGATCGAAACGACCGTGGCGGTGCGGTAGGGCCATATGTCGAAGTCGCCCCCCGTGCGGGGGCGTGGATCGAAACCGCCGCTGGCATGGTCGTGCGGCTGCGGCGGCGCCGTCGCCCCCCGTGCGGGGGCGTGGATCGAAACCGCCTGAATTGCAGGCTTTGCCAACATCTTAGACGCGTCGCCCCCCGTGCGGGGGCGTGGATCGAAACCTCAAGAAGGGCTCGCACGTCTTTGTGGAGGGCCGGTCGCCCCCCGTGCGGGGGCGTGGATCGAAACGGCTTGCCCCGGCCCTGCACAGCAACGGCCATGGGTCGCCCCCCGTGCGGGGGCGTGGATCGAAACGAGATGGCTGGGGGGGAGGTGCGAACTGCCGTCTCGTCGCCCCCCGTGCGGGGGCGTGGATCGAAACGCTCTGGCGGCAATCCTGTTCGCGGTGCCGCCTCTCGTCGCCCCCCGTGCGGGGGCGTGGATCGAAACCCCGGTAGACGTGCGGCGCCTCACCCTCTCTCGCATGTCGCCCCCCGTGCGGGGGCGTGGATCGAAACGACGTGCAGCCGGGCGAAGTACCGCTGGGCTCCCGTCGCCCCCCGTGCGGGGGCGTGGATCGAAACTGGAGCACCTACCCCCACAAGGTGGGCAAGCAGGGTCGCCCCCCGTGCGGGGGCGTGGATCGAAACGCGGCCGTGGCGGCCTCAGGCGCATACAGCGACCGTCGCCCCCCGTGCGGGGGCGTGGATCGAAACCTGTGCCTGATGGCGCCGCGCGGGTCGGCGATCCGTCGCCCCCCGTGCGGGGGCGTGGATCGAAACCGGGCCGGCCTGGCGCTGGCCTTGCGCTCTCGGGTCGCCCCCCGTGCGGGGGCGTGGATCGAAACATGTTTCGTTCTTATCATCGATGGCGCGCCGGAGTCGTCGCCCCCCGTGCGGGGGCGTGGATCGAAACAGTCTCCGGCCTCTGCCAGCATCGGCGACGGGGCCGTCGCCCCCCGTGCGGGGGCGTGGATCGAAACCGCATCCGGTGCCTGAATTCGCTGGTGGCCCAGACTGTCGCCCCCCGTGCGGGGGCGTGGATCGAAACCCACAACGCCACCACGCCGACACTATCGCCCCGGTCGCCCCCCGTGCGGGGGCGTGGATCGAAACCAGGCCTATGCGGCGGCCTTCGACGTGGAGACGCGGTCGCCCCCCGTGCGGGGGCGTGGATCGAAACTTAAATACGGTTCCGGCGCCGGAAATTTTGAGCAAGGGTCGCCCCCCGTGCGGGGGCGTGGATCGAAACATCGCCGACCTCGGCGCCGAAGCGAAGGGCGTCGACCGTCGCCCCCCGTGCGGGGGCGTGGATCGAAACAGCGCGCGGCGGGTGGCCGAAACCGGCGGGGACGGGGTCGCCCCCCGTGCGGGGGCGTGGATCGAAACTCGTCACCTCCAGCCATGGCGCGCGAGAAGGTGTCAAGTCGCCCCCCGTGCGGGGGCGTGGATCGAAACATCTACGCCCGCCGCGTACCGGCGGACCTCTCCAGTCGCCCCCCGTGCGGGGGCGTGGATCGAAACGACGACGTGATGGAGCGCTATCGCGTCGGCCGCGGGTCGCCCCCCGTGCGGGGGCGTGGATCGAAACATCCAAGCTGGCTCGTGCATGAGCGTGCGCGGGCTAGTCGCCCCCCGTGCGGGGGCGTGGATCGAAACTTCGAGGCGGTCAGTCAGTGTAGGATAGGAGGCGGTCGCCCCCCGTGCGGGGGCGTGGATCGAAACGCGGTCAGTGGCCGGAATGGTATCCACATCCTCGGGTCGCCCCCCGTGCGGGGGCGTGGATCGAAACCCAGCCCCGGTGCGACCCATGACAAAAACGCGCTCGTCGCCCCCCGTGCGGGGGCGTGGATCGAAACATCCGGAGTTCGCCGGGGACACGCGCGACCAACGCGTCGCCCCCCGTGCGGGGGCGTGGATCGAAACAAGCCGAATATGTGCGGCGTCCAGCCGCTGAAAATTGTCGCCCCCCGTGCGGGGGCTTGGATCGAAACACGAGCGAGGGTGAAGTACCGTGAAGACAATTGAGGTCGCCCCCCGTGCGGGGGCGTGGATCGAAACCGCTTGATCTCAGGCGGCGCCTCGTCCGCCTGATGTCGCCCCCCGTGCGGGGGCGTGGATCGAAACTTTCGGGGCTTTGCGCACACGTTCGGGTTCACAGTCGCCCCCCGTGCGGGGGCGTGGATCGAAACGGCGTGGTCGTGGGCGCCGCGGGCGTGGGCAAGACGTCGCCCCCCGTGCGGGGGCGTGGATCGCGCAGAGGCTATGGATGTGGCGGGGCTATGGGACGGAGGCGAAGCGCGCGGCTTCGGAGCGGGGCGTGCGGAAGGGGCGTCGACAAGGCGCGTGGAAACGTGCGGACGGTGGGCACAGCCGTGCCCTGGCTTCGCAGTCTGCCGATATCGCGTTCGCCGTTCTCGTCAATGCGCGCACCCGCGCGGCCGAGGCAGAGTGCTCGGCCGGCGATAAGGCGCAGGGGGAGGGCGGTGGCGGAAGCGTCAGTCGCCGGTGCCGGGCTCGGGGGAGAACATGGGCTCCTTGCCGGGCTTGCCGTCCCATTCCTTCGCGTCGGGCAAAGCGTCGCGCCGGATGGTGATGTTCGGCCACGCCTGGGCGTATTCGGCGTTCAGCGCGGCCCACTTCTCCAGGCCCGGCTCCGAATCCGGCTTGATGGCCTCGGCCGGGCATTCCGGCTCGCACACGCCGCAGTCGATGCACTCGTCCGGGTGAATGACGAGCATGTTCGCGCCCTCGTAGAAGCAATCCACGGGGCACACGGCGACACAATCCGTATACTTGCAGCGGATGCAGTTCTCGGTGACGACGTAAGCCATGGCAGGTCCCTTTCGCGGCCTCGCGTAGCGCACCCGGTGAGGGGGCGCAAGCGCGTGCGCGCCGCGTCGATGTATTGCGCTTTAATTCTCTGTGATTTCATCGAAAAGCGCGGAAGCTGATGTAGCATCTCCGCGCCGTTCGGAAAAGCTCAGGACTCGCAGAACCCTGATGCGGGCATCGAGAGCGATGGTCAGGACCTGACCGGCCCGCACCGCCTGGGCGGGGGCGGTCACCCGCGTGCCATCGAGCCGCACATGGCCCGAGCGGATCAGCTCCGCGGCGTCCGCGCGGGTGCGCACCACCCGCGCGTGCCAGATCCAGCGGTCGAGCCGCTGGCGCCCCGGCGCATCGTCCGCGGTCATGTCCATGTCGCCGTCAGGGGCGCGGGCGGCATCGCCGCGCGCCTCTTCGGAAACCTGCCGTGACCGCGTCTTCCTCACGCGCGCCGAAGCTCCTTCTGGATCGCGGCGTCAGCCGCCCTTCTTGTCCGCCTCCAGGCGCGCCTTGAGGGCGGCGAGGGCGGCGAACGGGCTGTCCGGGTCCACCGGCTTGTCGCGGCGGCGCTCCTGGTGCGCGGGGCGATGCTCGGTGCGGGGCGCGCGATTTTCGTCACGCGGGCCGCGCTGCGGGCGATCCGCGCGGGGCGGGCGCGGCGCGCGCTCGGCATCGCCGCCCGTGGCTTCAGCCGCCGGCGATTCGGAGGGGCGGTCGAACCGGCGCTGGCCGGGGCCGCCTTCGCGGCGTTCGCCGCGGCGGTGGCCATCCTTGCGCTCGCCGTCCTTGCCGCCGAAACGCTGGCCGTCGCGCTGGCCTTCACGCTGGTGGCGCTCGCGGCGCGGCGCGCCCGGCGGACGGCCGGGACGCCACACCTCGATCATCTCGGGCTCGGCTGGGGCACCCTCCACGGCCTCGGCGCCGCCGGGGGCGGCGGGCGCCTCCACCTCGGCCGCGGTCTCGGCGGCGGTGGGATCGCCGCTGGCCTCCAGAGCCTCCACGGCGACCTCGGCCTCCACCGCCTCGTCGGTCGGCGCGGCCTCAAGGGCATCATCGGCCGGCACGGGGGTGTCCACGGGGGCGCTCTGCGCGGCGACGGCTTCTGCAGCCTCCGGCGCGCCGTCATCGAGGGCCGCGACCTCGGCCGCGACGATCTCGTCGTCAGCCGTCGGGACAGCCGGCGCATCGAACAGCAGGTCCGCCTCGATGGCGCCCTCGGGCGCGGGCGGAAGCTCGACGGGGGTGGCCTCCACCGGGGCGGCCTCTTCCTGCGGCGGGGCCGCGCGGCGCTCCATGCGGTAGCCGAGCGACTTCAGGATGGAGGAGAAATCCTCCCCCGAGCAGCCGGCGAGCGAGGTCATGCCCACGGTGACGGTGAAGCCGCGCCCGTCCACGGCGCCGGCGGGCTTGGGCCCGGGCGAGGCGGGGCGCCAGTCCAGCGCCGGGCGGATGAGGTCGGCGAGGCGCTCCAGGATGTCCACGCGCACCGCGCGCTCGCCGCACACGCGGAAGCCCACGGCGCGGTAGAGCCCCTTCTGGATCTCGTGATCCACGGGGATGGAGGTGCGCCCCGAGGCCGCCAGGTGCGGCAATTCGTCGAGGCCCTTCTGGGCGAGGCCGCCGTGCTTGAGCGCGAACAGCTCCAGCGCCAGCGCGCGGGGGGCGGGCTTCAGCAGCGCCGGCAGGTAGATGTGGTGGGCGCCGAATCGCACGCCGTAGCCGCGCAGGGTGGCGCGGGCGGTCTGGTCGAGGCTCTTCATGTCCTCGGCCACGCGGGCACGCTCCAGCACGCCGAGTGATTCGACGATCTGGAAGGCGATGCCGCGGGCGATGCCGGTGACATCCTCCGCCGCCTGGAGCTTCAGGAGCGCGCCGAGCAGCTTGTCCACATGGGCCGCGACCCAGAGCGTGACGCGGGCGTCCACCTGGTCGCGGGCGGGGCCGGTGAGGTGTTCATCGGCGATGATCTTGAAGCGGGGCTTCAGCACCTCCTCGCCGGGAATGAGCTTGGCCACCGCCTCGCCGGTCCAGCGGATAGTGCCGTCGTTGGTGAGAACGAAGGCCTCGTCCACGGCCTGGGCGAGCCGCGCCGCACGCGCCTCGATCTCGCCGGCCAGCGCCTGCTGGGCGGCGGAGCGCAGCGCCTTGGCCTCTTCCCCGCCGGCGGTGGGCTCCGCCTGGAACTGGAAGCCGTGGAGGTGGCCGATCACGTGTCCTTCGACGGTAACGTCGCCGGTCTTGCTGATTTCAGTTTCGAGCATCTTTTTCTCTCGCAGGCGCCGCATGAGCACGCTGGTCCGCCGATCCACGAAACGCTGAGCCAGCCTTTCGTGCAGCGCGTCGGAAAGCTTGTCTTCGACCCCTCTCGTGACGCCTTGCCAGTGCTCCGGATCCTTGAGCCAGTCGGGCCGGTTGGCAACGAAGGTGAGAGTCCTCACCTGCGCGATCCGGCTCGACAACGTGTCGATGTCGCCTTCTTGGCGATCGGTCAAGGCGATTTGACGCCGAAACCAGTCATCGGGGATGAAACCACCCCCTTCCACATGCCCGAAGAGGGTGGCGACCAGGTCCGCATGGGCGCCCGGAGACACCTTGCGATAGTCGGGAACCTGGCACACCTCCCACAGCCGTTCCACCTGCTGCGGGGAGGTCACACGCGCCGCCACCTCCATGTCCCGGCTCATGATTTCGAGCACGGCGACATCGTCGGCGGTGGGCGCGCGGGTCAATCCCTCCTCGCGCGGGGGCTGCGACAAAGAGGCCAGGAGCGCGCGGATGGAGGAGAAGTCCGGCAGGGAGTTGCGCCATTGCAACACCTTCGCGGTGTCGAATGCGTGCTCCTCCAGTTGCTCGACCAATTCCTCCTCGAACGGGGGACAACGCCCGGTGGTGCCGAACGAGCCGTCGCGCAGGGCGCGGCCGGCGCGGCCGGCGATCTGCGCCATCTCCGAGGGGTTGAGGCGGCGGAACTGCCAGCCGTCGAACTTCCGGTCGGCGGCGAAGGCCACGTGGTCCACGTCGAGGTTGAGGCCCATGCCGATGGCGTCGGTGGCCACCAGATAGTCCACGTCGCCGGACTGGTAGAGCTCGACCTGGGCATTGCGGGTGCGCGGCGAGAGCGCGCCCATCACCACGGCGGCCCCGCCGCGATGGCGGCGGATGAACTCGGCGATGGCGTAGACCTCTTCGGCCGAGAACGCGACGATGGCCGAGCGGCGCGGCAGGCGCGAGATCTTCCGCTCGCCCGCGAAGGTAAGGGTGGACAGGCGCGGGCGCATCATCACGTTGACGCCCGGCAGCAGCTTCTCGATCAGCGGGCGCATGGTGGCCGAGCCGAGCAGCAGCGTCTCGTGGCGGCCGCGCCGGTTCAGCAGGCGGTCGGTGAAGACGTGGCCGCGGTCGAGGTCGGTGGCGACCTGGATCTCGTCGATGGCCACGAAGGAGACGTCGAGGTCGCGCGGCATGGCCTCCACGGTGGAGACCCAGTAGCGCGGCGGCGAGCGGCGCGATCCCTTGGGCTTGATCTTCTCCTCGCCGGTGATGAGGGCCACCTGACTTGGCCCCACCTTCTCGACGACGCGCTGGTACACCTCGCGCGCCAGCAGGCGCAGCGGCAGGCCGATGATGCCGCTCTCGTGGCCGAGCATGCGCTCGATGGCGAGATGGGTCTTGCCGGTATTGGTGGGGCCGAGAACCGCGCTCACCCCCCGCGCCCTCACCATGCGCGGCAGTACGGCCCATTGGGTGATGTCGTCCATCGGTATCGTCGGCTCTCGTGTGGGGGCTTGTGTACCATATCGGGTCGCCGGGGCGAGGACGAAAGGTGTGGATGGCCTGTCGAGGAACGAAACGGCGACAAAGGGTGCGCGAATCGCGGCACGCCGCCGCGTCGCGTTTCGTTCGCCCGGCCTTGTGGCCGGCCGGCGGGCTGCGTAAATCTCACCGCAGGCTGCGGGCGGGAGCGTTCCGCCGCCCGATGGCGAGAAGGAGGCCGAACATGCCGCTCACCCACGCCACGGTCGATCCGGAAGAGGTCGCCCGTTTCGAGGCGCTCGGCGCCGAGTGGTGGAACGAGAAGGGCAAGATGGCCCCGCTCCACGCCATGAACCCGGCGCGGCTCTCCTTCCTGCGCTCTGCCCTGGTGCGCCATTTCTCGCGGGACGAGAAGGCCCTGCGCCCGCTCCATGGCCTGCGCGTGCTCGATATCGGCTGCGGTGGCGGGCTGCTGAGCGAGCCCCTCTCCCGAATGGGCGCGCACGTGACGGGCATCGACCCCGCCCCCGGCAACATCGAGGTGGCCCGCGCCCACGGCCGTGCGGCGGGGCTCGACATCGAATATCTGCCCTCCACGGCCGAGGAGCTGGCCGCGCGCGGCTCGCGCTTCAATGCGGTGGTGGCGCTGGAGGTGGTGGAGCACGTGGCCGACGTGGGCCTGTTCGTGCGCACCGCCGGGCAATTGGTGGAGGAGGGGGGCGTGCTCGTGCTCTCCACCCTGAACCGCACGGCCAAGAGCTTCGCGCTCGCCATCGTGGGGGCGGAATACGTGCTGCGCTGGCTGCCGCCGGGCACCCACCGCTGGGACAAGTTCATCACCCCCGACGAGCTGGAGGCGACGCTGGCCGCCGCCGGCTATGCGCCCACCGAGAAGGCGGGGCTCGCCTACAATCCGCTGACGCGGGAGTTCAAGCTCTCCACCGATCTCGACGTGAACTATTTCATGGTGGCGCAGCGGACCTGATCCCGCCGGTTCCGGTCTTTGGGCGCCGTCCGTTCGGTTCCGTTTCGCTCGAGCGCCGTGCGGGCGTGAAAGAAGGCCCATGCGGGATGCTCACGGGCCTTCGGCGGGGCGAGCGCCTCGCCTTTGCCGCAGCGGCCGTTCCGCCTTCGGCGCGCGGGGGCGGAAGGGCGAAGGCCGGGCCGGGCGGCTTCCGCCTTCAGGAGGGGGCGCCCTGTTCTTCCTGTTCCTGCCGGGCCGCGCGGTGGTAGTCGGCGTCCCGGTCGTGGTCGTGGGCGTCGTGGTAGGCGCCCTCGCTCATGCCCCGCTTCCAATAGCCCACCGCCACCAGGGCGCGGGCGCCGAGGCCCCGCTCGTCGCGCAGGTGGGCGCGCAGGGCGCGGGCCGCCGAGGATTCCGCCGCCACCCAGGCCGCGAGCCCTTGCGCCGGGAGGCCCGCGGCGCACACCGCATCTTCAAGCAGCCGGGTGGTGCCGGCCTCCGCGCTGCCGCGATGGAGATAGGTGATGCGCACGCCCGGCGGGGCGGTGAGGTCCTGCTCGTCGCCCGCGTCCGCCACCTCCAGGAAGGCATGGCCACGGGTGATGCGCGGCAGGCGCTCCAGGATGGCGGCGATGGAGGGAAGGCCGCTGAGGTCACCCGCCAGCAGCACCGTTTCCGCTTCCGGCAGCGCCCGCCCGCCGGGGCCGGCGAGGCCGATCAGGTCGCCCGGCCGCGCGCGGCGCACGAAGCGCGCGGCCGGCCCCTCGTGGCCGTGCAGCGCGAAATCCACGCTCAATTCTCCCCGCGCCGGGTCGAGCCGGCGGACCGAATAGGTGCGCGGCACCGGCCTCAGCTCCGGCGGTGGCCACAGGGCGCGCCCGTCCGGCCCCTCCAGCGGCCATTGAGGTTGTGAAACGCCCTCCGGCGGGATCAGCAGCTTGATGTTCGGCCCGGTGCCGATGCCGTTCATCTCCGGTCCGCCGAGCACGATCCGCCGCATGCGCGCGCTCACCTGCTCCACGCGCAGCACCTCCAGCACCCGCATGCCGCGATAGAGCCGTGGGCGGGTGGCCTCGGCCGGGCGTGCGAGGGCGGGCAGGGGAGTGGACTGGGAGGTCATGGCTGTCCTGCCTTGCCGTCGGCGCCGCCCGTGCGCTCCGGCGCCGCTTGCGGCCCGAGGAAGAATTCAAGCCCCGCCAGCAGCGCATGGGGCGCGGCGGAGGCGTGGGTCTGGCCGGGGAAGACCTCGAAGCGCACCTCCACCGGCGCGCCCGGCAAGGCGGCGAGGCGCTGGGAGAGCTCACGCGCGGCGTCCACCATCCGCCGTTCGGCCAGGCGCCGGGCCACCGCCTCGGCCTGGGGCTGGCCGGCGAGGCCGGGGTGAAGCTGCTGCTCCTGTCCGCCCACGGTGACGAGCAGGCGCCGCCGGCCCTGCGGCGGACGGGCGGCGAAGGTGGCCTCTTCCTTCAGGATGGCCCTGTCGGCCCACCAGAGGGAGGGGCTGGCGGCGATGTAGGTGGAGAAGGCCGCGGGCCGCGTGAACAGCACATGCAGCGTGAACAGGCCGCCGAACGAATGGCCCATCAGCCCCTGGCGCGCGGGATCGGTGGGAAAATCGGCGGCGATGATGGGCCTCAGCTCGTCCACCAGGAAGGAGAGGAAGGCGTCTGCCGCGCCCGTGTCCTCCGCCTTCAGGTAGGTGCCGGCGCCATCGGCCGTGGCCGGCGCGGGGGTGAGGTCCCGCGCGCGGCGGCGCATGTTGTGGGGCGCATCACCCGGATAGCCCACCGCCACCAGCACCGCCGGCTGGATCAGCCCGCCCTGGCTGCGGGCCTGGGTGCGCGCGTAATCGGAGAGGGTGCCGGCCACGGCATTGCCGTCGAGCACGTAGAGCACCGGATAGCCCGAGGGCGGCGGCGGCTCCTGGGGCAGGGCGATGAAGATGCGGTAGGGCAGGCCCGCCTTCGAGACCACCGTGCGCTCCTCGGTGCCCGGCAGGGTGAGGGGGCCGGCGGCCGCGGCATGCGTCCCGCCGAGCACCGCCGCGAGCGCGAGGAGGAGGGCGCCGGCGCGGCGCAGGGGGAGGAGGCGCATCATCAGTAGGTCGCGCTCACCTTCAGCCAGTAGCCGCGCGGCTCGCCGTAGAAGTTGAACAGGGCGAGCGAGCCGACACGCGTATAATAGACCTCGTCGAGCAGGTTGGTGACGGTGAAGGTGGCCTTCCAATTGTCGTTGAATTTGTAGCCGGCCTGCACGTCCACCACCGTATATCCGTCCTCGGTGAGCTTCACGTTGTTGGAGATGGTGTAGAAGCTGGAGAGGATCTTGACGCCACCGGCCACATGGAAGCCGCGCAGGGCGCCTTCCTGGAACTCGTACTTGGTCCACAGATTGTAATTGTTGCGCGGCGTATAGGTGCTGAAGCCAGACTGGAGCTGTGCCGTGGTGGCGGTGAGGTATTCGGTCTCGGTGTAGGTGTAGCCGGCGTAGATGTCCCATCCGGGGGCGAGGCGCCCGCTGACCTCGGCTTCCCAGCCGGAGACCTGCACCTCGCCGGAAGCGACGTAAACGTTGGCCACATTGGTGGCGAGGGCGCGGTTGTCGTCGCGGATGAGGAACATGGCCAGCGAGGCATTGAGCGCCCCGTCGAGGAAGGTGCCCTTCACGCCCCCTTCGTACTGGTAGCCCTGGCGGGGCTGGAGCACGTCGCCGGCGGCGTCGAGCTCGGTCTGCGGTACGAAGGTGGTGGCGTAGCTGCCGTAGATGGAAATTTCCTTTGTCAGGTCGATGACGAGGCCCGCATAGGGCAGGAACTCGCCGGCCACGTCCACGTCGGAGCTGGTGGTGGTGAGCCGGGTGCCGGTGAGGGTGTTGACGGTGGAGGTGGCGTCATACCAGGCGAAGCGGCCGCCGAGCAGCACATGGACCTGGTCGATGGGGTTGATGCGCGCCTGGCCGTAGAGGCCCCACTGGTCGGGATCGGTTGCGCTCTCGCGGTTGTAATTGGTGGCCGGCTCCGCCACCGCCCAGGGGTTCGGCCGGTAGACGTTGTAGGTGCCGGGCAGGGTGGTGGCGGTGGGCGACCACTGGGTCTGGTCCATGAGCTGGAAGTCCGCGCCCGCGGTGAGCTGATGCTCCTGCCCGAACAGGGTGAAGGGCGTGGCCACGTGGACGTCGCCGGAAAGGGCGCTCTGGGTCACCTGGGCGGCGGTGTACTGCATGCCCACGTTGCCGAAGGTCGCGGCCCTCGTGCTGACGGCGGTGCTGGCGTAGGCGTATTTGTAGTCGATGTCGCGGTCGGTGTAGCGCAGCGACGCCTTGGCCTCGCCGCCGTTGTCGAGGTCGTGCTTCAGCTCCACCAGATAATCGGTGCTCTCGTTGTCGAAGCGGTTCCACCCGGCGCCCACGAAGGTGGAGCGGGCGACATCGAGCAGCTCGCCGTTGCCGTTGCCCAGGTTGATGGCCGGCAGCCCGTTGAAGGGCGTGATGTCGCGTTCCTGGTGCCAGGCATAGAGCGAGAGGCTGGTGTTCTCGGTGATGTCGAAGGCGAGGGTGCCGTAGCCCACCCACACCTGGTTCTCGTTCACGTCCACGAACGAGTCGCGGTTCTGGAAGGCGCCGCCGATGCGGGCGCGCACGGTGCCGGCCTCGTTCAGCTTGCCGCCGGCGTCCACCTCGGCGCGCAGGAAGTCCCACGAGCCGTAGCTGAGCTCGGAATTGAGGAAGGGTTTGGCGAGGGCGGGCTTGAGCGTGCCGTTGATGATGCCGGCGGGACCTGCATTGTTGCCCGCCGAGCCGCCGTAGAACAGGCCGGCGGGGCCCTTCAGCACGTCGAGCCGGTCGAAAATGAAGAGGTCGGGCTGGGTGCCGAGGATGGAGGAGAGCGGCGCCGGCAGGTTGTTGACCAGGAGGGTGTCGATCTCGAACCCGCGCGAGAAGATGGAGGAGCGGCCCTGGTCGTTGGCGAGGATCACCATGCCGGTGGTGCGGCGCATGGCATCCTCGAGCTGGGTGAAGTTCTGATCGTCGATGCGCTGGCTGGTCACCGTGGAGATGGACTGGGGGATCTCCCGCACGTTGGTGGGCGTGCCGACGCCGATGGTGGTGATGCTGGCGCTATAGGTGTCGAGCCCTTCGGTGAACACCTCCTGCTGCAGCTTCTTTTCCGCCTGCACCTGCACGGTGTCGAGCGCGATGTCCCCCTGGGCGGGCTGCGGGGTGGCCTGCTGGGCGCGGGCCGCGGGCGCCGCGGAGAGAAGGGCGGCGACGCCGGAGAGGAGGGTGCCCGAAAGGAGCAGGCGCATGCGACGGCGCTCTGCGGGCGCGCGCTTCGGTCCGGTCATGAAGATCCCCGCTGGTGGCGAATATCGCCCAAGTTGCGCCGGGCGTGGCGCTGACTTGCATGGCTGGCCCCGGCTGGTGGACCTGTTGTAGCGGACGCCTTCTGCCTATCTCCAGCAGGAATGGCTTTGCGCAAACGTATAATTCGTTTGCAAAAGCCCCGTCTGTTTGAAGTTGTTGTGTTTCGAGAGCCTCAGGAGGCTCGAGGGCGGGAGTTCTCTCAGCAGTCTGGAACAATACTAAATTAAATTCATGTCGCCGATGCTTGACAGCGCGCCCCCCACGCCGCGTTGATGCAGGGCATGACCTGTTCCGATGCGCCCATGCCCCAGCCGGAGGCGGCGGAGACGCCGCCGCGACCGCCCGCGCGCGGCGCTCTGGTGCGCTCCCGCGACATCGCCGCCCTCTCGCATGTGGCGGGGCACGATTTCCGCCTCGTCACACCCCGGCTCGGGGCCGACGGCGCGCTGCTGCGCGGGCGCTACCTGCTCAGCCCCCTGCGCAGCGGCATGGTGCTGCACGCCACCGACGCCGCCGACCTGCACGACACCACCACCCGCGTGGTGCACGGGGCGGGGCTCACCATCTCCCTGTTCCTGGAGGGGGAGGCGGATATTTCCCTGGGCGGCCGCCCGCTGCACCTCGGCGCTGCCGACGGGGCGCAGGGCGCGCTGATGGCGCGGGCCGAGCCCGACCTCTTCGAGCGCCACGGCCGGCGCGGCACGCGGGTGCGCAAGGTGAACATCTTCCTGCCCGAGGGCTGGTTGGAGCGCGAGCGGCATGACGATGCGCGGCACCAGGCGGTGCTCGCCTTCTGCCGCGACCACGGCGCCAACGCGCGCTGGCGTCCCTCCGCCCATATGGCGGCGCTGGCGGGGCAGATCCTCGCGCCGCCCGGCTATGGGCCGCTGCTGGCGGGGCTCTATGCGGAGAGCCGGGCGCTGGAGCTGGTAGTGGGCGCGCTCGGCCTGCTCGACACTGGCGCCGAGGGCGAGGCCATCGCGGCCCTGCGCCCGCGTGAGCGCGAGCGGATGTGGAGCGTGCACGATTTCATCGAGGTGCACCTGAAGCGGGAGCTGAGCCTGGAGGAGATCGCCCGCGAGGCGGGCATGGGCGTCAATTCGCTCCAGCGCGCCTTCCGCGGCGCCTTCGGCACCACGGTGTTCGACTATGTGCGTCGCCGCAAGCTGGAGCTGGCGCGGGACGGGCTGGCCGCCGAGGGGCTTACCGTGGCGCAGGCGGCGTTCGTGGCGGGCTATGGCTCGGCGGCCAATTTCTCCACCGCCTTCAAGCGCGCCTTCGGCGTCTCGCCCAAGGCGTGGCGGGAGAAGGGCCGGGGCTGAGGCCGGACGTTTCCCGCGACTGGACGGGAGCAAATCCTGCGGGCGCGCGCGGTGGTCTTGCACGGGGAGACGCGATACAACAAGGACCTATGCCACCGTCGCCGGTCTTCGGCCGGTGCCGGGCAGGTTTCGCTCACGCGCGGTGTGGGCTTGAACAAGGCCCGTGAGCCAAGCCCACGGTGCTTTGGCATGACAGCGTGTTCGACGCGAGGATGTTTGCCGAGCATGCATCGCTCGGATTGACCCGCGGCAATCGCTCCAGATTATCGGGACACCACATTCCTTCAGGCGAACGGGCATCCGCTTCGCCTGAAATGCCCTTAGCCGCGCGGCGGGGCTCCGGCTTCGCCGGTGCGCAGCGGTTTCGTGGGCGGCAGCGGCGCCACCGGCGGGGGCAGCCTGCCGGAGGGCGGGGCGGCAGCGGGCACCCCGGCCGCGTTCTCCGCATCTTTCAGCAGCCGCTCCAGGGCCGCGAGCTGGCCGGCCGACTTGGGCGAGAGCGTCACCGGCCGCTGGGAATCGGCAAGGCCGGGGACGTCGATGGGAGCCGGCGCCTCGTCCAGCTTCGGGATGGGGGAGGTAACGCCGGGGATCGGCTTGATGTCGATGCCCTGGTGGGCATAGGCCATCACCTTCTGCCAGGTCATGGCCGGCAGCGCGCCGCCCGTCATCTTGTTCATGGAGGCGTAGTCGTCATTGCCGAACCAGACGCCCGCCACGTAATTCCCGGTGAAGCCCATGAACCAGGCGTCGCGATAGGCGTTGGTGGTGCCGGTCTTGCCCGCCACCTTGGAGTTCACGAGGCGGGCCCGGCGGCCGGTGCCGTTTTCCACCACGTTGTTGAGCATGGTGTTGATGTCGTAGAGCTGCTGGGTGGGAATGATCTGCACCGGGGCGGGGGCGTCGCGGTCGAAGCGCCACACCACCTCGCCATTGCCGATCCGCATCTCCACCACCGCATGGGGATAGACGCTGCGTCCGCCATTGGCGAACACGGAATAGGCGGTGGTCATGTCCACCAGCGTCACCTCGGCGGCGCCGAGCGGCAGTGGCGCGGAGATGGGCAGCGGCGTGTGGATGCCCATCTGGTGGGCGAGGTCCACGATCTTCTTGCGCCCGAACTTCTCCGCAAGGCGCACCGCCACCGTGTTCAGCGAGTGCTGGAGCGCGGTCTGCAGCGTGATGGAGCCCATGTAGGAGCGCCCGTAGTTCTGCGGGCACCAGTTGCCGAGGCAGATGGGCGCGTCCTGCACGATGGTCGACGGCTTGAAGCCGTTCATGAGCGCCACGGTGTAGACGAACGGCTTGAAGGAGGAGCCGGGCTGGCGCAGGGCGTCGGTGGCGCGGTTGAACTGGCTCTCGCCATAGTCGCGCCCGCCCACCATGGCGCGCAGGGTGCCGTTGGGCTCCATCACCACGGTGCCGCCCTGGGTGACCTTGTAATCGCGCCCGAACTCGCGCAGCGACTGGTCAATGGCGGCTTCCGAGACCTTCTGGATGTTGGGGTCGAGGCCCGTGCGCACCACGAAGATGCGCTCGGTGACGGAGGCGGGAAGCTGGTCCACCAGCTTCTTCACCTCGGCGAAGGCATAGTCGAGATAGTAGTCGGGCACCGCCTCGTCGCGGCGGTCCACGGGGGTGGCGGGGTTGCGGCGTGCGCCGAACACCTGGCCCTCGGTCATGAAGCCGGCGTCCACCAGATTGTCGAGCACGGTGGAGGCGCGCGCGCGCGCGGCGGGCAGGTTCACGTGCGGCGCGTATTTGGACGGGGCCTTGAACAGGCCCGCCATCATGGCCGCTTCCGCAAGGTTCACCTCGCGCACCGACTTGCCGAAATAATAGCGTGCCGCCGCGTCCACGCCGTAGGCGCCGCCGCCGAGATAAGCGCGGTCGAGATAGAGCTTCAGGATCTGGCTCTTGGTGAGCCGGGCTTCCAGCCAGATGGCGAGGAACGCTTCCTTGATCTTGCGCTCGAGGGTGCGCTCATTGTTCAGGAAGAGGTTTTTGGCGAGCTGCTGGGAGAGCGAGGAGCCGCCCTGCCGCACGCCGCCGGCCCGCGCATTGGTGACCACGGCGCGGAAGGTGCCGGAGATGTCGATGCCCCAATGCTCGTAGAAGCGCCGGTCCTCGGTGGCGAGGGTGGCCTTGATGAGATGGTCGGGGAAGTCCTCCAGCGGCACGGTATCGTTCTGCCGCACGCCGCGCTCGCCGATGATGTTGCCATAGCGGTCGAGGAAGGTGACGGCGAGCTCGGTGCGCTTCAGCCAGTCGTCGGAGGTCTCGTGGAAGGCGGGGATGGCGAGCGCCAGCACCGCCACGGCCCCGATGGTGCCGAGGGTGAAGGCCTCCGACGCCAGCCCGATAAAGAAGCCGGTGACGCCGCCGATGTTGAAATTCTCGGTGAAGGCCGCATAGGAGGACAGCGCCCGCCGGGTGCGGCTGCCGAGGCCGAACAGCGAGGAATCGAGAAAGGCGTCGAACGCCAGCAGCGCATTGCGCAGCCGGGTCTTCAGGGAGGGACGCTCAGGCGCGGGCACGGGTCAGGGCTCACCTTCTGCGGTGGACGCGGCAGCGGGTCGCGACCGCATCATCTGCCACGCCTCGAAGGTGGCGATTTCACGGCCGCGGCGCAATGGCCATGACGTCTTGGCCCCCGCCAAGGCTCAGGCCTTGGGCAGCTCCAGCACGCCGTTGGGGCTCAGCTTGTCCACCAGGCCCGGAAGATACTGGGCGAGCAGCTCGGAGAGCTTGTCAGGCGTGAGGCCGATGCCGGCGGCGAGCTGGCCGAGCTGGGTCTCGCCCAAAGCGGAAAGGAGCTGCTCGGAGCTCACGGGCAGGTTGGTGCCGCTGGAGAGCCAGCTCGACACCTGATCGCCGAGACCGGATTCCTGGAGCTGCGCCAGCAGGCCGTCGATGCTGCCGAAGGAGGTCTTGGCCAGGGCGCCGTCCAGCATGCCCGGCAGCGCCTGGGCCATGGGCCCGCTCATGGCAGCGTTCAGCAGGCTGCCGATGCCCTCGGAGCCGCCGGCCTTCGAGAGCATGTTGTTGAGAACGCCGCCCACCATCTGATCGAACAGTCCCATGGCCCTATCTCCGTGTCGGCTGGTTGATCCGGGGCGCAAGTGTCTCCCCGCGGCTGCTTCCCCTCTACCGGAAGGCGCGCGCGGAGTCGATCACAAGTCGCGGCGCCCCTGCGGCTCCGCGCCGCTGAGGCGGGATGTGGCCTTGTGCTTTCGGCGGCTCTACGGCTAACGGCTAAGAGATGATGTCTGCGCCCCTGTTTGCCCTGTTCGCGTTCATGACCGCCATTGCCGCGCTGGCGGTGCTGTGGCCGCTGAGCCGCGCCCGCACCCTGAAGGGGGAGCGGGAGGGAGATCTTGCCGTCTACCGTGACCAGCTCGCCGAGATCGACCGTGACCGCGAGAGCGGCCGCCTGCCGCCCGAGCAGGCGGAGGCGGCCCGCACCGAAGTGGCGCGCCGCATGCTTGCGGCCGATGCCGCCGGCGCCGCCGAAGCCGGCGCGCAGGAGGGCGGCACCCGCCGCCGCCGCGCCGCCGCGGTGATGGCGCTGCTGCTGGTGCCCCTGCTCGGCGCCGGCCTCTACCTCTACCTCGGCTCGCCCGGCCTGCCCGGCGCGCCTTTGGCCGAGCGGTTGGCCGCGCCCGCCGACCGCGGCGACGTTGCTATCCTCGTGCGCAAGGTGGAAGAGCACCTCGCCCGCAATCCGGATGATGGCACCGGCTACGAGGTGCTCGCCCCCATCTACCTGCGCCTCGGCCGTCTCGACGACGCGGCCCGCGCCCACGCCCAGGCCATCCGCCTGCTGGGGCCCACGGCCCTGCGCTATTCCGCCCTCGGCGAGGTGCTGGTGATGTCCGCGAACGGCATCGTCACCGCCGATGCGCTCCGGGCCTTCCAGGATGCCGTGAAGCTCGATCCGGAGGAGCCGCGGGCCACCTATTTCCTCGGCCTCGCCGCCGAGCAGGACGGTCGCGCCGCCGATGCTGCGGCTATCTGGGGCGCCATGCTCGCCCGCACGCCCGCCGACGCGCCTTATCTGCCGCTGCTGCGCAAGGCGCTGGCCCGCGTGCAGGGGGCTGAGGGCAATGGCAACGGCGCGGAGAAGGCGCCGGCTGCGGCGGCGCCCGGCCCCTCGGCGGCGGATGTCGCCAATGCCGCCGCCATGTCCGCCGGTGACAGAAGCACCATGATTCGCGGTATGGTGCAGCGGCTGCAGGATCGCCTTTCCGCCGCGCCCGAGGATCTCGACGGCTGGCTGCGCCTTGCCCGCGCCTTCAAGGTGCTGGGCGAGGGCGACAAGGCCAAGGGGGCGCTCGCCTCGGCGCGGGCCGCCTTCGCCGGCAACGCCGAGGCGCTGGCGCGCATCGACGCGGCCGAGAAGGACCTGGGGCTCGGGAGCTGACCATGGCGCCGGCGCGCAAGACATTTCGGGAGGACCAACAATGACCCGCAAGGGCCGTCGCCTCGTGCTCATCGCCGCCGGACTGGGCGTGCTGGCGCTCGCCGCCGGGCTGATCCTGTCGGCGCTGAACGACACCATCGTGTTCTTCCGCACCCCCACCGAGGTGGCGCAGCAGCAGGTGGCGCCGGGCGCGCGCCTGCGGCTGGGCGGACTGGTGGAGACCGGCTCCGTCGCCAAGGCCGGCACCGTCACCACCTTCGCCGTCACCGATGGCAACGCCACCGTAAAGGTGGCCTATTCCGGCATCCTGCCGGACCTCTTCCGCGAGGGGCAGGGCGTGGTGGCCGAGGGCGCGCTGCAGCCCGACGGCACCTTCCGCGCCGACAGCGTGCTCGCCAAGCATGACGAGAAATACATGCCGCGCGAGGTGGCCGACGCCTTGAAGAAGCAGGGCGTGTGGAAGGAGGGCGAGAACGGCGCGGCCGTGCCCGCCCGCCCCGCCGCCGCCAATACCGGGAGCTGACGCACCGTGATCGCCGAACTCGGCCAATATGCGCTGGCGCTGGCCTTCGCCCTCGCCATCCTCCAGGTGGTGCTGCCGGCCTGGGGCGCGGCCAAGGGGGATGCGGTGCTCATGGGCACCGCCGCGCCCATCGCCTTCGGGCTCATGGGCTTTGTAACCTTCGCCTTCGCGGCGCTGGTCCAGCTCTACCTCACCTCCGACTTCACGGTGGTGAACGTGGTGGAGAACTCCCACTCCCAGATGCCGCTGATCTACAAGATCACCTCCACCTGGGGGAACCACGAGGGCTCCATGCTCCTGTGGGTGTTCGTGCTGGCCCTGTTCGGCGCGCTGGTGGCCGCCTTCGGCGGCAACCTGCCGGACCGGCTGAAGGCCCATGTGCTCGCGGTGCAGGGGCTGATCGCGCTCGCCTTCCTCTCCTTCATCCTCTTCACCTCCAATCCCTTCCTGCGGCTCGTGCCGGCGCCGGCCGAGGGGCGTGACCTCAACCCCATCCTCCAGGACCCCGGCCTCGCCATCCATCCGCCGCTGCTCTACCTCGGCTATGTCGGGCTCTCGGTGTCGTTCGCCTTCGCCATCGCGGCGCTGATCGAGGGGCGCATCGACGCCGCCTGGGCGCGCTGGGTGCGGCCGTGGACGCTGGCGGCCTGGGTGTTCCTCACCCTCGGCATCGCCATGGGCTCCTACTGGGCCTATTACGAGCTGGGCTGGGGCGGCTGGTGGTTCTGGGACCCGGTGGAGAACGCCTCCCTCATGCCATGGCTCGCCGCCACCGCGCTGCTGCACTCGGCGGTGGTGATGGAGAAGCGCGACGCGCTGAAGGTGTGGACCATCCTGCTCGCCATCCTCGCCTTCTCGTTGTCGCTGGTGGGCACCTTCCTGGTGCGCTCGGGCGTGCTCACCTCGGTGCACGCCTTCGCGACGGACCCAGCGCGCGGCGTGTTCATCCTGGGCATCCTCACCTTCTTCATCGCCGGCGGTTTCGCGCTGTTCGCGTTCCGCGCCTCGGAGCTGAAGCAGGGCGGGCTGTTCGCCCCCGTCTCGCGCGAGGGGGCGCTGGTGCTCAACAATCTGTTCCTCACCGCGGCCACGGCGGCGGTGCTGGTGGGCACGCTCTACCCGCTCGCGCTCGAGGCCCTCACCGGCGCCAAGATCACGGTGGGCCCGCCCTATTTCAATCTCGCCTTCGGCGGCCTCATGCTGCCGCTCGTCTTCGCCGTCCCGTTCGGCCCGCTGCTCGCGTGGAAGCGCGGCGACCTGCTGGGCGTCGCCCAGCGGCTGATGCTGGCCGCCGGCCTCGCCGTGGTGGCGGTGGTGGTGACGGCGGCGGCGGTCACCGGCGGCCCGGTGCTGGCCCCGCTCGCGGTGGGGCTCGCGGTGTTCATCATGCTCGGCGCGCTCACCGATATCGCCGAGCGCGCCGGCCTCGGCCGGGTGCGGGCGAAGGTGGCGCTGGCGCGCCTCGCCG
Source organism: Xanthobacter sediminis (assembly GCF_043195015.1). NCBI lineage: Bacteria > Pseudomonadati > Pseudomonadota > Alphaproteobacteria > Hyphomicrobiales > Xanthobacteraceae > Xanthobacter > Xanthobacter sediminis. The sequence goes on along the minus strand of NZ_JBAFWH010000022.1, from coordinate 13,665 downwards.
GAGTGCCGCGCTCCGCCTACGGCACCGCCGTCGCCCATTTCGGCGTCGGCGTCTGCCTGCTCGGCATCGTGTGCGAGGCCTCCTGGAGCCAGGAGAAGATCTCCGCCATGAAGGTGGGCGACCAGATGGTCATCGGCGCCCGCGCGCTCACCCTGGAGCGGATGGAAAACCGCACCGGGCCAAACTACCGCGCGCGCACGGCTGTATTCTCCATTCGCCACGACGGCACTTCGGAGGGCGCCATCGAGGCGTCGCGGCGCACCTTCGCCTCGCGCCAGATGGGCACCACCGAGGCCGGCATCCGCACCTTCGGCTTCAGCCAGCTCTATGTGAGCATGGGCGAGGAGGCGCAGGACGGGCACATTTCCGTACGCGCCACCTTCAAGCCGAACGTGACGCTGATCTGGCTCGGCGCCGTGGTGATGGCGCTCGGCGGCGTGCTCTCGCTGATGGATCGGCGGCTGCGCATCGGCGTGCCCAAGCTCTCGCGCCGCCGCGCGGCGGCGGTGCCGGCGGAATGAGGATGGGGATGACTGCCATGAAGCGCCTCGCCCTCGCTTTTCTCGCGCTGCTGCTGCTGGCGGCGCCGGTGCGCGCCGTGCAGCCGGACGAGGTGCTGAGCGATCCCAACATGGAGAGCCGCGCCCGCGCGCTCTCCGCCGAGCTGCGCTGCATGGTCTGCCAGAATCAGTCCATCGACGATTCCGACGCGCCGCTGGCGAAAGACCTGCGCCTCATCGTGCGCGAGCGCCTGAAGGCCGGCGACAGCGACGGGCAGGTGCTCGACTTCATGGTGGCGCGCTACGGCGAGTTCGTGCTGCTGCGCCCGCGCTTCTCCTGGCGCAACGCGCTGCTGTGGGCGACCCCGGCGGTGGTGCTGGGCCTGGGCGTGCTGGCCTCCGTGGCGGCCCTGCGCCGTCGGCGTGCCGCCGCGACGCCCCGCGATGTCCACCTGACCCCGGAGGAAGAGGCGCGGCTGAAGCGCCTGCTTTCCGACGAGCCGCCGCCCGCTGCCGGCTGAGCCGCCAGGCGCGGCCTCGCCGCAGGACTTTTTCAGCGCCGTGCCGCTCGGGCCCCACGGCCCGCCGCTGCCGTGGGCCGAGCCCGCCGTCCCCCTCTCGCCGCCAAGCTTGCCGTGTGAAGGGAGGGGACTGCCCCGCCTCCCGCCGCCTGCGATGAGCCTCGGCGCCGCGCGAGCGGCCTGATGGCTGGAGGTCCGCAAGTCTTCCGCTGCGCTCGCGCCCGCCATGTGCCGATGGGCCGTCCGGTCAGGCGAACCCCAAGCGCCGCGTGGGGTACCTCCTCCTGGCTCAGGGTCGGCAGGCTCTTTTGCCATGCTCGCGCCCGCTGCCTTCCGCCGGTGAGCCCGCGCGACCGGGCCGGCCCGAGCGCTGTGCCGGACGATTGCGTGGTCCGCGGTCGGCCGTGGCCCACCGCCTTGCACGCGCTCGCGGCCTTCCGATGGGCTCGCGTGCGATCGACACGCGCCTGAGCGCCTTACCGGGCGATTTCTTGGTCCGCGGCCAGCGGCAGCCCACCGCCTCGCGCGTGCCCGCCGTCTTCCGCCGCGTGTCGATCGGCGCGAGCGTGATCAAAGCCGGTTCGAGCGCCGTGCCCGGCGATTTCGTGGTCCGCGCTCAGCAGGAGCGCTGCCTCGCTTTGCGTCGGCTGCGTGCCAATCTGCGCGCGTTCGGAGGCATCCGGGCACTGTGCTGGACGGACGGTTTCGTCGTCTGCGATCGGCAACGGCCGGTTGCCTTCGGCTGCGTGCCGAAGGGCCCCCGCGACAAGACCGCCCGCGCGCCGCGCGGGCTAAGCCCCCTCCGTGTCGCAGGGCCGTGCACTTCACACCCTCGGCCCCGGTCCTCTACCGATGCCCGCGGTTTGCGCTCAAGCGCCGCCCGGGCTTCACCAATGTCCCGCGAAACAAGATCCCGGGGCTTCGGCATCATTCCTGCCCGCCGCCGTAGCGGCGCTCCAGGTGGGCCTTGAAGACGGCGGCGTCGAGGGGGCGGCCGGTGGCGTGGGTGAGGAGCGCGTCGGTCTCCAGCAGCGAGCCCTGGGTGTGCACGTTGGCCCGCAGCCAGGAGAGCAGCGGCCCGAAATCCCCGCGCGCGATGCCGGGCAGGATGTCCGCGTCCGCCCGGCAGGCGGCGTCGAAGAGCTGGGCGGCGGTCATGGCGCCGAGGGTGTAGGTGGGGAAATAGCCCCAGCCTCCGCTCGGCCAGTGGATGTCCTGCAGGCAGCCGAGCCGGTCGTCCGGCGGCACCACGCCGAGCAATGCCTTCATGCCCTCGGCCCAGGCGCCGGGCAGGTCCTTCAGGGCCATGTCGCCGGCGATGAGCGCCTTTTCCAGGCGGTAGCGCAGGATCACGTGGGCGGGGTAGGTGACCTCGTCGGCATCCACGCGGATGAAGCCCCGCTTCACCGTGGTGTAGTGCCGCCACAGGGCGTCCGCCTCCCAGGAGGGGCCGGAGCCGCCGAAGGCGGCGCGCATGCGGGGCGCGGCGAAGGCGAGGAATTCGCGGCTGCGGCAGGCCTGCATCTCCATCAGCAGAGACTGGCTCTCGTGCACGCTCATGGAGCGGGCCTGCCCCACCGGCTGGGTCATGAAGGCGGCGGGGCGCCCCTGCTCGTAGAGCGCATGTCCGGTCTCGTGCAGCACGCCCATGAGGGCGCTGGAGAAATCGGCGCCGTCATAGCGGGTGGTGATGCGCACGTCGTTGTCGGCGCCGCCACAGAAGGGGTGGGTGGAGACATCGAGCCGCCCGCGCTCGAAATCGAAGCCCACCACCTTCATCATTTCCAGCCCCAGGGCGCGCTGGGCTTCCACGGGGAAGGGCCCCTGCGGCAGGGGTGTCTTGGGGCGGCGCGCCTGGATCTCCAGAACGCGCTCGGTGAAGCCGGGCAGGAAGGCGGCGAGGTCGTCGAACAGGGCGTCGATGCGCGCGGAGCGTCCGCCGGGCTCGTAATCGTTCAGCAGGGCGTCGTAGGGCGAGAGGCCGAGCTTTTCGCCCTTGGCGACGCCGATCTCCCGCTGCAGCCGCAGCACCTCCTCCAGCAAGGGCAGGAGGCGTGCGAAGTCCGCCTCCGCCCGCGCCTTGCGCCACGCCATCTCGCAGGCGGAGACCGCCTTGGATGAGGCCTCCACGAGATCGGCGGGCAAGGCGGTTTCCACCGTCCACAGGCGCTGGATCTCGCGCAGATTGGCGCGCTCCCATGGGTCGAGGCCGTTGTCGGCCTCCGCGCCGGCCAGCCACTCGCCCACCCGCGGATCGGTGACGAGGCCGTGCTGGAGCACGCGCAGCAGCGCGAGGCTCTCGGCACGGGTGCCGACGGCGCCCGCCGGCATCATCACGTCGCTGTCCCATTGCAGGATGCCGATGGCGTTGGACAAGGCGGAGGCGCGGCCGAAATGGGCGGAAAGCTCGGTATAGGCGCTCATGTCTCACGTTTCCGAAGGGGCGGCCGGCCGCGAGGGGGAACGGGCCGGGGAGGGCGTCACCGTCAAGGTAGTGCGCCGCCCCGCCCCGCGGAAGCGCGCGCGGGACGAAAAAAACCCGGCGCCGGAGGTCCGGGCCGGGTGGAGGCAATGACGGGAATCGAAGAATGAAAAATCAGGCGGCTTTCTCGCCGGGGGTGAGGGAGAGCACGGATTCGAAGCCCTCGAACTCCGGCCCGCCGATGTAGTTCACCGTGTTGGCGCTCTCGCCGGCCTTGCGGTGGGCGAGGCGGAAGGCCTCGGACTTGGTCCAGGCCTCGAAATCGGCCTTGGCGGCCCACACGGTGTGGGAGATGTAGAGGGTGTATTCCTCCTTCTCCGGACCCCGGCAGAGGTCGAAGGCGACGAAGCCGGGCACTGCGGCGATATAGGTGTCGCGCTCGCGCCAGACGGTCTCGAAGGCGGCTTCCGAACCGTGCTTCACCTTGAAGCGGTTGGTGGCAATGAACATGCGTATCACTCCATATGAAAAGGGGCGCGGCCGCCCGGCTACTTGACGATCCGCGCGGGGGTGGCGGCAGCGATCACATCACCGCCGAGGGTGACCTTCAGCCCGGCCTTGAAGGTGATGCCGGCGCTGGGCACGAACTGCTGGTAAATAGTGTATTGCTCATTGAGCAGGTTCTCCAGGGCGAACTGGGCGGTCACCCACTCGGTCGCCTGGTAGGCGAGATAGGCGTTCACGAGGTTGAAGCTGGGGGTGGGCTCCACGGCGCTGCCGGGGGGCAGGTCCTCTTCGGTCTTCGCCGCCACCCACTGCCAGCGCACCGAGGCCAGGAGCTTGTTGTCGAACAGGCGGGTGCCCAGCGTGGTGGCCACGTTGTTCGGCATCACCGAGACCAGCGGCTCGTTGGTGGTCTGGTTGTCGCCGGAGGAGACGGTGGCGTTGAAGCCCAGGAACCACACGCCGGCATCATACATGCTCTCGAACTCGAAGCCCTGGAGCTGGGCCTCGGCTACGTTCTGATACTGGTAGCAGAGCATCCAGCCGGCCTGCGCGCACGCGGGCACGGAGCGGGTCATGTAGTCGATCTCGATATAATCCGAGACGTCGTTTCGGTAGAGGTTCGCCTTGGCGCGGAACTTGTCGCCCTTGGCGAAGATGTCGTTGAACTTCAGGTTGACGCCGATTTCCTTGTTCTTGCCCACCTCGGCCTTCAGGTCCGGGTTGGGCAGGAAGCCGAAGTTGAAATAGGGGCTCACCGTGGGGTGCTCGCCGTTCACCAGGGCCTCGGTCACGGCCGGGGCGCGGTAGCCTTCGGCATACGTGCCGTAGAAGGTGATCCACTCGAACGGGGAGATGCCCACCGTGATCTTGGGCGAGAAGCGGTCGCCGCTGGTGCCGGGCGTCGTGTCGCTGGAAAGCGCGTAGGAATCGTAGCGCACGGCGGCGATGGTCTGGAGCCACTTGGTCCAGTCGGCCTGCCACTGCACGAAGGCGCCGCCCACGGAGCGCTCGCCCGAGGGGTTGTAGCCAGCGCCGAAGCCATAATTGTCTTCGTTGTTCACGTTATCGTGGAAGTAATCGCCGCCGATGGTGACGGCGTTCTTCACCGAGGAGAGGTTGAAGCGCGACGTGTTGTTTACGTCGAAGCCGAGGGTGTCGATGGTGAAGCTGCGGGGGTCGCCGATGCAGCCGGTGGAGGTGGAGCAGGCACCATCCACCTTGGTCTGGTCCTGGTTCACCTGGTTCCAGTAGGCGCTGGAGCGCCAGTCGAACCAGGCGTTGTCGGGGTTCGAGTAATTGTAGGTGGCGGCCACCGTGCGGTTGGAGGTGTCGGTGCCGTACTGGGTGGTGCCCGTGGGCGGATAGCTGTTGCCGGTGGTGTAGGTGGTGTCGAGGTTGAGGGCGGTGAGCTTCACCTCGTGGAACTCGGCCGGGCGCACCGTGAGCTTGGCGATGCCGGTCCAGGTGTCGAAGCCGGTGCCCTGCACCACGTTGCCGGCGCCGTCCGTATATTCGGACTGGGCGCGCAGGGTGCCGCCGAAGAACAGGTCGGCGTTCGGGCCGAGGCGGGTGGCGGCGAACGCCGAGCCGAAGCCCATGGGGCCATTGGAACCAAACTCGCCGGAGGTTTCCACCCCCCACTGCTGGCCGGCCTTCAGGAGGTCGCTCACGTCCTTGGTGCGGAAGCTCACCACGCCGCCGATGGCGCCGGAGCCGTAGATGTTGGCCACCGGGCCGCGCACCACCTCCACCGTGCTCAGAAGGGCGGGCTCCAGGAAGAAGGAGCCGGCACCATCGTTATGGCCGAGCTGAGCGAAGTTCTGCCGCGCGCCATCGACGATGACCGCGACGCGGCCGAAGTCCTGCATGCCGCGAATGTTGATGGACGCCTGCGTGGAGTTGCCGTTCTGGAGCACCGTGGTGCCGGGCGTGCCGAAGAACACCTGCTGTGTCGTCGAGGGCATGAGCTGCTGCAGCTCATCGGAGGTGATGACGCTGACGCCGGCCAGCGCATCCACCGCCGTGGTCTCGATGCTGCGCGTGGCCGCGATGGTGAGGGTGTCGAGGGCGATCTCGTCACCGCCGGCGGAAGCCGCGCCCTGCGCCGCTCCTGCGCTCTGGGCCAGAGCGGCTCCGCCGCCGAGCAGCAGCGCGCACGCCGCCGCGCCGCACAGAAGGAAGGGCCGAAGCCCGTGGGAAAGCTGGGGGTCCAATGGCCCACGCACCATGATCGTCTCCGCGTCATGTCGTGGCTGGCTACCGTTCGCGGGGGCAGAACTTCGCGCGCTGCAGGACCGTCTCGCCTGCAGGGCATCGGTTATCGTGATACCTAAATGTCGTCAAGCTGAGTCCATCGTATCTTGCCAAAGGAGTGAAATAATAACATTTATTAGTGCACGTTCGTCACTCGGTGCTGAGGTTTTGAATTTTGAATAAATCGAAATTTGAGAGTCGATTTTCAAAAATCGACTCGAAAGTGATAGATTTGAATCATTCAAAAACACGCTCTCGTTCGCGCGTGTCCGGTGTGCTTGGGGCGATGCTTGCTCTGGCCCTCCTCCTCTTTCCCCTCGTCCGGAGCCCCGCGGCCGCTGGCGACGTGGTGGATGCGCGCGGCCGCGCAGTGGCGGTGAAGGATACCTCGCGCATCGTCTCCATCGGCGGCTCGGTGACGGAGATCCTGTTCGCGCTCGGTCTCGGCGACCGGGTGATCGCCGTGGACCAGACCAGCCGCTATCCCGCCGCCGCCCGGGCTCTGCCCAACGTGGGCTATGCGCGCACCCTGGCGCCGGAAGGCGTGCTCTCGGTGGGGCCGAGCGTCATCCTCGCCATCGAGGGGGCGGGGCCGCGCTCCACCCTCGACGTGCTGGAGAACGCCTCGGTTCCCGTCGTCATCATCCCCGATGCCCATGATGCCGAGGGCGTCGCGCGCAAGATCGAGGCGGTGGCCGCTGCGGTGGGCGAACCGGCGAAGGGCGCGGCCCTCGCGGCGGCGGTGCGGGCCGATTTCGCGACCCTGGGCACCGCTGTGGCGGCGCTCAAGGCGCATCCGCGCGCGGTGTTCGTGCTCTCCACCGGCAACGGCACGGCCGTGGTGGGCGGAAGCGACACCAGCGCCGACGCCATGTTCCGCCTCGCCGGCGTCGCCAATGCCATGTCCGCCATCAAGGGCTACAAGCCGGCGGTGGACGAGGCGGCCATGGCCGCCGATCCCGACGCGGTGGTGGTGATGCGCGGCGGCGGGCAGGTGCTCGACGCCGAGAATGTGCTTTCGCTGCCGGCCTTCGCCGGCACGCCGGCGGCGCGGGACAAGCGCTTCGTGAGCCTGCCCGGCTCCTATCTGCTCGGCTTCGGTCCGCGCGCCCCGCAGGCGGCGCGGGATCTCGCGGCGGCGCTCCACGGCGCGGCCATGCCCGAGCTGCCGGCGCGGCCCTGGGCGGCGGAGCCCGACGAATGAGCGCCGCGCCCGTGCCCCTTTCCGCCGCCGCCCGGCCGGCGCGCCGCCCGGCCGTGGCCGGCCTCGCTTTGCTCGCGGGGCTCGCGCTCGCGGCCTTCCTCGGGGCGCTGGCCATCGGCCCCTTCTCCATTCCGCCCGGCCGCGTGCTGGGGGTGCTGTGGGAGGCGGCCACCGGCACGCCGGCGGGCGCCGGCCTGCTGCGCGAGCGCATCGTGGTGATGGATGTGCGCCTGCCGCGCGCGGTGCTCGGCGCCCTGGTGGGGGCCGGTACGGCGGTGGCCGGGGCCATGATGCAGGGCGTGTTCCGCAATGCGCTGGCGGACCCCGGCCTCGTGGGGGTGGCGCCCGGCGCGGCGCTGGCGGCGGTGGCGTGGGTGGTGTTCGGCGGCGCGCTCGGCACGCTGCTGCCGTCCTCCGGGCAATTGCTCGGCCTGCCGCTGGCGGCCTTCGCGGGCGGGCTGGTCACCACCCTCGTCATCGGCCGGCTCGCCACCAGCGACGGGCGCACCTCGGTGGCGACGCTGCTGTTCGCCGGCCTCGCTTTGGGCGCGCTGGCGAGCGCGGGCACCGGTGTCATGGTGTTCATGGCCTCCGAGCAGCAGACCCGAGAGTTCCTGTTCTGGACCATGGGCAGCCTCGGCGGCGCCACCTGGATCAAGGTGGGGCTCGCCGCGCCCTTCATCGTCGCGCTGGTGCTGGCGGCCCCGCTGCTGGCCCGCGGGCTCGATGCCCTGGCGCTCGGCGAGGCGGAGGCGTTCCATGTAGGCATCGCGGTGGAGCGGCTGAAGCGGCTCGCCATCATCGGGGTGGCGGCGGGGGTCGGGGCCTCGGTGGCGGCTGCCGGCGTGGTGGGCTTCATCGGCCTCGTGGTGCCGCACCTGGCGCGGTTGGCGCTGGGGCCCGGCCACCGGGTGCTGCTGCCGGCCTCGGCGCTTCTGGGCGCGGCGGTGCTGCTGGCGGCGGATATCCTCGCCCGCATGCTGGCGGCCCCGGCGGAGCTGCCGCTGGGCGTGGTGACGGCGCTGGTGGGCGCCCCCTTCTTCCTGTGGCTGCTGCTGCGCCGCCGCGCCTTCGTGGGGTGAGGCCATGAATGAGGCCCTGTATGAAGCACGGGACGCGCGGGTGGTGGCCGGCGGCCGCGTGCTGCTGGACGGCGTAAGCCTTGCCCTGCGGCCGGGGGCGGTGACGGTGCTGGTGGGCCCCAACGGGGCTGGCAAGTCCACCCTGATGAAGGCGCTTTCGGGCGAGCAGCGGCTCTCGGGCGGGCGGGTGCTGCTGGACGGCGCGGACCTTTCCACGCTGCCGCCGGCGGCCCTGGCGCGGCGCCGGGCGGTGCTGCCTCAGGCGGTGGAGGTGGCGTTCGCCTTTTCCGTGGCGGAGGTGATCTCGGTGGGGCTGATGGGCCTACCGGCCGGCGGCTCCGAGGCCGAGGCGCGAATCGCCCGCCTCCTGCGGCAGGTGGACCTGCCCGGCTTCGCCAGCCGCCGCTACGACAGCCTCTCCGGCGGCGAGCGCCAGCGGGTGCAGCTCGCCCGCGTGCTGGCCCAGCTCGAATGCGGGGAGGAGGGCCGGCCCTCCTATCTGTTCCTCGACGAGCCCACGGCGAGCCTCGACCTCGCCCACCAGCTCACGGTGCTGCGCCTCGCCCGCGCCCATGCCGATGCCGGCGGCGGCGTGCTGGCGGTGCTGCACGACCTCAACCTCGCGGCCATGGTGGCGGACCGGCTGGTGGTGCTGGCCCATGGCGGCGTGGTGGCGGAGGGGCGCGTGGCCGAGGTGGTGACGGAGGAGGTGCTCCACCGGGCGTTCGGGGTGCGGGTGCGGGTGGGCGTGGCCCCGCCCGGCCCCTTCGTGCTGCCGCAGAACGTCGCGGCGGGGTGAGCCCGCGCGGAGCGCGGCCCGCCGCGAGCCCCGCCCCGGGGGGGGGCGGGGCATGCTGCTCCGGGCGCGCCCGCCCCGCGCGCCCGGGCCGCGGGCGGGCGCCGGCTCAGCCGAGCGCCTGGGCCGCCTTGAGGACGTCCTCGGCGTGGCCGTCCACCTTCACCTTGGGCCAGACGCGGGCGATGGTGCCATCGCGGCCGATGAGCACGGTGGCGCGGGTGATGCCCATGAAGGTGCGCCCGTACATGCTCTTCTCGCCCCACACGCCGTAGGCCTCGAGCATTCCGTGGCTTTCGTCCGAGCCGAGGGGGAAAGCGAGCTCGTGCTTGGCCTTGAAGCTGTCCTGCGCCTTCACCGGATCGGCGGAGACGCCGAGGATGTCGGTGTCGGCGGCGGCGAAGGCGGCCTTCAGCCCGTTGAAGGCGATCGCCTCCTTGGTGCAGCCTGGGGTGCTGGCCTTCGGGTAGAAATAGAGGACGAGCTTGCGTCCCTTGAAATCGTCGAGGCTCACCTCGCCGCCACCGTCCCGCTTGAGGTGAAACGGGGGGGCTTTCGAGCCGGCTTCGGGAAAATTGGCCATCCGCCTTCCTTTCGACGTGTTCGGCGCCATACCGCAGGGGGCGCCGCCTTCGGCAAGGATAACGCCGCCCGGCGGATCGGCAGTATGGTGTGCGTGGGGCGATCCACCTCATCTTTACGCCGAAGATGGACATTAGGCTGAAATCTCGGGGCATGTAATTGGTCGCGCGGCGGGCTTGCCCCGCCGCCTTCGGATGTCGTGGACGGTTGCGGGAGGACCACGCGGGCATGGAGGATTTCGGGCCGACGCCTGCTTCGCAGCGGCGCAGACCGCGGCATGCGCCCCTTCGCAGCCTCATGGGCGCCCTGGTGCCGCAGGGGCGCATTGCACGCGCGCTCGCGAGCGTTCTGCTCGGCGTCATCGCCGTCGCCGGCCTTGCGGCGCTGGCCCTCTATGCCCTGATCGCCACCGGCGTCGTCACCGCCGATGTCGCCACCCCCTATATCGAGCAGGCTCTGGAGGACCGAATCGGGGAGGGCCGCAAGGTCTCCATCGGCTCCACCACCATGGAGCGCGTGGGCGATGGCAACACCGCCGTGGTGGTGCACGACATCCGTGTGTTCGCGCCCGACGGCGCGCTCCTGGCGAGCGCGCCCAGCGCCGAGGTGGAGCTGGAGGGCTCGTTGCTCTCGCTCATGCCCAAGGCCAGGCGCATCGACCTCATCGGGGCGGAGATGACCGTCCACATCGGCGCCAGCGGCCAGCTCGCGGTGGCTGTGGCCTCGGCCGGCGGGGCCAAGCCCGCCAAGCCCACCCTGTTGCAGCAGGCGCCGGCCACGCCTCCGTCCGCGCCCGTTCCTGCCGCCGGCCCGGCGGGCGTCCAGGCTCCAGCGGCCGTGGGGGCTCCGGCCCAGGGCGCCGCCGGCCCCGCCCCGCAGGCGGCGGGGGATATCGACCCCCTGCACCTCGCCTTCCTCGCCCAATGGCTGAAGGACATGGACGCCGCCGGCTTCGACGGCAACGCTCTGGCGGACGTCGGGCTGAAGGACGGCACGCTCATCGTGGAGAACGAGAGTTCCGGCCGCCGCATCGTGTTCCAGCACATCTCGGTGCGGCTCGCGCGGATGCCGGCGGGCGGCATGGAACTGACCTTTACCTCCCAGGGGCCGGACGGGGTTTCCACCGCCGTCGCGCGCATCGCCCCCGCGCGGGACGACGAGCGGGCCATCGAGGTGGTGGTGAACGACCTCTCCACCCATGACCTGGTGCAGGCCTTCAGCCAGGACCACCGCCGATTCTACATGGACACGCCCCTCAACGCGAAGCTTACGGCCCGGCTCGGCCTCGACGGCGCGCTGAAGGCGGCGGAGGCGATGGTGGAGCTGGGGGCCGGCGCCGTCGGCAACGGCGAGGAACCCACCGAGCGATTCGTCATTGACCGCGCGCGCGTCGGCGCCCGGCTCGATCCGGCGCGGCGGATGATCGTGCTCGATCCGATCTCCGCCTCCAAGAACGAGAACACGGTGGCGCTGACGGGCGAGATCCACGTGCCCCAGCGTGCCCGCGATCCCTGGCCCTTCACCATTGTCCAGAAGGAAGTGGTGCTCGCCGGCGCGGAAATGAACGAGCCGCCGCTGGTCATCGACCGGGTGCAGGTGGAGGGGGCCTATGATGCCGCGAGCCGCCAGCTCAAGGTGGAGCGTGGCCTGCTCGGCAGCAAGGTCGGTGGCTTCAGCTTCACCGCCACCTTCGATTTCGGCGCCGAGGTGCCGATCCTGAGGATGCAGGGCGCCGGCTCGCCCATGCCGGTCTCCACCGTCAAGCGCTTCTGGCCGGTCAGCATCGCCCCGCCGGCGCGCCAGTTCGCCATCGAGAACGTTTCGGGCGGCACCGCCAGCGACATCAGCCTGCTGGTGAACATGCCCCTCGACCTCATCGGGCAGAAGCAGGTGCCGCTGCCGGACGACGCGGTGCACTTCACCATCAACGGCAAGGGCGTCACCCTGCGTGCGGTGAAGGGCCTGCCGCCGGTGGTGGACGCCAGCCTCGCCATCGTGGTCACCGGCCGTACCGTGCGCATCGACATGCCCACCGCCACCATGGTGACGCCGCAGGACCGCAGGATCGCGGTGAGCGACGGCGTGATGTTCATGCCCGACTATTTCCCGCGCGAGCCCTCCACCCAGATCTCCGTGCGCTTCGCCGGCCCCGCCGACGCCGCGGTGGAGGTGCTGGGCATGGAGCCCCTGAAGGGGCCGGCGGGCGCCGCCTTCGACCCCTCAACCACCCGCGGCAAGTTCTCGGCGCTGCTCCAGCTCAAGATCACCTTCCGCAAGGTGCCGCTGCCGGAGGACCTCGACTATTCGCTGGATGCCACCCTCACCGATTTCGGCGTGGACAAGGTGTTCAAGGCGCTGCGGCTGGAGGACGCCACAGTGCAGGCGTTCGCCTCGCCGGCGGGCATCGTGCTGCGGGGCAACGGCAAGCTCGGCGGCGCGCCCATCGCCTTCGAGTATGAGAAGAAGAAGGATGTGGCGGACGCGGCTATCCGCATCAGCGCCAACCTGGACGATGCCGCCCGCGCCAAGCTCGGGCTCGACATGCCCGGCATCTCCGGCACGCTGGCGGTCCAGTTCGTGGGCACCACCAACAACGTGGACACCCGCGCCACCATCGAGGTGGACCTGACCTCCGCCCGCATCTCCGATCTCATCCCCGGCCTCAGCAAGCCGGCGGGCAAGCCGCTGAAGGCGCGCTTCACCATGGACGACAAGGGCCGCTCGGTGCGGCTCAACGATCTCGTCATGGAAGGATCGGGCACCCGGCTCGAAGGCGGCCTGGAACTTTCCGATTCCGGAGACCTGCTCTCCGCCCAGTTCCCCGTGTTCCAGCTCTCCGACGGCGACAAGGCGTCCCTGAGCGCGGAGAAGGCGGGCGACGTGCTCAAGATCCACCTTACCGGCGCCATGATGGACGCGCGCGGCATCATGAAGAGCCTCATGAGCACGCCCAGCGCCCCGGCGCCCGGCGCCCGGCGCCCGCAGCAGGCCAAGCTGCCGGACGTGGACCTCGACGCCAAGGTGGGGGCCCTCACTGGCAACAACGGCGAGGTGATGCGCCAGTTCGACCTGCGCCTTTCCCGCCGCGGGGTGGAGATCCGCGACCTCGACCTGTCCGCCAAGGTGGGCCGCGACGGCTCCCTGGCCGGCAAGATCCGCGACTGGCAGAACGAGATCCGCGACTGGCGCGGCAAGGGCCCGGCGCTGCAGATGGCCACCACCGACGCTGGCGCGTTGCTGCGTTTCCTCGACATCTACCCGAAGATGCAGGGCGGCGAGGCCTGGATGGTGGTGGACCCCCCACGCAGCGACGACACCCCCCAGGAGGGGGTGATGCACCTGCGCAATTTCTTCGTGAAGGGCGAGCCGGGGCTGACCCAGCTTTCGAGCGCGGTGCGCGATTCCTCCGGCAATATCGTGGACGGCTCGGCCGCCTTCGAGAAGGCCGAGACCCGCTTCGTGCGCACGCCGGGCAAGATCACCCTGAAGGATGGCGCCATCTGGGGCACCTCGGCGGGCGTCACCTTCGACGGCACGCTGGATTTCGCGGCCAACCGGGTGTCCATGCGCGGCACCTTCGTGCCGGCCTATGCGCTCAACAACATGTTCTCGAAGCTGCCGGTGCTCGGCATGTTCCTGGGCGGGGGGCCGAACGAGGGCCTGCTGGGCGTGACCTTCGAGGTGGTGGGCCCCATGAGCGGCCCCACCCTGCGGGTGAACCCCATTTCCGCGGTGGCGCCGGGCTTCCTGCGCAAGATCTTCGAGTTCCGCGACTCCAACGACGCCCCGCCGAGCCGC
>NZ_JBAFWH010000021.1:0-55145 GCF_043195015.1 Xanthobacter sediminis | reverse complement strand
CTCACTTCGAAGTCAGCAGTTGCCAACCGGTCCCGCGCTTCACTCGACCGGGTTTTCGGGGCCGCTCGGCACGTCCGCGGCGGGTCTCTTCAGCAAGGCGGCGGCGTCGAGCTCAAGGGCGCCGGCCAGGCGATCTACGACATCGATGCTGGCGTTATAGACGCTGCGCTCCAACGAGCTGATATAGGTGCGGTCGATCCCGGCTCGATGGGCGAGCTCTTCCTGCGACAGGCCTTTGGCGAGCCTCGCAGCCTTCAAATTCCGGGCGAACACCTCTCGGATCTCCATGGTCGAGAGAGCATCGCCTTGATGAGTATTTCACCACGGAGTATTCTCTACAAACGCGACCGTGGCAGTGGTGTCATTGGAAGTCGTGTAGGATTTTGGGAAGAACCCGATCTTGAGAGAAGTGGCAGGCAGACATGGTGACTGCGGCGTTCGAGGACATTGCACCGACGGGTCCCGAACTGACGGACTATGACCGGGCCCACATCAGGCTCTATGCCCGTCTGCTTGATGCAACGGCGGATGGCGCCGGCTGGGAGGAGATCGCCGCGGTGCTGTTCGGCATCGACGCGGCTCGGGAGCCCGAGCGCGCCCGTCATGTTCACGACACTCATCTTGCCCGAGCACGATGGATGGCCGCCGGCGGCTATAAAGACCTTCTCCGCAGCCCCGCCTGAGTCGACAGGGGTGATGCCGCAAGCGCATCACGCGATGCCTTTTAGCCGGCTTCTCACGCCCCTCTCAATCCCCGATTGTCTTTGCTCAATGCGCACGCCTCTGATGCGGAGACGAGTGAATGAAGCCGGACACATCGCGCTGGCGGGATAACGCCAGCTACGATTACTTCGACGACCTGTCGGTCGAAGGCCTCGCCTGGGAATGCCTGCGCCGGGACGAAGCCTATCAGGATCATTATCAGTCCATCGTGACCACCGGCACCGACGCCGAGCCGCTCCCCCGGGAGGTGGAGCAGCGCTGGGGGCTGCGATTTCGCAGCACGCCCTGCCATGAGCGCCGTCGAGCAGACCGTTTTGTGGTCTCCCATCGTCGACCCGGCCGTCGTGCTTCTTGGTCCATCGCCGGATTTCTTGGCCGGCGCACACATGAACGTCCTCGACAACGTTTCTGTGGTGCAAAGTAGCCCTGAGGGGAAGCTTGCCATCCTTGGCTTGGCCGCGCGTTCGTCCCAACTCCTTGCCTTGCCGGGCTCTGTTTCTGACGCGCCTATCGCTGCGATCATTCCGCTGGACACCGATATCGTGGGCCGCGTGGAAGCTTTATCCCGCTTTTGGCGCACCATCGAAGGTCGCCCGGCGCTCCCCGACACGCGGATGACCACACAGCAGCGACAGCGCCTGCGCGCCATGATGCTGGCCGCAGACGGACGCACTGACGGCGCCAGCTATCGCGACATCGCATTCGCTCTCTATGACCAGAGGCGCATCGCTGCCGAGCCTTGGAAGACCTCGTCGCTGCGCGATCGCGTCATCGGTCTCGTCAAGGGCGGCCGAGCGCTGATCGCCGGCGGCTATCTCAAGCTCCTGCGTCATCGTCGGCGACCATAACAGCATCGCCGAGACGTTCGGGGTGGGCATTTTACGCCCCTCAACTTCCCCATCCCTCACGACGGCCGCCCTTCGCCACCGTGATCGCCATCCGCCGCTGATGATCAGTGGCCCGATAGCGCCCACGGAGGTTCGATCCATGCGCCCCGATGCTGTCCCGCTGCCGCCGCGCTATCTGCGCACCAAGGAAGCCGCCGTCTTCCTCAGCCTCTCGCCCCGGACGCTCGAGAAGCACCGCACCTACGGAACTGGTCCCGCCTATCGCAAGCTCGGCGGACGCGTCGTCTATTCCGTCGAGGATTTGCAGGCCTGGGTGGCCCGAGGCGCCGTCACCTCCACCTCCGATCCGCGCGGCTCCATCCTGCCGGCCAAGCGTCATTCCATGTCTGGCGTCCTGCCGGGCAGCCTGGCGCGCTGAGCGGCCATTTCGTCATGGCCGCACCGCACCGCTCTCCGCAACCTGGCAGACAGCTTGAGCTCTTCCGCGCACTCCCCGGCGCCTTCGCGCCCCGCGATGCGCAGGATCTCATGGCCTATCCCTTCTTCTCCCTCGCCAAGACCCACCGTGTCGCCCCCATCGATTTTGTCTCCGGCGACATCGCGATCCGGGTCGAGGCGGTGCCCGACCATGGCATGGCCACCATCTGGGATGCGGATATCCTGATCTGGGCGGCCAGCCAGATCGTCGAAGCGCGCGACGCCGGCCTGCGCACCTCGCGCTTCATGGCCGCGACGCCCTACGAGATCCTTCGGTTCGTCGGCCGGGGCACATCGATCAGGGACTATCAGCGCCTGAAGGCCGCCCTGGACCGCCTGCAGTCCACCACAGTGTCCACCTCCATCCGCCAGAGAACGGAGGGCCGGCGCCACCGCTTCTCCTGGATCAACGAGTGGAAGGAGCGCACGGATCGGGATGGCAAGCCCGCCGGGATCGAGCTCATCGTCCCCGACTGGTTCTATTGCGCCATCGTCGAGGACGCGCTCGTCCTCACCATCGACCGGGAGTATTTCGACCTCACGGGCGGGCTGGAGCGCTGGCTCTACCGGATTGTGCGCAAGCATGGCGGGCGGCAGCGCCGGGGCTGGCGCTTCGATTTCCGCCACCTCCACCTCAAATCCGGCAGCCTCTCGCCCTTCAAGCGCTTCGCCTTCGAACTGCGCGACATCGTCCGCCGTCAGCCGTTGCCGGGCTACACCCTGTTCACGGAGGTGGAGATTGGCGGGCGGGTGCTTCTCACCTTCGAGCCGTCGGCGTCCTGTGGAAAAGCTGTGAAAGCCTTCGTGCCATCCGGAACCCGGACTGGCGTGCCATCGGGAACGGGCCTCCCGTGCCATCGGGAACCGAAACAGGTCTCAAGCCCAGGTGATGAAAATGAAAATTGCACCCCTAACTTAGAATCTAACATAGAGTCTAACCTTAAAAGGCGCGCAGGCGATGTGGATAACTGCCATCTCCCGTACGCTTCTCAAGATGATGGTCTTCCGTCTTTCCGTAAAGACGGATTTCACGCTCCCGATCCTTTGACAGCAGGAAAAGCGATGCTTGCCGACACATCGGGAGCATCCCGATGATCGTCGCGCTGCTCAACCAGAAGGGCGGCGTCGGCAAGACGACGCTCGCCCTTCATCTCGCCGGCGCGTGGGCGAGCCGCGGCCAGCGTGTCACGCTCATTGACGCGGACCCGCAGGGCTCGGCCCTGGACTGGTCGCAGCAGCGCAGCCGCGAGGGGTTGCCGCGCCTGTTCGGCGTCGTCGGCCTCGCCCGCGATACGCTGCACCGGGAAGCCCCCGAGCTGGCACGCGATGCCGACATGGTCGTCATCGACGGACCGCCCCGCGTCGCCGGCCTGATGCGCTCGGCCTTGCTCGCCGCCGATCTGGTCCTGATCCCGGTGCAGCCATCACCGCTCGATGGATGGGCGTCCGCGGAGATGCTCGCCCTCCTCAGCGAGGCGCGCATCTATCGCCCGGAGCTTGTCGCGCGCTTCGTGCTGAACCGCTGCGGCGCTCGCACCGTGCTCGCCCGCGAGACCGCCGAGACGCTGGCGGATCACGATCCGCCCGTGCTCGTGAGCACTGTCGGCCAGCGCGTCGCCTTCGCCATGTCCGCTCAGTCCGGACGGCTCGTCGGCGAGCTCGACGAGGGTGGGCCAGCAGCGCGGGAGATCATTGCGCTCTCCGCCGAGATCGCCGGCCTCGCCGGTTCGAGATCTACGCCATGACCCGGCAACGAACGCGCAAGGGCTTTGCCGCGCGTCCGGCCGATCCAGAGCACTGGATCAAGGACGCCGACACGAGGCCGGTTGGCCATGGATCAGCCGAAGCCTTCACCGCGCGGCTCACCATCGACATCACGGCCGACCTGCGCGGGCGCATCAAGATCGCCGCCTTCGGACGCGGCCAGACCGTCGCGGACATGCTCCGCGAGCTCCTCACCCGTGAATTTCCTCCCACCTCAGGAGAGGCCTCATGATGAGCACGCCGGCGCCATACTCCGTTCCCCGACCCATCGCCCCGTCACCGGCCGCGCCGACCGCAGATCCGCTCACCCATGTGGAGCTGACCTGGATCGAGAAACGGATCGAGAACTGGATCCGCTTCGGCCGGCCGGTCCATGCGCAGACCCTCGACCGCAGCCGCCGCATCGTTTCCTTCGCCCCAGGCGCCATCTTCGCGCTCGTCCGTTGGGCTGCGAACGACTTCGGCACCGTGGTGTCGCGCATCGACATCGTGCGGGCCGTGGCGCCGGGCGAGGCTTATCAGACGCTGCCCTTCGTGCGCCCCGGCGGCGAGATCCTGCTGCGCGCGGACGGCTGGCCGAAGGTGGAGAAGGTGCTCCAGCACATGGATGCCGTCGATGCCCTCGGCATCCATGGGGCCGACGTGGCCCCGGATCACTGGCGGCATGTCCACAATCGCCTGGCGGCCGGCCACGCGCTCCGAACCTACACGGTCGAGCGCCATCAGGCCTGGCTCAAGCGGCGGGAGTGCGAACAATGACCCGCTTCGGCTATGCGATGGTGACGTATTTCTCGGTGATGGGGGTCGCGGCGGCCTCCTTCGTTCCGACACCGCTGAAGCTGGTGTGGAACGTCTCCGCCAGCGCACCCATCGGGCTCTACGCCATCGAGCCGGCGCGCAGGCTCGAGGTCACGGACCTCCTCGCCATTACGCCTCCGGCGGCACTCGACCGCTTCCTGGTGGCGCGCGGCTATGTGGGGGCTGGTGTGCCGCTGATGAAGCGCGTGGCGGCGCTTCCCGGCCAGGAGGTTTGCCGGAAAGACCGCTCCATCACCGTGGATGGCGTGTCGTACGGCGAAGCATTGGAGCGCGACCGCATGGGGCGTCCGCTGCCGGTCTGGCGCGGCTGCAGGCGCATCGCCGCAGGCGAGCTCTTCCTCATGAATTTCAACGTGCCCGACAGCCTCGACGGACGCTACTTCGGGCCACTGCCGGCCAGCACCGTGATCGGCCGCGCGGTGCCGATCTACACCGACGAGGCCGGAGACGGACACTTCGCCTGGCGCGCACCGACACGCTGAGCGCGGCCGAGCAAAACCACCATCAGCTTCGAGAGGCCATCATGCTGCAGGCGGATTTGTTCCTGCGTGTCCGTCCCCCGACGGACAAATCAAAAAGAGCGCGCGCCCGCCGCGGCGCGATCGTCTTTATTCTCCTTTCCGGAATGCCTTTCGGCTGGGCGAGTGCTGCCCTGTCGGCAGAGGCTTCGGCAACACACAAGCTGCCGGTACCGAGCGAACCCTACGCGGATCTCATCGCGGAAGCGGCGGAGCGCTTCGACATTCCCTCCGTCTGGATCCGAAGCGTGATGCGCGCGGAAAGCGATGGCGCTGCGCGCGCGACATCGCCGAAGGGCGCCATGGGGCTGATGCAGATCATGCCCGAGACCTGGGCCGAACTGCGCATTCATTACGGCCTCGGCGACGATCCCTATGACCCGTACGACAACATCATGGCCGGCGCGGCTCATCTGCGGGAGCTGTTCGACCGCTACGGCAACCCCGGCTTCCTCACCGCCTACAATGCCGGGGCAGGACGCTATGATGCAGCTCGGAAGGAGCGACCCCTGCCGGCGGAGACGCGCGCCTATGTCGACAAGCTGGCGTCGGACATTGCACACCGTGAAACCGAGCACGACGCGCGGAAGCTGTCCGCTCCTCCGGCGGTCGAAGCGGCATCCTGGGCCCGGTCTTCGATCTTCGCCGTGCCGCCGATCCGGGTGCCGGCTGCAGATCCGGTGTCACCCGATCGTGCACAGCCGGTGCGTGACGTGCGCGATGTCTCGGCGATCGTTCCGCAGTCTGATGGGCTGTTCGTTGCTCGCGGCGGCACGGGAGGCGCGCCATGAGTACGGCCGCGCCTATGCGCACCCTGTCGGGCTTTCTCGTAGTGGGGCGCATGTCTGGAGAGGAGACGCAAGAAACAACCGATCGATGGCAAGAAACAACCGATCGATGGCGAGATAAAAGGGCGCAGGGTGCGCTGCGGTCGGGCGGTTGTTTTTGCTTGGGAATTTTGAGCCAAACGCACATTGCGGCGCTGTTTGGCAATGTGCGTCGAACGCTCAAGCCATTGGTCCTGTTTGCTTTCTCGCACATTGCGGGCGCGCGTCATGGCCGATGAGCATGAGTTCCGCGTCCGGCCGGGCCGCATCCGCTCCTCTCGTGCACAGCGGGCACGCCCTTTCATCGCCCAAGCCCTCGCGGCGGCCCAGAAGGCCGGCGGGCACGTCTCCCGGTCCGGCCGCATCTCCTCGGGCACCCGCTCGCGCTTCGGCCGCGGCCGGGCGGCGAGCATCGTCGCCAATCGGTTCCTCACCGGGCGCTCGCGCGTCGTGGTCATCAAGACCCGCGTGGTGCGGCACTCGGTGCGGGCTGCACCGCTCTCGGCTCACCTCTCCTATCTGCGTCGGGAGGGCGTGACCCGGGATGGGGAGAAGGCCCGCCTGTTCGGGCCGGGCGCTGAGGAGGGAGACGGCTGCGCCTTCGCGGAGCGATGCGCCGACGACAGGCACCATTTCCGCTTCATCGTCTCGCCCGAGGATGCGGCGGACATGGCCGACCTCAGGTCCTTCGCCCGCGATCTCGTCGGGCAGATGGAGAAAGACCTCGGCACGAAGCTGGACTGGGTTGGCGTCGACCACTGGAACACCGACAATCCCCACCTCCATATCCTGGTGCGAGGCCGGACAGATGACGGCCAGGATCTGGTCATCTCCCGCGACTACATCAAGGAGGGTATGCGCGCCCGCGCGCGGGACCTGATCACTCAGGAACTGGGGCTACGCACCGATCTCGACATCCACCGCGCCGTCGAGCGGCAGGTGGAGGCGGAGGGCTGGACCCAGCTCGACCGTCAGCTGCTTCGGGACCAGCGTGAGGCCGGCGTGATCGACGTGGCGCGCCATGCCGATGGCGGGCCGGACGCTTTCCTGCCGCAGAAAGTCGGCCGGCTGCGCAAGCTCGAGGCCCTCGGGCTCGCCGATGAGATCGGTCCCGGCCAGTGGGTGATCGACGAGAAGGCCGAGGCGACGCTGCGGGCCCTCGGCGAGCGGGGCGACATCATCAAGCGGATGCATCGGGCGCTCACTGCCCAAGGCATCGAGCGGGGCACGGCCAGCTATGTGCTCGCCGGCGAGAGCCTGGATGCTCCCGTCATCGGCCGTCTCGTCGATCGCGGCCTCGATGATGAGTTGAAGGGCACGGCCTATGCCGTCGTCGACGGCGTGGATGGGCGTACCCACCACATCCGGCTGCCCGACCTCGATGCGGCAGGCGACGGCGCGCCCGGCGCCATCGTGGAGCTTCGGCGGTTCGAGGACGGGCGCGGCCAGCAGCGGGTCGCGCTGGCCGTCCGCTCCGACCTTGACATCGAACGCCAGGTCACGGCTTCGGGCGCCACCTGGCTCGACCGGCAGGCGCTCAGCCGCGCGCCGGCATCGCTCTCCGAAGGCGGCTTCGGCGCCGAGGTGCGTGAGGCTATGGAACGCCGCGCCGACCATCTGGTCCGGGAGGGGTTGGCCGAGCGCCACGGCCAGCGTGTCACCTTCGCCCGGGACCTGATCGAGACTTTGCGCCGGCGGGAAGTGGACGCGCTGGGCGAGAAGCTCTCCGGGGAGACGGGGCAGCCTTTCAACCGATCAGGATCGGGACACTATGTCTCCGGCACCTATCGCCAGCGCTTCGCGCTCGCCTCTGGCCGCTTCGCCATGATCGACGACGGCCTCGGCTTCCAGCTCGTGCCCTGGACGCCGTCCCTCGAGAAGCAGCTCGGCAAGCACATCTCCGGCGTCGCCCGCTCAGACGGCGGCATCGACTGGTCCTTCGGCCGCAAGCGCGGCCTCGGCCTCTAACTTGCTAATCACTGGAGCACCGCATGTCCGCGACCAAGATCCTTTGGGGCCAGATCCTCCTTGTCCTCGCCATCGTGCTCGCCACCACCTGGGGCGCCACGCAGGTCGTGGCCTGGCGGCTGGGCTTCCAGGACCAACTGGGACCGCCCTGGTTCCTGATGGGGCCCTGGGCCGTCTACCCTCCGCCCGCTTTCTTCTGGTGGTGGTATTTTTACGACGCCTATGCGCCGGCCATCTTCGTTGAGGGGGCGATCATCGCCGCCTCGGGTGGGTTCCTGTCCATCGCCGCCGCCATCGGGCTTTCGGTGTGGCGGGCGCGGGAAGCGAAGCGCGTCGAGACCTATGGCTCCGCCCGCTGGGCCGAGCCGGACGAGATCCGGTCAGCCGGACTGCTCGGGCCCGATGGCGTGGTGCTGGGGCGCCATGGTCGGGACTATCTGCGCCATGACGGACCGGAGCACGTTTTGTGCTTCGCACCGACCCGGTCGGGCAAGGGCGTCGGCCTCGTCGTACCCTCGCTGCTCACCTGGCCCGGCTCGGCCATCGTCCACGACATCAAGGGCGAGAACTGGCAGCTCACCGCAGGCTTCCGGGCGCGGCACGGGCGGGTGTTGCTGTTCGACCCCACCAATGTGCGGTCCTCCGCCTACAATCCCCTGCTGGAGGTCCGCCGCGGGGAATGGGAGGTGCGGGACGTCCAGAACATTGCCGACATCCTGGTGGACCCGGAAGGCTCCCTGGAAAAGCGCAACCACTGGGAGAAGACCAGCCACGCCCTCCTCGTGGGCGCCATCCTCCACGTGCTCTATGCCGAGCGGGACAAGACCCTGGCCGGTGTCGCCGCCTTCCTCTCCGATCCCCGGCGGCCCATCGAGACGACGCTCGCGGCCATGATGACGACGGCGCACCTCGGGGAGGCGGGTCCCCATCCGGTGATCGCCAGCGCCGCCCGCGAGCTGCTCAACAAGTCCGAGAACGAGCGGTCCGGCGTGCTCTCCACCGCCATGTCCTTCCTTGGGCTCTATCGCGATCCCGTGGTGGCAGAGGTGACGCGGCGCTGTGATTGGCGTATCACCGACCTTGTGGCAGGTGCCCGGCCGACCACACTCTACCTCGTCGTGCCGCCGTCTGACATCAACCGGACCAAGCCGCTTATTCGGCTGATCCTGAACCAGGTTGGTCGCCGCCTCACTGAGGACCTGCAGGCGAAGGCCGGTCGCCACCGGCTTCTCCTGATGCTGGACGAGTTCCCCGCGCTCGGGCGGCTCGACTTCTTCGAGAGCGCGCTCGCCTTCATGGCGGGCTACGGGCTAAAGAGCTTCCTCATCGCCCAATCTCTGAACCAGATCGAGAAGGCCTACGGGCCGAACAACTCCATCCTCGACAACTGCCATGTGCGGGTGAGCTTCGCCACCAATGACGAGCGCACCGCCAAGCGCGTCTCCGATGCCCTCGGCACTGCCACCGAAATGAAGGCCATGAAGAACTATGCTGGCCACCGACTCTCCCCCTGGCTTGGTCACCTCATGGTCTCCCGCTCGGAGACAGCCCGTCCGCTTCTGACGCCGGGCGAAGTGATGCAGCTTCCGCCCGCCGACGAGATCGTCATGGTGGCCGGCACGCCGCCGATCCGGGCGAAGAAGGCGCGCTACTATGAGGATGAGCGGTTCAGGGAGCGGGTACTGCATCCGCCGGAGCTCTCGGCTCCTTGCGATCGCCAGACCGACGACTGGACGGTACTTCCGTTGCCCGCGCCATCGCAACTGAGCCTGATGGTCGAGGAAAGTGACGATGAGGACACAACCGGCTCGGAGCAACGGCGCCAGCCGGAGCTTGCACGAGTAGAGACGGTGGAGACGTCGCAGCAAGTGCGGAACGAGTTCGAGATCGATCTGGTCGATGAGACTGAAGACGACGTGGCCCGGACCAGTCGCATGACGGGCGTCATGCAGGGCGTCGCGCGTCAGGTCTCGCTCGATCCCAATGATGGCATGGAGCTGTGATAGCGATGACCCCACGCAAGAAGAAGGCTCAGATCTCGGTCTATCTGGATCCCGCGACGATGGGGCTGCTGGCCGACTATGCCGCGCGGCGCGGCCAGCCTCAGTCCCTGATCGCCGAGGCGGCCATCGCGTCCTTCCTGTCGCCGGACGCCGCGGAGCAGCGGGAAGCTGCAATCGCCAAGCGCCTCGATCAGTTGGACCGACGGATGGCCCGGCTGGAGCGGGACCTCGGCATCTCGGTCGAGACGCTGGCAGTGTTCGTGCGGTTCTGGCTGGCCACCACGCCGGCATTGCCTGAGCCGGCGGCCCAGGCAGCCCGAGCCAAGGCGGGGGAGCGATATGAGGCGTTCGTCGCGGCGCTGGGGCGCCGGCTCGCGAAGGGGCCGAGGCTGGCGCATGAGGTTTCTGAGGACAGCGGCGCTTATAAAACGTGAGAAAGGGGCCCTCCGCCAGAGGACTAAACCGCTGCCGCGGTAGCGGCCCTGCATGAAGGGCGGCTGGCTATTTTCGATGTGGCGCCCGGCATCCGCGGGCGGAGCATCACGGGGTTTCTCAACCTTTGGAGAGCCCCCATGGACGCTTCCGAGCATTCCACCAACACGCGGCCAGCCATCAGCCCGCTGCGGCAGCGGATGATCGAGGACATGACCATCCGCCGGTTCGGCGACCACACCAAGCGCGATTACATCCGCCAGGTCGCCGCGTTCACCGCCTTCCTCGGCCGGGCGCCGGATCAGGCCGAGCCCG
This sequence comes from Xanthobacter sediminis, assembly GCF_043195015.1. Classification (NCBI taxonomy): domain Bacteria; kingdom Pseudomonadati; phylum Pseudomonadota; class Alphaproteobacteria; order Hyphomicrobiales; family Xanthobacteraceae; genus Xanthobacter; species Xanthobacter sediminis. Next base: position 44,451 of record NZ_JBAFWH010000021.1, on the reverse strand, counting down.
AGGACCTGCGGCGCTACCAGCTGCATCTCGCCAGCCTCGGCGCCAGCTATGCCCGCATGAACCTCGCCTGCACGGCGTTGCGCTTCTTCTTCCACGTCACCCTCGGCCGGGCGGGGTTCGGCGACCGGATGGCCCGCATCCCGACGCCCGAACGACTGCCCGTGGTGCTCAGCACCGAGGAGGTGGCGCTGTTGCTCGCCCATGCGCCGAACCTCAAGTACCGGGCCGCGCTCAGCCTCGCCTATGGCTGCGGCCTACGGGTGTCGGAGGTCGCCCACTTGAAGGTCGCCGATATCGACAGCGCGCGGATGCTGATCCGCGTCGAGCAGGGCAAGGGGCGCAAGGATCGCTACGTGATGCTCGCGCCCGACCTGCTCGACCTGCTGCGTCGCTGGTGGAAGGAGCGGCGGCCGCAGGGCTGGCTGTTTCCCGGCCGCGACCCGGGCCAGCCCATCACCACCCGCCAGCTCGACCGGGCCTGCAGGACCGCCGCCTCCGCCGCCCGGCTGGACAAGCGCGTCTCCATGCACACCCTGCGGCACAGCTTCGCCACCCACCTGCTGGAGCGCAAGACCGATATCCGCGTCATCCAGGTGCTGCTCGGCCATCGCAAGCTCGACACCACGGCGGTCTATACCCGCGTCGCCCTGAAGACCTTGCGCGAGGTGGAGAGCCCGCTCTCCTTGCTGACCCCGCCGCCCCTGTGAGCCGTGCCGGTCCGTGGCGCGGCCTGCGCTGGAGGTCGCGGATATCCTGAACGCCCATGGCGATGCCTATGAGAAGGCCCACGCCGGGCATCTCAGCCGCGGCCAGTTGAAGGTGATGTCGGCGATCCGCTCCTGCCGCACGGCGGTGCTCGGCGGGCATGTGGCGCGCTGTGCCGGCTGCACCCATCTGGAGATCGCCTACAACTCCTGCCGCAACCGGCACTGCCCGAAGTGCCAGGAGGCGACCGCCCGGGACTGGCTCGCCGCCCGCCAGGCTGAACTGCTGCCGGTGCCCTATTATCATCTTGTCTTCACCCTGCCGGCCGCAATCGGCGCCATCGCCTACCAGAACAAGGCGGCGGTCTACGACCTGCTGTTCAGGGCCTCGGCCCAGACGCTCACCACCATCGCCGCCGATCCCCGGCATCTCGGCGCCCGCATCGGCATCACCGCCGTGCTCCACACCTGGGGATCTGCGCTCACCCATCATCCCCACATCCATGCTGTGGTGCCTGGCGGCGGGCTCTCGGCAGACGGCGTCCGCTGGATCTCCGGCCGGGCCCGGTTCTTCCTGCCGGTGCGGGTGCTGTCCCGCCTGTTCCGGCGGCTCTTCCTCGACGGTCTGCGCGCGCTGCATGCCGCCGGCCGGCTCGCCTTCTTCGGCGATCTCACACCACTGGCGGAGACGCCTGCCTTCGAGGTGCTGCTCGCGCCCCTGCGCCGCGCCGAGTGGGTGGTCTATGCCAAGCGCCCCTTCGCCGGCCCTGCCGCAGTGTTGGCCTATCTGTCGCGCTACACCCACCGTGTGGCGATCTCAAATAGCCGGCTCCTTGCCTTGGACGACCGCGGCGTCACCTTCCGCTGGAAGGATTACCGCGCCAGGGCCAAGGCCGCGGGCAATGGCTGGATCAAGGCCATGACGCTTCCGGCGGATGAGTTCATCCGCCGCTTCCTGCTCCATGTCCTGCCCGACGGCTTCCACCGCATCCGGCACTACGGCCTGTTCGCCAGCGCGGTACGCGCCGCCAACATCGAGAGGATCCGCGCGCTGCTGGGGCCGCAGGAGGAGAGCACGCACCCGACGCCTTCTGCTGAGCAGGAGAAAGCCGACGAGCGGCCGCGGTGCCGCTGCTGCGGTGGCCTCATGACCATCATCGAGACCTTCGCTCGCGGATCACTACCGCGGACCTGGTCCGCTGAACCCATCAGGATCGACAGCTCATGGGCACCGCGCCCGTTCCCCGGTATCAGGCTCTCGTCGCAGGCCATGCCATCTCCGGCATCGGGGCCGTGTGCGCTCTGCCATCCGCGAGGCCACTTCCATCATCATCGCGGCACCAGAAAGATGTTGCCGCCACGACGCCCCGTGCACGATTGGACTGGGTGGGTACCACCCAGTGCCTGGATATCCGCCCCTCGATCGGTATTTCCCCCGTCGACGCCCGCCTCAAATCCCCATAGCACCGCAAAGACCTCGACCGTCGCGCACGTCGGACCGCGGTTTCCTCCCCTGGGGGCTTTCCGACGCCGGCCCGCGCGCCCAGCCTCACCCTCGTGATCGGGCCGGCATCCGAAACCCTTCACAGATACAGACATTGACGAGGTGTTTAAAGCCGGACGTTGTAGGTCGATCTAATCGAGCGCAACTGCACGTTCGTCCATGCTCCGATCAGATACCAGGCCACTATCGCAATTCGCTTAATCGATCAGTGGATCAATGGCTTGAAAGGCTTTCGCGAGCGATCTCCGTTGTCGAGAAATGCTGCCCGATCCGTGCCATCCTATTGCGTTTTCGGCGCCAAGGAGGAGAAAGTCGCGCCCTTCGTTCCACAATGCATTTCGGCCCCGTGGGTCGCGTGAGCCATAGGACGGCTTTCTATAAATCAGATATCGGCTAATATGCGAGCTATAGAGGGGAGACTCTATCGCTCATGGCATGGAATTGGACGCAGCCTCATTGGCCGCATTTGACCTATGATCCGGCAGCCCTTGAACCGCTGGAGCGGCACTTCCTGCTGCTCTCCGGAGAGGTGATCGGCGCGGTCCGCCACGTGGGCGACGATGACCGCGACCTGCTGCGGATCGAGCTCCTCAGCGAGGAGGCGGTCAAGACCAGCGCGATCGAGGGTGAGGCCCTGGATCGTTTGAGCGTGCAATCCTCCCTGCGCCGGCAATTTGGCCTCGATACCGACGATCGCGCGGTGAAGCCGAGGGAACGCGGCATCGCGGAGATGATGGCTGATCTATACCGGAGTTGGGCGGATCCGCTGGACGACGATACCCTGTTCCGCTGGCACCGCATGCTCATGGCAGATAGCCGGCATCTGGAGACGATCGGCGGCTACCGTCGTCATGAAGACGCGATGCAGATCGTATCCGGTCGCTACGATCGACCGACAGTGCATTTCGAGGCGCCGCCTTCGTCCCAGGTTCCCGACGAGATGACCGCCTTTCTCACCTGGTTCAACGGCTCGGCACCGAACGGCAGCACGCCGCTACCCGCCCTCACGCGTGCCGGGATGGGACATCTCTATTTCGAGAGCATCCACCCCTTCGAGGATGGCAACGGTCGGATCGGTCGCGCCGTCGCGGAAAAGTCCCTCGCGCAGAACATTGGACAACCGACGCTGATCGCACTCGCCCATACCATCGAGCAGCACCGCAAGGCCTATTATGAACAGCTGGAGGTCTATCAGCGGACGCTCGAGATCACCGGCTGGTTGATCTACTTTGCCGAAACGATCATCGCGGCCCAGCAGACGACGCTGGGCCGCGTCGCCTTCCATATCGCTAAGACGCACTTCTACGATCGTTTCCGCGACAAGATGAACGAACGCCAGGAGAAGGTGATCACCCGGCTATTTCGTGAAGGCCCGGGCGGATTCACGGGTGGCCTGAGCGCAGAGAATTACATCGCGATCACCGGCACCTCGCGTCCGACCGCTACGCGTGACCTCCACGATCTGGTCGAGAAAGGCGCCCTGACGCGAACCGGTGAGCGCCGCTATACGCGCTACCACCTGAATCTGCCGGGAACCGCTTCGAAGCCATAGCGCCAATTCGGCTCATGTCACTCACGCGATCCAGGCATAGGCTGGCTCTTTGCTGTGCCGCGCCAGAAGCAGAAGCTCGCTGCGACCACGACGAATGGCCGGTCTGGGGCCGTCTCCGTACGGTCTGCTATCGGGTAGCGAATGCCATTTAGCTGTCGTTCTGCTCCCGACCCCATCACAGCCGTTCAGCATCCGAAAGGCGTGACCCGAAAGCGGACGTTGCAAATGGCTCGCGGTCGCGCGGTCGCGCAAGGCAAGTGGCAGACAGCATCCACGACTGTTGCTCAACTTTGAACAAGGCTCCGTCCTGAACCCGCGATCACCTGATCCGCACTCGGAAGTTCCGCTGCTGAAGGAAGGTGCTATTATTGGCGGATGAGATTGTATTCCGTACTCCTAAGGGCACATGCGGCCTCGACTCTAGGTTCGAATTGGATCGACCACGAGTCGCCGTTTCAAACGAGCCCCGACTACCGGGCCCCATGGAGCGCATAGTCCGCTTGGAAATCGACGAAATGCCGCTCGGGCTCCATCACCCTGGCGCGCTCGACTACATTGGGAGATACGTCGGGGCGGCAGCGCTTGAGCCATTGCTACGGTTCGACGATCTCCGAAAGGCTGCGCTTCCTGGCGTCCTGGTGGATGGTACTTCAACAAAAGGCGGCCTACGGCACCGGTTCCGGGTCGGTCCCCACTTTCGCTGGTCGGACGGACGTGCGCTCGGCGCGGGAGATATTGCCGAACGGCTTCGCCAAGCCCAAGCCAAGCACCCATATTGGGCCCATCATCTGCAATGGATGGATGTTATCGAGGGTCGCGGTGATACTTTGGCAATCGACACGAGGCGGCCGGTTCGCCACCTTCCCGCGCTCCTCTGTGCGGATGAACTGGGGCCGGGCTGGGGTCATCTCTGGGATTCCTGCGCGCCAAGCTTGGGGCCGTACGTCCTCGAACACGTAGACTTCTATCAATCGTGGCTCCGATTCGCCCCCAACCCTTGCTCTCCCGGCGCCTCAGAGCGACCGCACCTTGAGTTCGTTCTCCGGCGAGATGTGAGCGGCGTGCCTGACCGTTTCCTTCGCGGCGCGGTAGACGTCACCTGCAGCACCATGTTCCCACTGTCATCGTTGGCCGAGTGGTCCGGACGCTCCGAATTCCATTCCGGACCCGCGCCTATCTGGATGCAGGTTGAGTTCGGAGCAGCGCTTGATCCAGCCTTGCTGCGGCGCGACGTTCGAGCCCAGCTCTCGGCCGCGCTAGACAGGAACGCTCTTTCAGCTGCGCTTTGCGGCGGAGCGACCTCCCGCCAAAGCGTCCTAGCCACAACGCGGCCACCTGGCGCGCGTTTGAGGCCTCGAACGGCGTCTCAGCGGACCGTTCGCTCACTGCAGGACGGGCAATCTCCGGTCCGCCTTGCGTTCTACGACTATTATCCAAACCGGATAGTCGCGGAGTTTCTGCAGAGGTGTTGGGCAGAAACGCTTGACCTCGTCGTTGCGCTCGAATCGGTTCCATTCGGATCGCCTGCGGGAAGCGGTGCCGACATGCGCCTCGAGCTACGCTACCCATCTTTCCCCGACCCGATCGCCGAGCTCGAGGCTGCAATGGTGATGCTCGCCCGGGTGGGCTCGCCGGACAAAAGAATACAGGTGGCGAAACTCGCCGCAGACTATTTTTACGGCGCGGCGGGCGGCGCGAACGAATGCTTGGCTGCACTCGTAGACCTACTAGATGAGGAGGTTCCGGTGATACCTCTCGTCAATCTTCGTCACCACTGGCTTATGAACTCGCGGATAGTCGGCTTCGATCTCCCGCATCTCGCCAATTTTGACTACAAGAATCTTAGGTTCAGGAACGAAAACAACGAACAGGATGAAGCAAGTGCAGCGACCAGATAGACTAAAGCTAGCCGACCACGTCATCCTGGCACGATCCGGTGCAGATGTCCTGTTCAGCAGTGATGTCATTCTCAAGTTTCCGGACTGCTCGCCCCGCTGCGCCGAACTCGCCTTGTCCATCCGGAAAGGTCTTACCCGCGCAGAAATCGAAGCTGCGGCGGCAGAAGACTCGGAATGTGCAGAGATGGTTCACGCGCTGACACGACTGGGGTTTGTAGTACCCGAGGAAACGAACCCGTGGAACGGTGAGCCATTTGCGGCGAACTTTTCATATTTCGCAGGTATCGGGCTTGACCCGCGTGCAGCTCAAGGGGCGCTGCTCGATGCGCACGTGGTAATCCTCGGCGTTGGAGGTACGGGAACCGTAGTGCTGCAGCATCTCGTTGGTGCAGGAGTTGGGCGGTTTACACTGATCGACCCAGATGTCGTCGAGACCAAGAACCTAAACCGTCAATTCACCTTTGCCAAATGCGATGTCGGGCGCGCGAAAGTGGATGCAGCAGCTGACTACGTGCATACGCGCCTGCCGGACGCGAGGGTAGAGACACGGAGTTATTCGGTCGATCGCGCCAACAACCTTGAAGATCTTGAACTATCGCTGCCCATCGCGTTTTTCGTCAACACCGCAGACCACCCCGCGTGTGAGGTGTTGGAAGCTGTGGCCGAGTACTGCGGATCTCGGAATGTGCCTTTCCTCGGTGGCGGCTGCGGCTTTCTGGACGGACGATATGGGCCGCTGGTTCCGCCTGGCGGCGCTCCAGACTACCTCCGCTTGCAGAGGCTTGCGAGGGCTCGAGCTGCGGCGTTGGGCGCTGTCGAGGAGCCCCTGCAGCCGGTCTCCTTTGCTCCGCTCAACACGATACTCGGTGCGTTGATGGCTCGTGACATCATCGAATACTTGGCGGGTGGCGTCCCTTTCTCTTTGGGCCACAGCGTTTGGATCGACCTTCGACAGACAGCGATCTCGCGAACGCCCGCATGCGCAGAGGGAGAAGATTAGTCGTGAACAATCTTGCAAAATACAGGGAAAAGAACCGTGCGGCGTGGAACGAGGCGACGACGCTCCATCTCCGCAACCCGAACAACCCGCTGGGTCGTGTTCTCCAAGGCGGTTGCAGCCTCGCGCGCGTCGAACGCGAGGAACTCGGCGACGTGCGGGGACGCCGTTTGATCCACCTCCTGTGCAATTGCGGTCATGATACCCTTTCGCTAGCGCGCCTCGGCGCTCGCTGCACGGGGGTTGATATCGCTGACGAAGCAATCGCTGCAGCGCGCAGTGCGGCTGCAGTCCTAGGCCTGCCCGTTCGCTTTATTCGATCTGACGTCTACGATCTCGCGCTCGACGAGCACTTTGACATCGTCTACGTCGGCAAGGGCGCACTCTACTGGCTTGACGACTTCGCCGAGTTCGCTCGAATTGTCGCCCGGTTGCTCGCCCCGGGCGGCAGGGTCTACGTCTACGAAGAACATAGCCTGCTGCCATTCATGCTAGAACTCGATCCGACAGCCTATAACCCCGCTAGCGGTGACCTAAACTATTTTCACGACGTGGAGCCCACCTCGTCCGTCGGCCTCGATTACGTTGGCCTTTCCGGTGAAGGGACGAAGCGAAGCTATGAGTGGCAGTGGACGCTCGGCGACATTGTCACAGGTTTTGCGCAAGCCGGGCTCCGGATCGAGTTCCTGCACGAATGGCCGTTTATTTCGAGCTTCAAATACTGGGACTGGCTTGAGGAGCGGGAGGACGAAGGTGCGTTTCATATACCCGCGGATAAACCGCAGCTACCCTTGTCATTCTCGCTCCAAGCTCGGCGCGATTGATCACAAGGTTTGCTGTCGCATCTAGTCTGCTTCAGTGACTCCGCACTGAACAATTGAAGTGTGGCGGCGACCGCGGAGTACGCAGAGTGAAAGCTCGCCCCAGTCCGCGCCGCCAGTCGAGAAGCCCATTCGTTGGAGAGCAACCCCTCCGCCTGAGGTGGAGCCAGCGAATTACCCAGTGTCTGCCAAAGCTCGCGCTGCCAATCCTTAAGGCGAATTGAGGCAACATCTCCGCCCTCGCGCCGAAATAAATAGCTGACAGGATTCCGCACCGCAGTCTCAATTCGGGGAAGCGCGGCAAACATTAGATGGACCTCATGGTCGATGTCGACGACGACGACGCGCGCTGTCTCGGGATTTTGGGTCGGCCGTGCATATACGTTGCTGATTTCAGCGACAACATCCACGCCCTTTACGGCTTCGATTCCTGCTTCGAAGCAGTAGACACTCCGAAAAGCCGCCAGCTCATCTTGCGATGCTCCCACGTCTTCAGCGAAGCGGCTGAGACGTTCACCGTAGCGAGAAGGCGAAATCTCCCCTGCGACGCCCTCCAGGGCGACACGATACGGAACCCCCATAATCTCTTTAAGGAAGTAGATTGAGCGGAAGAAGTGGCGGGTGAAATAGCGTATGAGTTCTGCCAAGCGAGTATAGTATTCATACGGCATGTTGGCCTGACGTATAAAGCCGAAGCCTGTGAACACGTCACCGTGCTCGGTGATGAGGTCGCGAGCCTCAACGGGGAGGTACGTTTGGAGGCTCCCGAAGGTCGGTTCGATGCGGTCGCGATGAGCCATCGTTACAGGGGCGCCTGGCAACGGCTGCAAGACGCTGACGTCGGCTGTGTATCCTCCGTGCGCGATGGCGTCGAAGACGATTTTTAGCGCCGCCTCGAGGGCGTCATCGTCCTCATTAGGATAGCCGATGATCGTGTTCGTCTCGAAAACCAAGTCGGCCTCTCGCGCGTCGCGAAAAAAACGGTACGACTTGGCGCTCGAGGTCATCTTGCGCATGTCTCGCAGGATCGCTGCGTCTCCTGCGTCCGTGCCACAGAAGAGGAAACGACAGCCTGCAGTCCGCATTCGCTTCATCAAGTCAAGCGGTACGTTGTCGGGGCGAACGGCGCACCCCCAAGAAAAACGCGTGTTGTTCTCCGCAAAATAGGCGACGAACGCATCGATGTAGCGCCTGTCATTCACAAAGTTATCGTGGATGATGTTGAAATCGCTGATGCCATAGGCCTGTGATAGCCGTTCCATCTCAGCGAGAATGGTTCCGGGCGAACGAGCGCTAAAGACATGCTTCCAGAATGGCGCTGTTGTACAGAAAGAGCACTTGTATGTGCACCCCGAGCCCACGTGCAGATCGAAAATGCGCGGGCTGGCGATGGCAAGGTAGGCCGGCACATCGACGAGGTCGTAGGCCGGGAAGGGCAGCGCGTCGATACGGACGCTCGGCGCGGATTGGACCTTGGTCCCACTCCCAACCGTGAGCATGCCCGGCACGTCCCCAAGTAGATCGAGATCGCTCTCAAGGAGGGCGAGGAGTGCGCTCTCGCCATCGGCTATGCAAAGATAATCAACGCATTCTGCAAACCGCGCCGCGACCGCTCTCGCGGTCCCATGTATTCCCGGCCCGCCCAGTACGACCCGTACCTCCGGCCGCACACGCTTCAGATATCGGCCAATAGCTAGCGCCGTTGGAAGCGTGTCCGCAAGCACGGTAATGCCGACTACCGAGGCCGGATGTTCGGCGATCCGATTGACGAACGTTGACACAGGTTCGTCAGGCGCGAAACCACAACCAATCCGGTGTTCAAACTCAAAGTCGATAATTCGGACGCTGTGGCCTGCCGCTCGAACGGCCGCAGCCACGCTCAACAGGCCGACCGGCAAGAAAAAGGGCGAGTTCCGCTCAACATTGATGAATGGACGTACAAGTGTGACAGAGCGACGATATCCGGATCTACCGCAACCGCAAACATCGGGGTGGCCGATCCCCAGGCTACTGTGGTGGTGATCAGTTGACATCAGTCAACTGTCAGCAGCGGCGAGGCCCCATCGCCTCGAAGGTAGCTGCATCGAGGGCGACAACCTCAATATCGAGGTAATCCTTCACATCAGCGCCCTCGGGGACAAACATAATCGCCTTCTTCTTCGAGCCACTTTGCTTAGAGACGGATTTGCCGCCATCCTCCTCGAGCTTAACTGAATATTGTCCAATGCTCTGGCCCGAGCGATTGTCTTCAGCCATGGCGCGCCTCCCGTTCCTTCAACCGCAACAGATTAACTCAACGGCAAGCTAGAGGCAACGCGCTTTAACATCCGATACTGCGGAGCGGGACGCACGCGAAGTCGCTAGAGGCAGGCTGATCCGGAGACCTCCTGGATTCGCTTGAGCATAGCCGATAAGATGGCGCCTCTGGGGAGGGCGGAACCGGCCCCATCCAGAACCTCCCAGGCTGCCGGTCGACACGGTCATGCGGCCGTGCGCATCTATGACGCTTCTTCCCGGCAGCCGACGGGGAAGAAGCGGCCAAGTTCACCCGTTGAGTGAATGTCCACTTTCTTAGTCACCGGCGAGAAAACTGCCCGACGGGTTTCCACCCCAAGACCGACAGGCAGGCAACGTATCCTGCGGGTCAAAGCGGTCATCCGCGCTGCCTCGGATGACCGCCCATCTTCAGATTTCCGTCCGCTCTGCCAACAGCAGTGCGTCCTCCACGTCGACACCAAGATATCGGACCGTGTTCTCAATCTTGGAGTGACCGAGCAAGATCTGGATGGCGCGGATGTTGCCCGTCGCCTTGTAGATCATGGACGCCTTCGTGCGACGGAGCGAGTGAGTGCCATACTCCTCTTGGCGCAGGCCGATCGCGGTTACCCACTCGTCCACTAAGCGAGCATACTGCCTTGTGCTCATGTGGTGCGCGTGATCGATGCGGCTCGGAAAGGCATAGTCCTCAACGGTGCCGCCGCGCCGTTCCAGCCAAACCAGCAGGCTCGCTCTCACGTCGCTGGTGATCTCGAACTGGACGGGCCGCCCCGTCTTCTGCTGGACGACGATCGCGCGAGTCCTAATCCCCGGACCGGCGACCACATCACGGATCTTGATCTTGACCAGGTCGCAGCCGCGAAGCTTGCTGTCGATGGCCAGATCGAACAGCGCACGGTCACGAATGCGTCTTTCGCGATCGAGGAAGAATCGAATTGCCCAGATCTGTTTCTGAGTGAGAGGGCGCTTGGTGCCGACCAGCTTTCCGGCATTCCAAGCTGCACGCTCGCGGCTGGCATCGTCAAATTGAGAATGGCCCATGTGAGTTCTCCCTGGCCTTGATTGGCCAAGGGAGAAACGTCGAGGGAACCTACCGCAGAGGGGCCGTTTCCGGACTGGTAGGTTTAAAGCGCAAACCTCGATGAAGGCGACTGCAGGGGCGACATTTCACCATCTCATGAGCAAAGGTCGCTAATCTCGCGTTCGACAAGCCGGAAACGCTCCCTAACCTCTTCTCCCGCATAGAAAGCGAGCATGTCGTCCTTCGTGAGGGTCCCTTCGGCGAGAAACTTGATGAGGTAGCGCTGATTGAATTCAGCAAGAAGGATGCCTTTCTCGATCTGTACGAGGATCTGCTTCATATTGTCGATATTGGCGTTGACGAGATGCTTCACCAGCGCCATGTCGCGCGCATCCTTGATCAGCCGGTTCACGATGATCTTAAGGACGTCGGTGTCGAGCTCGAGCGTCTTCGCGTTGAGGGCGATGTCGCGCGCTAGCATGTAAGCGATGGCGAGGTTGCGATAATCGCCCTTCTGGGAATCGATAATCGCGATCAGCCCGATACCGGGGAGGAATTTCAGGTCCTGGACGGTGGCGAGTATACTGTTGTCGACGAGCGAGGCGTCGAAGACGATAATTCCGGCCTGCCCCTCGCGATTGGCCTGCGCTTCAAGTAGCTGGCTCCAGGCCGTATCCGCTTTTTTGGTGAAGACATCCTTGGTCTGGATGTCACCGAGGCGGATGCTCTTGTCGAACTTGCATTCGATCGCGATCCGTTTGCCGCTGTCGCCAGCAAGATGGCAAACAATGTCGCCCGTCTTGTTTCGACGGATTGCGCCGGCACGGTCGCCGGTCAGCTCGATACGGTCGGCGAGCTTCTGGCGATTAAAAAACTCCGACAAGAAGTCGGCGATGTCGGCCTCGGCGAGCACGCCCTTCACCGCCGACCGGTAGAAAAGCTCCTTCTTCATATCGAAGATGAGCTTCAGACTTTCGAGCTCAGTCCCGAGTTCGTTCGCTGTCCGCGAGAGGAAGCTCGAGAGCCGGTCCTCCATGAGAGCCAAGACACCGATATAAAGCGCCTTGTGAAGCTGTTCGTCGCGATCGATAGCAGGAACCTTGTTGAAAAACTCGAACAGGACCTTGTTGTCGACCTCGAAGGCACCAAACTGAACGCGACTATTTTTCTGGTCAAGGCTGACAAGTGGCATATTAGACCCGGCTGTAGCGATAGTGACCTTTGATGGTCGACGCGAGGAATGTCCCCTTCGATTCGGCCTGATCGAAGGCCTGCGCAATCTGCGGCGGCACATCGTAATAATGATAGCGGGTGCTGTTGAGAAACTCGACCTCGAGCAGCAGCTGTTTTTCATCGTAGCGGATTGCGGCGATGTTTGACGAGGTGAAGGGGGCGAATTCTTGCCAGGCCATATGTGTTATTCCTTCTTGATCGGTGTGGGGACCGGGTTCTGCTGGAGCCAGGTCTCGACAAAATATTGATAGTCCGTGGCGATGTGCATTTTCAGGTTCCAACCGCCTGGCGTCATCGAATCCTCGGGCGCGGCTTCGTCACAGATCAGCGGATCCTGACTGTCGGGGCGACGATCGCGAGGCGGCGCTTGGATCATTGTCCGCATCGGAAGCCTCACCGCTTCGCCGAGAATGATAGCCTCGCCGGTGCGCAGCACTGGCAACATGCTGGTCAAACCTTCAAGGTTGTCGGAGAGCGCGCTGGTCACATGTGAGCGATCGGTGGCGTTGCTCAGGCGCATCGCAAAGAAGGTTCCGCATTGTGACAGGATCGTGGGATTGATCTCGGCCGGGCGCTGGCTGACGATCATCGCGCCGATCCCATATTTGCGCCCTTCCTTGACGATGCGCTGGGTCGCGATTGAGGCGGCGCTGCTGCCATTGTCGCCAAGATAGCTGTGCGCTTCCTCCATCACGACCAACAGCGGGCGTTCGCGTCCACCCTCCGAGAGGTTCCGCGCCCAGAAGAGACCATCGTACAGGACGCGCAAGATGCTGCCGATGATATCGTTCGTGACCGTCGAGGGAATGCCTGACAGGTCGAGGATCGTGACCGGTTTGTCACTGCCGAGCCATTGACCGACGAGGTCGGCGAGCGTCTTGGTCGTCGTGCCGTCGAGCTCGGGATGCCAATCGCCGGCCTTCAGCAGGAAGTCGTAGCGCGCGACGCGAAGCCGGGCGCCGAGCGCCTCAAGTGGCCCGCGGATGTTGAGGACGTCCGGAAGCCAATTGATCTTCTCCGGATCAGAGGCGACATTCTTGACCTTGCGAAAGCGCGGTGGGACCCCGGCCTGCGCATCCCCCACGATCTTCGCGCCCATAGGATCGCCTTCGTAGGCCCAAGTCGCCTGATCTGATGGGTTTGCGCCACCGGCGCTGAGATAGGTTCCGAACTCCCGGCAATAGAGGTCATGCCAGAGTTTGTTGAGCGAGAAAGGCACCGGGCTATCGGCGGTGATGTTGGCTGAATCGACACCGGCGACCGGCTGCGCCGTTAGGGTTGCGATCTTGGCCTCGAGTATCTGCTCGAGGATGATGTTGCGTGCTTTTCCATCGGGCGGGAGGCTTCCAAACGTCACCCGAATGAGCTCATCGAAGCTAAGCGCCCAGAAAGGGATGCACAGCCGATGCTCATTGGCGTTGCGGGCATTCGGGCTGATCTTGAAGATATTCGCTCGGTCGCCGAGTGCCTTGCCATATTCGCCGTGGAGATCGAGCACGACGATCCGCGCCGACGGGAAGCGCCTTTCATCCGACAGGACGTTCAACAGCCCAGCGACTGTCGTCGACTTGCCTGAGCCGGTCGTCCCAACGACCGCGCTGTGGCGCGTCACGAGTTTGTTGACGTCGACAAGTGCGTCAATCGACTCGCTGCCTGCAACATGACCGACCCGGACCAGATGGTTCTGCTTGCCCGACCGCCCATAGATCGCCTGGAGATCTGCCTCAGAGACGAGATGGACCTCGTCCTCGAAGGTCGGATATTGCGAGATGCCGCGCTGGAACCGGCCTGTCCTGTAGCCTTCGCCGATCAGTTGAACTGTCATCCAGCGCAGCCCGTTGGGCATCGAAAGCGCGGCCTTCTCGGGAACCGCACTGGCGCCTACCTGCGACACGATCCCATAGAGGTCGACATAGCCGATCGGAATTTTAACAAAGCTACCGATCTGGCCGATTTTATGGCCCTGACCGTGGACAAAGCTCAGGCCCGAGAAGCGGTCCGACGTCAAGGTGACGCTGACCGACGTGCCGCTGACGTCTTGGACAGTGCCGATAACTGTTGCCCGGCTGGCTACATCAGGCTGGATCATCGCTCATCCCGTCGCCGGAGAGACCACGCAACAGCGCGCCGAGCGCAGCAAAGTCGCCTAGCCGCACGGTGACCTTGTCGCCATCTTTCACGAGGATGCTGGGCGGCAGTACAAGGTCATCCGCGCCGTCGCCTGTCCAGTCACCCGGTGTGCGGCCAATGATAGCCTTGTCGAAACCCAACAGGCTCAGATTCGGGGTCGCTAGCGCACACTGGCGCGCTAGCTTGTAGCTATCTGTCTCTAGGTCACCATAAACAAAGGCAAAAACATGCGCGGTCGGGTTCGCCTCGAGACTACGGCGTATGACGTCGTTGATATGCTCGTCTGCGAAGGAATAGCCACAGATGAAGAGCAGCGACGACGGCGCGAGCATGAAGGCCTTAAGTCGATCGAGCATCGCGAGATAGGGCATCTTGCGGCTCTGGTCATATTTGAGATGCGACGGATAGATTAGATAGCTCTGCTTATCGGTCTTCTCATCGGTTCGAACGACGACCGTCTCATTCTCCAGGCGCCAGTTGAGCGAGCCATGGATTTTCCACAGCCGGGCCCACCGCGGCGGCAGCAAGCCCTCGTCCTCAACGGCGCCGAGGTCGAAGAAAGCCTTCCGGGCACCGATGAAGCCGTCGAAATAGGGCGCCGAGCTTTCCTCGAGAGCTTGCTCCATCAGCAGGTCGTAATTGGTCGTAAAGAAATGGACGGGCCGCTCACGACGGATCGAGCGACTCCAGATTGCAAGATTGTGATAAGGGCTGTCCTTTTTCGGAAGCGTACGAGTGACCTCCTTGGAGATCACCTTACAGACCTCGGAATCGAGCACTTCGAGCTCTGCTGCCGTGAGGCCTCGCACATTTCCGATGCCGGCGACGCTCGCGAATACGCGGATGCGGCTGAGGATCAGTTCAATATTGCCGCTGTTGCCGCCATCCTCCTTCACGATCTGAACGATCTTGTCCCAGCTCTTGGGG
Organism: Xanthobacter sediminis; assembly: GCF_043195015.1. NCBI lineage: Bacteria > Pseudomonadati > Pseudomonadota > Alphaproteobacteria > Hyphomicrobiales > Xanthobacteraceae > Xanthobacter > Xanthobacter sediminis. The sequence continues at coordinate 29,387 of NZ_JBAFWH010000021.1, read as the reverse complement.
TTCGCGGGGTCCCCGCTGGACAGGGTCTTGGCAATCACCTTCGTCAGTCCAGCCACGTCCCATATCAGCGGGTCGGTGACAGTCTTCCCATCCTCCTCGCGCTCATTGACACGGATCGACAGCGGGCAGCCCGCGCCGAGGAAGAAGCCGATCGGTTTACGGTTCTGCGACAGCGCCTGCTGAATGAAGCTGATCTGTCGAACCGGATCATGTTTATGCATCTCACCCCCTAACCAGAATTCCCTCCCTGGTCCGGAATCATTGGTCCATAATCTTCTACCCGAACAGGCTGGACAAGTCGCGGCCCCGGAGAGTTACGATGAGCAAATGACTGCTTTGGGGCGCAAAGCGGACGTGGCAGCAAGGGGCAGCTATGGGTCATCTTTGCCCTTGCAAACAGGGCTACTCCCTTCGGCCCGATCGTTAGGGTTCGACAAATCCTGAAGTACAATCCCGTTGGAAGCGGAGAGGGGAGCCCCTGCTGCGGGTGCTGTGCCTGTCATTCAGAGCGGCGGGATAGCGCCCTCCTTTGCACGACGCATCCGTCACAGAGAGCGTTCAGATTAGCAACCAGGGAGCGAGAAGTGGAGGCGAGAGCTGGGCGGCGGGATGAAAGACGGAAGCTCCCGGTGCTTGTAAGGAAGACCTGATCACCGCAGCGAGGCATAGGGGGCTACCGACCTCGTGGCACGCCAGAGGCCGAGGGAGCCAGGGGCGCCAAGCCGAGCGTCTCATACACTGTCGAATTTTGGAGAAGACGGGATTCGTATGCAGTAAGGGCCGCTTTACAACCCTGCCAAGGCGGCCAATCAGCTTTCAGCGCGGGGACAAAAACGGGCGCCCCCACCCAACCGTCAAGACAACTATTAGTTGAAATGGTGCACCCGACACGATTCGAACGTGTGGCCTCCGCCTTCGGAGGGAATATGGCTAGCTCCGCCAAAAAGCGCAAGGAGCCGCCAATGCCCGCCTATCTCTCTGTAAACGCTAAACAATTTGAATTCCTTCTCCGCCGAAGCTACTCTTCTCCCCGCCACAGTTTTCGCCCGCGTGCTTACGTGGTGCTTACGCGAGAGGAAACGGTAGGGTCGGAGGAAGCCCATGCCTAAGCTCACTAAACGGGTCGTCGACGCCGCAGACAGTCGCGAAAAAGATTACGTCATTTGGGACGACGAGCTGCCCGGTTTCGGCCTCAGAGTGTTCGCCTCCGGCAAGCGCAGCTACGTCATTCAGTATCGGCTCGGTAAGCGATCGAGACGCTTTACGATTGGCCTGCACGGCGTCTGGACTCCCGAGCGGGCCCGCCAGGAAGCGAAGGTGCAACTGGGACGTATCGCTAAAGGCGAAGACCCTGCAGAAGAGAAGCAGCTCGACAATAGGGCGATCACGGTCAAAGAGCTGTGCGACCTCTACCTCGCCGACCTGAACGCCGGCCTCATTCTCGGAAAAGGCGGGCGCCCCAAGAAGCCAGGCACGATCGCCTCGGACATTGGCCGAATCCACCGGCACATCGTCCCCTTGCTCGGTTCCCGACGGGTGAAGGATCTGACCAAGGCCGAAGTCAACAAGGCCATGAAGGACATCATGGCGGGCAAGACGCGCCTCGTTGCCAAGACGAAGAAGCTGCGAGGAAAATCGATCGTCAAGGGCGGAGCAGGGACGGCTACCCGTACGATCGGCCTGTTCGGCGGAATTCTCACCTACGCCGTGGATGCTGGCATTATCGAAGTGAACCCTGCCCACGGTGTGCGGCGACCGAAGGACAGCGTCCGCGCTCGGAGGCTCAGCGAGGCCGAATATCGCGTGCTTGGCCAGTTGCTCGCTAAAGCGGCCGAAAACGAGAAATATGAGGTTTCGGTCGAATTGATCCGCCAGCTTGCGCTGACCGGCTGCCGCCGAACCGAAATGGTCACTCTGACTTGGGCAGAAGCTGATACCGATTCAAGCTGCTTGCGACTGACGGACAGCAAAGAGGGAAGGTCGATCCGCCCAATCGGCCTGCCCGCCGTGGAATATCTTGAGAAGCGCCGGAAAGTGAGAGCAGGCACCTACGTCTTCCCGGGACAAGGAGGTGATAACGCTTTCGGAAGCTTGCCGAACCATTGGGAGCAGATATTCGACGATACGCCGCTCGCCGACATCACGCCTCATGTCCTGCGACATAGCTTCGCCAGCATCGCAAATGATCTTGGTTTCACGGAGGTCACCATCGCTGCTTTGGTTGGTCATTCGAAGGGCTCCGTCACCAGCAACTACATTCACACGCTCGACACGGCACTGATCATGGCCGCCGATACCATCTCCGGCTACATCCAGGGCCTCCTGGACGGCATTGAATTCAAGCAGACGGCCTATGCCGTGGATCGGGATTCTCGCCGCGCAGCACTCGCTCGCTTCTTGCAACAGGCTGCTGCACCGGACGCCGCCGGCGCGGCAAATGACGAGCAACGCGCCGCGGCATAATGCGTAGCAAGTGGCAGTCGTACTCTAGAACGGGGAATGCCGCCCCTTGCATGTCAGAAAAACCTGCCTTATTTTCTGACACATGAAAACGGTAAACGCCTCAGTCCCCGACCGGGTCATGAAACGCGTCCGCGCTAGCGGACGTGGCAGCGTTTTCACGCCTAGCGACTTCCTCACAGTTGCCGCCCGCTCCTCTGTCGATCAGGCACTTTCTCGATTGGTGAAGGGCGGACAGCTCCGGCGGCTTGCACGTGGGCTCTACGACTTTCCCAAGCTGCACCCGAAACTTGGGGCGTTGTCACCCGCGCCGGACGATGTCGCCCACGCTCTTGCGCGGGAGACCGGCTCGCAGGTGCAGATCGCCGGAGCGCGCGCAGCGAACGCGCTCGGCCTTTCGACCCAGGTTCCGGCACAAAGCACTTATCTGACCGACGGCCCGTCGCGGCGCGTCGTGCTGGGAAAGCGCATCGTCGACCTTCGCCACGCCTCGCCCAAGCATCTGATCGCACCGGGCAGCCCCGCCGGGACGGTGGTTCAGGCGCTTCGTCATGTCGGCCCCGTTCGGGCGGCTGACGTCGCGCAGGTCGCGGCGCACCGGCTTTCGGCCAACGACAAGAAGACGTTGGCCTCAACCGCCCTTCAAGCGCCCGCCTGGATGCGGCCCACGCTCGTCTCGATTGCCCACGCAGCGGTGGCCGATATCGATGGATGATGTCGCTCGCCTTCCCACCGACGATCGCGCAGCTCTCTTCGGGGAGACCGGCGCCCGGCGGGGCGTCGCCAATACGATCATCGAAAAGGACTTCTGGGTATGTTGGAGCCTGAAGCGCCTGTTCGGTCTACCGAAGGGCACCACTGCAACCCTCGTTTTTAAGGGCGGCACGTCGCTCTCAAAGGCATTCAACGGTATTCGCCGGTTCTCCGAGGACATCGACTTGTCGTTCGACCGTGCCGAACTCGGATACACCGGCGAGCGCGACCCCGATAAGGAGGGGATCAGCAAGAAGCAGGCGGCTCGGCTGATCGACGACCTGGTCAGCGATGTCGAGCAGCACATCGCCGAGAAACTTCTCCCAGCGCTTCGCGCCGCGATCGTCGGCCAACTCGGCGAGCCGACCGAAAGCGAGTGGTCGCTAGAGATAGACGCCGGTGACGCGCAGACCGTCAACTTCCACTATCCGACCGCGCTCCCTGCCGCCGAATACGAAGGCATGGCCTACATCACGCCGCGCGTAAAATTCGAGCTCGGCGCGCGCGGCGATCCCTGGCCGACCGAGGAAAAAGTCATACGCCCCTACGCGGCCGACGACTATCCGGACTTCTTCACCGATGCCGACACCAGCGTAACGGTGCTGTCAGCGCGGCGGACTTTCTGGGAAAAGGCAACCGCTCTCCATGCGGAAGCGCATCGCCCCGCCGCGTCACCGACGCCGCAGTATTTCTCTCGGCACTACTACGACCTCGCCATGCTCCTCGACACGGATGAGGGCCAAGCCGCCGTTGCCGACTTCAATCTACTGGCGCAGGTCGCGCATCACAAAACCACCTTCTTTCGTTCGAACTGGGCCAGCTACGATAAGGCTCGGCCAGGCACACTCCGGCTGACGCCGACCGACGCGCGCGTGAAAGACCTGAAAGCAGATTATCGGGCGATGGCGCCGATGATGTTTGACCAAACACCGCCGTCATTTGACGATATACTAGAAAAAATTGCTGCACTCCAAGACGTCATTAACAGCTAAGTAGGCACTCGCCCCGGGGGAATGCTCATCAACGCCCTTCGATCCTTTGACCGAGACCATGGCAACGTTCGCGCGCGGACAGGCGTAGGCTATGAGCGCTAGTTACCCGACCAGAATTATTCTGGCCTTTCGGAGCGGCGGAGTGTGCGCATTTCCGAATTGCGGCAAGCACCTCACCTACGACGCCCAGGTGGGAGACGATACCTATGTCGGCGAGGCCGCGCACATCCGTGGTGAGAAGCCGACCGCTGCCCGTTATGACGCGTCGATGACCGATGACGAGCGCGATAACGTCCGGAACCTCATCTATCTATGCACCGATCACCACACGATCATCGACAAGGTCGAGGCCGATTGGCCGACCGCGACCCTTCTGCAACTGAAGGAGAGCCACGAAAAGCAGGTCCGGCAAGCCATGGAAGAGGCCTTTGCTGACGTCGCCTTCCCCGAATTGCAGAACGCCGTCTCTTGGGTTGCGAGCCAAGCGCCGGCCCCAAATGGCTCTTTCGATCTCCTCGCTCCGGAGGAGAAGATCAAAAAGAACGCGCTCTCGAATGGATCTCGTCACATCATCGCCGCGGGACTGACCTCGCGCGCCACCGTTGCCGAGTATGTTGAAGCGGAAGCTCAACTCGATCCTGACTTTCCTGAGCGGCTGAAGGCCGGCTTCCTTGAAGAATATTATGCTCGCCGGAAAGAGGGCCATAAGGGCGACGAGCTTTTCGAGTTGATGTGCGCCTTTGCCCAGCGCGGTCTGCGTCGACAAGCCGATAAGACCGCAGGCATCGCTGTTCTCATCTATCTCTTCGAAATCTGCGACGTGTTTGAGAAATGATTCTTCCGACCAAACATATCCCGCAGAACGAGGCGCTGATCGGCGTCGGCGCCACGCTGCTCGCGCATCTCAGCATGCCCATGACCGTTTCGGGCCTGTGGGAGCGTCTGCGCACGGAACCGAACGTCGGGAACTTCGAGCGGTTCGTGCTGGCATCGAACCTCCTCTATCTGATCGGTGCGATCGAGATCCGGGACGGCCTTATCGTCAGGACCGCCTCATGATCAGAGCCGTTCGCGCCAACCAGAAAGGCTTTCACACCGCGTTCCTTCAGCCGGGTGTCAATCTTATCCTGGCCGACCGATCCACCTCGGCCGGTGATAAGGACACGACGAACGCTCTCGGCAAATCGACGCTCATCGAGATCATCGATTTCTGCCTCGCCAGCAATACCTCACCCGGAAAAGGGCTTCGCATCGAGGCTTTGCAGGGTTGGGCGTTCACGCTGGAACTCTCCCTGTCCGGCCGCGATGTCGCTGTGACGCGAGCGACCGATACACCCGGATTCTTCGCCATCGAAGGAGCCACCGACGACTGGCCTGTCCGGCCAACGCCGAACAAGGAAGGCGTTCCGGGTCTCGACGCTAAGAAATGGCGAGCCGTTCTTGCCTGGGCGCTATTCGGTATTAGCGATCTGTCGGCGGAATCCGGATACAAGCCCTCGGCGCGGTCGCTGCTTTCCTACTTCGTGCGCAACCAGACAGCCGCCTACAACATCCCCTTCAAGCATTTCGACAATCAGAAGACTTGGGACATTCAGGTCCACAATGCTTTCCTTCTCGGCCTGAATTGGGAGAAGGCCGCGACTTGGCAGCAGCTCAAAGATCAAAAGAACGCGCTCGATGCGCTCAAACAGGCGATCAAGACCGGAGCCGTCGACGGCGAACTGGCCTCGCTCGGTGAGCTCGAAGCCGAGCGCCTGCGCCTTTCAACCCAGCTTGAGCGTGAACGCGAGGCGCTGTCGAATTTTCGCGTTCTTCCGCAGTACCGTGAAATCGAGACTCAGGCGAACCTTCTGACCAGCGAAATCCATAGCCTGGTCAACGCCAATATCGTGGATAAGCGCCGGCTCGATCGCTACCGTGACTCGTTGGTGAGCGAAGACGCTCCGACCGAGGACCGTCTGGAAGCCCTTTACGGCGAAGCGGGCATCGCCCTACCTGGCGCCGTCAAGAAGACGCTGGCGGATGCGCGGGCATTCAACGCCCAGATCATCGCCAATCGCCGTGAGTTCATCGCCGGCGAGATTGCCGCGCTGGAAGCTGCCGTCAGCGAGCGTGAGACCGATATCGCGAACCTGACGGATCGCCGTGCCAACTACCTCAGCGCGCTTGCGGGACAAGGCGCGCTGGAGGAACTGACGCAGTTACAGGAGTTGCATGCAGCCACCCGGCTGAAGGTCGACGAATTGACCAACAGGATCACTCAGCTTCGTCAGATGACCACCAAGGCGGACACGATCAAGGTCGAGACCGTCGAGCTGAAACGCGCGACAACCCTCGACTATGAAGAGCGGCGTGCGCTGTGGTCCCGGGCGCTCAGCCTCTTCTCGGAATTCTCGGAGAGCCTCTACAAGTCGCCCGGCCGCCTGGTCATCGATATCGACGACACGGGCTACAAATTCGACGTCGAGATCGCGGGCAGCCCAAGCGAGGGCATTAGCAAGATGAAAATCTTCTGCTACGATCTCATGCTGATCTCGTTCGCGCGCCAGCGTGGTCTCGGGATCGACTTCCTGATCCACGACAGCACAATTTTCGACGGTGTTGACCCGCGGCAGCGCGCCCATGCTTTGGAACTTGCCGCCGCGATGGCTGCAAAACACGGCTTCCAGTACATCTGCACACTCAACACCGACATGGTTCCTGTGGGCGACTTTACGTCAGGCTTTGACTACGAGAGCCTCGTCCGCCTCCGGCTCACCGATACTGATCCGACCGGAAGCCTCCTTGGGTTCCGTTATTGAGCGAGGGGCGACATGAAGCACGATCGTGCCCATAGCGCGTCCCCAGCATGAGATCTGTGCCGTTCACCCGACCCACGCTGATCGCCGCCGTTGAGTTGCTGGAGCAACACAGCCAGGCACGGTTCAACCAGATGGTCCTCCGCCTCGGCCTGGAGGACGAGATTTCCACCAGCACCTCCCTCAGCGTCGCCAACAAGTGCGCCTTGCTAGGCCGGATCGTTGTGCAACGAGCCGAGGCCGTGCTCGACACGCTCGAAGGTAGCATGACCCTTGGCGAGGCGGTAATCCGGCAAGCCGCGCAGCTAGCGCAACAACACGCTACGCACGCTCTGCAAACGGCCTTCGCACGTGGCCTTGCGCGTGATGGATATGTTTTGACGTGGGACGACTACGGGCCGAACGCGTCCATCCGCGCGGCGCTGCCCGGCGACATCCACCTCCCCCAAACGGACGACGAGGTGCATCAGCTTCTCAAGTCATTCGGCTTCACAACTCCTCTCGGTCATCTCGAACAGGCGATCGAAGCGCATACCCGCGGCGATTGGGCGGCTTGCAACAGCCAGCTCCGGACCTTCCTGGAAAGTCTGTTCGACGACATCGCGCGCAACGTGCGACCACAGGAAGCGGGTCAACGGCCCAGCTCAGAAAACCGGCGCGCTTTGCTCGCTGAGATTGGCTTCCTTGCCACGGATCGCAACGAGTGGACCCAAGACGGCAAGAACTACGTCAACGGCCTCTTCAAAATGCTCCACACGGAGGGTTCGCATCCGGGCCTCTCGGATGAAGACCACAGCACCTTCCGCCTGCATGTCGTTCTTGTCACCGCCAGGACCTTCCTGCGGCGACTCGCCTATGGTCAGTGAGCCCGATATGGCGTTCTTTTCACAAGATCAGTTGGAAGCGATCGCCGGCGCGCTTGGCGACACTGCAGAAGGCCTGACCGGGCCGGAGATCGAGCACCTGCTTGGGTCGTGCAAGATTGCCGATCCGGGACCTATGACGAAGCGCGTCCGTATCTATAACGCCTTCGCAGGATGCCAGAATACCAAACGCAACCGCACCAATATCCTTGAGTTCATCCGGCTCGCCATGAAGCCGGCGCGTTACAGCCGCGAGCCGCACCGCTATGAGCCTATGCGGGCTCGCCTAAACCTAGCGTTGGCATTCGCAGGACTTGTGGTCGATGAGTCCGGCGAGCTGAAATCGGCGGATGTCGCCCAGACCCTACCTGAGGCTCAGCGGCGCGCGCGCGACTTGCGAGCAGACCTTGAAGGTCGCGGTGTGCACCCGGACGTCCTGAAATTCTGCCGCGCCGAGCTTCTCGCCGACAATTACTTTCATGCGGTGCAAGAAGCGGTCAAAAGCGTCGCTGATAAGATGCGATCGCGGACAGGGCTCTCCGATGACGGCGCTACGCTCGTCGATCGGACACTTGCCGGGAGTCCGCCGATGCTTGCGATCAACCCGCTATCCACCGCAAGCGAGCGGAGTGAGCAAAGCGGGTTCGCAAATCTGGTCCGTGGCACCTTCGGCATGTTCCGCAACCCCACTGCACATGAGGCGCGCATCCATTGGGCTATGTCCAAAGAAGATGCCGAAGACCTGCTCACAATCGTGTCGCTCATCCACCGCCGGCTCGATGCCGCCCATATGCCGGCGCGCACATGACCACGAAGGGCGCCGACGGCGGACAAGACGATGACCCCGAGCTGGAATCCGATCGGATCGGCCGCATCGGCGAGCGCCATTTTGAGCTGCTCTGCGAACGCGCCGGGCTCTTCTGCAACAAGAGTACCGTCGACATTATGGGCTGGGACTTCATCGTGGAGTTCCCAATGGGATCAGGCGGACAATCGTCGCTACCGCTCGATCGGCGCCAGACCAATGCCGCCCGGGTCCAACTGAAGTCGACGCTCGGCCGCACCGGAAACCGCATCCGACTCAGCCTGTCCGCCATTGATCGCCTCGCCAAGGATCCTCGGCCGGCGCTGGTCATCGTCTTCCGAATGCGGGCCGATGGTGAAATCCAGTCGGCTTACCTCGTCCATCTCATCGGCAACGAACTCGCCCGGGTGCTCAAGCGATTGCGATTGGCGGAGGCTCGAAAAGCGCACGACATCAATCATGTCGACATCAGCTATGACTATGAGAAAGTCGGACAGCGTTTCGAGCCGACCGCCGCCGGCCTCTCGTCGGCCTTGTCGGCCGCCTGCGGACAAGATCCAGGCGCCTATACCGCGAAGAAGCAGCGTCAGCTCGATGAACTCGGCTATGAGAACGGCCAGTTCGAAGCCGAGGCGCTACTCCAGATCGAGGGGCCGGAGCATTTCGCCAACCTGCTGCTCGGTCTTGCGCCCCTAAAACCGCACCGCTTGCGTGTCTACGATAGCCGCTTCGGCATCCGCCTTCCGTATCAAGGCACGCTATTTGACGACATCGAGGAACTTCGACTGACGCCGCCGTCGCTCGGATCATGCGAGATCGCGATCCGAGGCCCCGGGTTCGCGCAGGCGGCGCGGTTCGATGGCGAGATGTTCATCGGTCCGCCGATCCTCGAACCGCATGGACCCGAACTGCTCGTCCGCAGCCGGGACTTCATCATTCGGCTCACCCCTCCCGCGCTCAGGTTCGAAAGCGTCGGCTCCATCGACGATTTGGAATACACGCTCGAAGAGTGGGCGGAACTACTGCGCGGCCTGACGCTCATGGCATCCGAGCGATCGACGCTAACCATTTCTGGGAACAGCCGGATCCCCCCGATTACCTTCCCAGTCAATGAACCGCTCACAGGCCCATATCTCGACGAGGTGCCACTCATCTCGACCTTCGTGGATGGTTGGCTGCGCTTGCTAACCAACGCCGGCCTGCGCTCGACCGAGCGCTTCAAATTCGATGCGTTCTGGGCGGCCAATGACGCACGTATGGTTGTGGACATCCTGCTCAATCCTCGCCCGGACGCGCGATTCGAGTTCCAAAGCCTCGACGTCGAGGAGAGTGGGCCCCCACCCGCAGGCCTCTACTTCAACAGCATGTCATTCGCCGGTACGAGCATCAGCTTCAGCGCCAAGGTCTTCTTCGAGGAGACCGACGACGTCGAATGGCGGTATCGCTCAACGCGGTTTGAAGCTTTCGATGTTCGCCCGGTCGTCGACGACCTCGAGGAATATGGGCTCGATCAGGCTGCCGCCGCCGACCTAAAGCTCATCATCGACCCGCGCAACATCACCATGACGCCGCGTGCCGACGCTAACGGCGCCTTGCCCAAACAAGGCTGAACGGCCGCTATCAACAGCTTGAGGCGCGTGCGCCGCTGGTCCTTTGACGGCGCAGAATCGACCTTGACTCTCGCAGCTGAAATCTAGAACAAATAGGGAACATGATGACGAACCCCTATCCGGAGGTAAACTGGGAGCGTGCGGCCCGAGCCCGCCATAGAGTCTTTGCGCGCGCAGATCGAGAAGATCGAAGGCAGAAGCCGGCGTGCCAAATCGGTTCTCCCGTTTGGGATTGCCGACGTCGACTCACGACTCCCGGGTGGCGGGTTGGCGCTCGGCGCGCTGCATGAGATCGCCGGCGGTGGGAATGGCGCGGTCGATGGCGCCGCAGCAGCCTTGTTCAGCGCGGGCGTCGCGGCTCGAACCAAGGGCAAGATCCTCTGGTGTATCACCCGTCCGGACCTGTTCGCGCCGGCGATCGCTCAGGCAGGTCTTGCGTCCGATCGCGTAATCTATCTCGAAGCCGGTGATGACAAGACCGTGCTGGCCTGCATGGAGGAAGGGCTGCGCCATGGTGGCCTCGGGGCGGTTCTCGGTGAGGTGGCGCGGCTTTCCATGACAGCCTCGCGCCGCCTGCAGTTGGCGGCCGAGGGAAGCGGATCGATCGGGATCGCGCTGCGGCGTTGGCGACGACAGACCGAGGCCACTGATTTCGGCCAACCCACCGCCGCGATGACACGCTGGCGCGTGTCTATGGTGCCATCGACACCCCTACCTGTTCCGGGCGTAGGGCGTGCCCGCTGGCTGGTCGAACTGATCCGCGCACGCGCGGGCGAGAGTGCAGATTTCGAGTTGGAGGCGTGCGATGACACGGGTCGTCTCGCTCTTCCTGCCGAGTTGGTCCACCGACCGGCTCCGGCGGAAGGCTGGCGACGCGGCGCCTCCGGCTGAGGCGCCGCTCGTCCTGATTGGCCGGGAAGGAAACAGGCGGGTGGTGCTGGCGGCGAATGCCGCTGCAGTGGCCGCCAGCCTTCGCCCCGGCATGCCTGTGACCAAGGCTCAGGTTCTGGTGCCAGACCTCATCGTGCAAGATGCCGAGCCGGCAGCCGATGTGGAGGCACTTGACCGGCTAGCCACCTGGCTCCTGCGCTACGCGCCTGTCGTGGCCCCTGATTCTCCAGACGGGATCATCATCGACTCGACCGGAGCCGATCACCTTCACGGCGGCGAAACCGCCATGCTGGAGGGCCTGATCGGAAGGCTGGCCATGTCCGGCATCGCCGCTCGCGGCGCGATCGCCGACAGTTGGGGCGCGGCCCACGCCTTGGCCCGGTTTGCAGCCCGCCCGACGATGATCGCTCCTGAACGTCATGATGCATCGCTGTTGGAACCGCTTCCGCTGGCCGCGCTGCGTATCGACGCTTCGATCGTCGCGGCGCTGCGGACGCTCGGCTTCGAAACCATCGGCGATATCCTCGCGCAGCCGCGCGCGCCGCTCACCCTGCGCTTCGGTCCATCGATCGGCCGTCGTATCGATCAAGCGCTTGGCGACCTGTCAGAGCCGATCGATCCGGTTCGACCCGCCGACCTGATCGAAGTGCGCCGGTCGTTCGCGGAACCGATCGGCGCGGCGGAGACCATCGCCCGCTACATCGCCAAGCTCGTCGATCAGCTATGCGACCGCCTCGAGGCAGCTGGTCTCGGCGCACGACGCCTCGACCTCATCTGCCACCGTGTCGACAGTCGCTCACAGGCGGTCCGGGTTGGAATGGCGACGCCGGTCCGGGATGCAAAGCGCCTGACGCGCCTCCTATGCGACAAAATCGAGACGATCGAGCCCGGCTTCGGGATCGAGGTGATGACGCTTGCGGCCAGCGTCGCTGAGCCGATCGAGCGTCGGCAGACCGTCAGTTCGTTGATCGAGGAGAGTGTGCCGGACGTCTCGGACCTGATCGATACGCTTATGAACCGGGTGGGTGAGCAGGCGCTCTATCGGCTGGCGCCGGTTGCGAGCGACGTTCCGGAACGCTCCGTTGGCCGCATTCCGGCGATGGCCGCCGATACGGGCGCAGCATGGCCCGGCCATTGGCCGCGCCCCTCGCGTCTGCTGGCCCATCCGGAGCAGGTCGAGACTGTAGCGCTCTTGCCTGATCATCCGCCCGTTTCATTCACCTGGCGCGGCGTGCGTCGCCGACTGCGCCGGGGTGATGGACCGGAGCGCGTGTTCGGAGAGTGGTGGAAACGCGACGCCGAATTGGTCGCCGTCCGAGACTATTTTCGGGTCGAGGACGACGCCGGCGAACGCTACTGGCTTTATCGTGCCGGTGACGGCGAAGACACGGCGACGGGGTCGCACCGCTGGTTCATCCACGGGGTCTTCGGATGAGCTCACCTCGCTACGTCGAACTGCAGGTCGCCTCACACTTCAGCTTCCTGCGCGGCGCGTCCTCCTGCGAGGAACTGTTTGCGCAAGCGGCCTTGGCTGGGATCGAGGCCGTCGCCATCGTCGATCGGAATTCGCTCGCCGGCGTCGTCCGTGCTCATGAAGCGGCCAAGACGACCGGCGTTCGCCTGATTGTCGGTTGCCGGCTCGACCTCGCCGATGGCACATCCGTGCTGGTCTATCCAACGGATCGATCCGCTTATTCGCGCCTTTGCCGGCTTCTATCCCTCGGTAAGAAACGAGGCGGCAAGGCCAAGTGCATTCTCGAATGGCCTGATGTTGTCGCCTACGGCGACGGCCTGATCGTCGCGCTCGTACCCGACCTGGCGGATGACGAGTGCGAGTTCCGGCTGCGGCGATTGCGGGACGCTTTCGGCGACAGAGCCTATCTCGCGCTCACCTTGCGCCGCCGGCCAAACGATCAGCTCCGACTGCATGAGCTTTCGAACATGGCCACACAGATGCGCGTGCCCACCGTGGTGACGAACGACGTCCTCTTCCACGAGCCGGCCCGGCGGATCCTGCAGGACGTAGTCACATGCATCCGGCACAACGTCACGATCGATACGCTTGGCGATCGGCGAGAGCGACATGCCGATCGCTACATCAAGCCGCCGGACGAAATGCATCGTCTGTTCAGCCGCTATCCCGAGGCCCTTGCCCGGACGCTGCAGATCGCGGACCGCTGCCGCTTCAGCCTCGACGAGCTTGCCTACCAGTATCCGGAAGAGCGCGACGATCCCGCACTCACGCCCCAGCAGACGTTGGCGAAGCTCACCTGGGAGGGCGCGACTGAACGCTATCCCGAGGGCGTACCCGAGAGCGTGACCGCCGCCCTCCAGCATGAGTTGCGGTTGATCGAGAAGCTGGACTACGCGCCTTATTTCCTGACCGTGAACTCCATCGTTCGCTTCGCGCGGTCAAAGGACATTCTGTGTCAGGGTCGTGGGTCGGCCGCCAACTCCGCCGTCTGTTACGTTCTTGGCATCACTTCGATCGATCCTGGCCGCAACGACCTGCTGTTCGAGCGTTTCATCTCCGAGGAACGGCGCGAGCCGCCCGACATCGACGTCGATTTCGAACATGAGCGGCGCGAAATCGTCATGCAATGGGTGTTCGAGACCTATGGCCGGGAGCATGCCGCGCTGTGCTCGACCGTCATCCGGTATCGCACCAAGGGTGCGTTGCGGGACGTCGGCAAGGCGCTCGGACTGCCCGAAGACCTGATCGGCACGCTGTCGTCGCAGGTGTGGGCGTGGTCAGAGGAAGGCGTCGAGAAGCGCCACGTCGAGGAGTTGAATCTCAACCTCGCAGACCGGCGCCTTCGGATGACGCTCGATCTTGCCCGGCAACTGATGGGCGCTCCGCGCCACCTCAGCCAGCACCCTGGCGGCTTCGTGCTCACCCATGACCGCCTCGACGATCTCGTGCCGATCGAGCCCGCGTCGATGGTCGATCGTCAGGTCATCGAATGGGACAAGGACGATATCGACGCTCTCAAGTTCATGAAGGTCGACGTCCTGGCGCTCGGCATGTTGACCTGCATTAAGAAGGGGCTCGATCTGCTCGCCGAGCACAAGGGCGTAAACCTCGATCTGGCGACCATCCCTGCGGAGGATCCACGCACCTATGCGATGATCCGGAGGGCCGATACGCTCGGCACCTTCCAGATCGAAAGCCGCGCGCAGATGTCCATGCTGCCGCGCCTGAAACCGCGGACCTATTATGACCTCGTCGTTCAGGTCGCCATCGTTCGGCCTGGGCCGATCCAAGGCGACATGGTTCACCCTTATCTTCGGCGCCGCGAGGGGCTGGAGCCCGTCCACTATCCAAAGGCGGAGCTCGAGAAGGTTCTGGGCAAGACGCTCGGCGTTCCCCTGTTCCAGGAGCAGGCGATGCGCGTCGCGATCGAATGCGCCGGGTTCACGCCCGGGGAAGCCGACATGCTGCGCAAGTCGATGGCGACCTTCAAGTTCACCGGGGGTGTATCGCATTTCCGGGACAAGCTGATCGCCGGCATGGTGGCCAATGGCTACGACGCTGCCTTCGCCGAGCAGACCTTCAAGCAACTCGAAGGCTTCGGCTCTTACGGCTTTCCGGAAAGCCACGCAGCCTCTTTTGCGCTTATCGCCTACGCGTCGGCCTGGCTGAAGTGCTGGCACCCCGACGTTTTCTGCGCAGCGCTCCTGAACAGCCAGCCCATGGGGTTCTACGCGCCGGCCCAGATCGTGCGTGATGCGCGAGATCATGGCATCGAGGTGCGACCGGTGTGCGCCAATGCGTCCCGTTGGGACTGCACGCTCGAGCCGATCGATGATGACGGCCGATTTGCTGTTCGGCTCGGTCTGCGCATGGTCAAGGGTCTGGCGAACGCCCATGGCGCGGCGATCGTCGCTGCCCGGGCGGGACATCCCTTCATGTCGGTGGACGATCTCTGGCGCCGAGCTGGCGTGCCCGTGGGCGCGTTGACGCACATCGCTGAGGCAGACGGTTTCCGGCCGCCCTTTGGTCTTGCTCGTCGGGAAGCGCTCTGGGCGATCAAAGCCCTTCGGGATGCGCCATTGCCGCTCTTTGCTGCGGCCTCGGCCCGCGAAACGGAAATCGTGCCCGAGATTGCCGAACCGGCCATCGTCCTCCGACCCATGACGGCCGGTGGCGATGTCGTCGAAGACTACCGCCACGTCAGCCTCTCTCTACGGGATCACCCCGTATCCTTCCTAAGGCACGACCTGCGGCGACGCCGAATGGTCACCTGCCTCGAAGCTATGGAGGCGCGTGACGGCCGGTGGCTCGAAGCGGCCGGCATCGTGCTGGTCCGACAGCGGCCAGGGTCTGCCAAGGGCGTCATGTTCATAACGCTAGAAGACGAAAGCGGCATTGCGAACCTCGTGATCTGGCCAAAGGTCTTCGAGCAGAACCGTCGCACGATCCTGTCCGCGGGTATGATCGCGGTGCGCGGTCGCGTGCAGCGCGAGGGTGAAGTGGTCCATCTCGTCGCCCAGCGGCTCACGGACCTCTCCGCCGATCTGGCGAGCGTCGGCGATCGAGAGACCGCCTTCCCGTTACCGCATGGTCGCGGCGACGAGTTTCACCATGGCTCGCCGACGCCCGATCCACGTGGCTTGCCGCCCCGGACCGTCCGGCCGCGCGACATTTTCATCCCAGACCTCCATCTGGACACGATCAAGGTGAGGACGAGAGACTTTCGTTGAGCGCAGACTTGGCACTGAGTCGTCAATCTCTGGCCTTCGCGGCCACCGTCCGAGCTCGCCACTCCCATACGGCTTCGTCGTTCCGATGCACCCAGTCAGCCAACTTCTCCACCTCGTCGATGGCCGCCATCAGCTTTTCCCGACTGACTTCGATCGTGAGGCGTCGCCATCCCCCCAGGTCCTCCTCGTCGACAGGCTCTGCGGGATTCGTGAAGAACGGGTTCGGATGCTTCTCGACCGTTCGTTCATTGTGCGTGGTTTGGAACGAGACGAAATCCTGGCCATGGGCGAAGTCGTTACGGGCCAGGATCACCTGTTCGATGACGTCGAACCTGACGGGGCACATGCTGAACGTCTCGCCCATCACATGCTCGATGATCTGGCGATAGGCCTCGACCTTCCCTAGTTTGAACAAGGCTACACGTTCTTTCGGGTCAACAAAGGCGATGCCGATCTCGCGCTCAAGCTCGGCGAAGTAGAGGCTCAACGTATCGGCGAGCAGCGATACCGCGAGCATCCCGACCAGTTCGCGAGTTTGGTCCGCCTGCATCCATTCGGCGAGGAACGGTGGCTCCGGGTCGTCGGTTTCCGGATTGAAGTAAGGTGGCTCCCATGGCCGGACCTCTTCCTCGATATCCCGCTTCAACTGCTCGAAGGGCACGCGGCCTTTGTCATAGAACAGCCGGATGATGTCGGTGCGTTGCCGCATCCAGTAGGACAGATCCATCAGTCCTCCTGGACGATGTCGAGAAAGGCGCGAGCCCAAACCGATTGCAAATCGGCTTGGGCGCAATGCACGCGCTCAAAGCCCTTGCGCTTCGCATCCAGCAACGTGAGGACGCGTTGCTCCATCTTGTAGGCGGCTTCGCGGTTCTTCATCCGCTGTCGGAATTTCACAGTCCATTGCTCCAGTCCGCCGAGTTCAATGGGAATGTGCTGATTTACGGCGGCGCAGCGTTCGTCGATGTCGTCGGCCCACCCGATCTTCCAAACGTTGCGGCTGCCAAACTGCAATGCATAAGCCCAGGCCTCGCCGTCCGTGCCTGAGCGATCGACGTTATAGCTGGCATCGGTGGGGCGCGGACCGGTGGTGTTCCTAAGCGCGTCATTCAGGCGCCGCATCCGTGCGAGGGCCGGCAGCGGGGGCAAATCGATCTCAACGGCGTTCAGTGCGAGGACAGCGGCGACATCGGCTGGATCGTCGATCTCCTCCACGCCTGCGGTTGCAACCATCGTCAGTTGTCGAGACAACAGCTGGGTCAAGACTGGCGCGGGTTCGAACTGCCAGACGCGAGTGGTCGCGACGGCATGCGGAAACTTGAAGTTGCCGGCAGCGTCGAAGTCCCTCGGATCAAGCGCCTCGCGCTCGACGAGATCGAGCGTGCGCAAGGGCTCGAATCCTATCTCAGCCATCCCCAGGATGCGGCCCTGATGCTCCGGTGCGGTCCGCTCCGTCTGTGTTCCCACGAACACCAGCCGGTCGCCGCGCTTTGCTAGGGTCAGCAGCCGCCCGAGATTGCCTTTGACGCCGAAGGTCGCAAGAGGCAGCCGCGCGAAGCCAAAACCCCATACTCTCGTGGCGAAGAGCTTCATCCGCTATTCCGCCACTGCCGCCGAGCGAATTTTACGCAGGGTCCCGGTGGTCGGCACCCTTACAGCAAACCAGTCAGTCGTCATGGCGTCTGCTTGTTCCTGCTGCCACGTCCGCCCGCGGCGCGTGACGACATGATCTCCGGGTGCGTTGAGCCGATCATTGATGACGATGCAGTTCAGTGCCGGCAGGTCATTGGCCACACAAATGTCGCCGACCACTCCAAGTTGCCGATTGAGCGTGATACCGGCCCGGCGATCCATCCCCATGGCCTCGGCAAGATCGCCGTAGGTGATGACGGTCGGGCGACGCGGATTGCGCGTGGACGACATGACCGTAGACACCAGGATCAGCCAGACCTGCTGAGCCCTGACATGAACGGGATCTCCGGTCTTGAAGTAGCGAAGGGGTGGGGCAAGATCATCGGGCATCGCGCTCTCCTGCATTGATCGTGCAAAATTGCACGCCGGAGGCGGTATTGCAAGAGACGTGTCGTTTCGATCGACCAAGGCGGCGAGAGCTCGCCGCAACCCTCTTTTCAGGAGTTACGCTTCTGCGGGAATACGTGTTTCTGGCGCGCCTCTTACGCCACCGAAGTACGGCGCTTCGAAACGCGCTCATTCGGACGAGACAATGTTTGATTGGCATAGAGAGGAGACGTTCCGGCGCCGGACGCTGCATGCCGGTAGAGCAAAGTGCTCGTCGCATCGTGATCGGCGGGGTATGCGAATGCGTAGCCCTGACCAAGCGCACAGCCCATCGCCCAAAGCTGACTCGCCTGAACCTCGGTCTCAATGCCAACCGCGACCACGGCCACGCCGAGACGGCGGGCGATCTCGATTAGCCCTTCCACGATGATGGTGCTCGGATCGTCAGGCCACAGCCGGGCGACGAATGCCCTGTCGATCTTGATGATATCGACCGGCACATTCACCAGATGCGTCAGCGAGGCGTAGCCCGTGCCGAAGTCGTCAAGGGCTACGCGCACCCCGGCCGCACGCAACACCTCGATCTCCCGCGCTACGACGCGATCATTCCGCCCGAGATAGACGTCCTCGCTTATCTCCAACACGATCTTGTTCAGCCCGATGCCGGCTTTGGAGAAGGTCTCGGAGACCTTCTTGGCGAGGCTGCCCGTGTAGAAATCCGCTGTCGACACGTTCAGGCTGACCTGCTCGACGAGCAGTCCCGCGTTTTGCCAATGACCTACGTCGGCAGCGACGATCGCCATCATGCGGGCCGTCAACTCGGAGGCGACATGAGCGTCAGTCGTTGCTTCGTGGAAAGAGCCGGCAGGAAGAAGATCGCCGCTTCGCGATCGCAGTCGGCACAGGGCTTCGAGCCCCACGATGAGGCCGGTGTCCAGCCTCAGGATCGGCTGGTAGTGCGCCTCGATACGATCCTCGGCCGAGGCTTCCGAGACATCCCGGATCGCGGCGCGCCGGCTCGTAATCCGTGAGCCGATGCCAGGCCAGTAGCGAACGAAGCCGCCACGGCCCGTCTCCTTCGCATGGTAGAGCGCGAAGTCGGCCGCTTCTCCGACGCTCGTCGCTGTGCGTTCGGTCTTGCTCAACGTCGCGCCGCCGATGGTCGCGCGAGGTACAACGGTGTGTCCGTCGCAGTCCGCCGCCACCTCGAGCTCGTCGAAGACGCGTTCGGCCGCAGCATTCAGGTCGGCGACATTTGCCGGCTGCTGGAGGATGACCGCGAATTCGTCGCCTCCTATCCGATAGGTGACGTCCGGCGCCATCGCGCGAGCGATACGCGCCGACGCGGCACGGATCAGAGCGTCGCCCGCCAGATGGCCGAACGTGTCGTTGACGATCTTGAGGTTGTCGAGGTCGATGATGAACAGTGCCCACGACCCGACATCGTCGCAGCGAAGCTGAGTCATCGCGCCGTTATAGGCTGCCCTGTTGGCCAAGCCCGTCAGTGCATCGACATTCGCTCGACGGTCCCGATCGAGCGTACTCTCGTGTCTGCGGAAGGCCGTCTCGCAGAGTTCCACGCAAGCTTCAGCCACCTCTCGCTCGACATCTGCGACCTGACGCGCACCGTGAAAATAGAGGTTCATCACCGCTAGCGTGTCGCCTGCCGCCCCAAGCACAGGCAGTGACCAACACGCCGATACACCAAGCCCGTGAACGATCGCCGCACTATGGGAGGCGCGAGGGTCGGACGCGAGATCCTCCAGGAGCACTGGCTGGCGTAAAGACGCGGCTCTCCCGGGTACATCGGTGTCGGCGCCGATCGCAACCCCGTCATGCGCCTGGCTGTAGGCCTCCGGGAAGCTCGGTGCCGCTAACGGCCGCATCATGCCCGTTCGATCGATGGCGAACACCGAACAGAGCACACCGGGCCATGTCTTTTCGACCCGCAAGCAAAGTTGCCGCATCGTGTCGAAGAGCGGCTCACCGTTCGCGATCATCCGTAGAATTTCGTTTTGAAAGCGCAGCAACGACGGGTCACCCAGGAACACACTTCGCCAAGGCTGACGGTAATCGGAGTTCGCTTAACGGCTGACCTCTGAACACGATAAACATTTCATTATCCTTCAAGGGGGGAAGGCTTTCCCCTACGGCCGAGCCCAAGGTCTCTGCCGACCCCTTCTGGGGGGAGACCCCGCAACGCCCCCCCGAGAGTGAGAGTGCGGACCGGATTGCCGTGACGGGTTGAGAGCTGGGAGAGAGGCTTCCGGCGCCCGTCGCGGAGATCCGCGATGTCCAGACGAACTGCTTTGCCACGTCCAGGCCAGAACCGGGCGAGCCTTTACGACGAGATCACCGATAAGATCGTCGCCGAGTTGGAGGCCGGTCGCGTGCCTTGGGTCCAGCCGTGGGGAACGACGGCCGCAAAGGCCCCGCTTGCCATGCCGAGAAACGCCGCCACCGGCCGGCACTATTCGGGGATCAATATCCTGATCCTTTGGGGCGCCGTGGTCGAACACGGCTTTCCGGGCCAGAGCTGGCTCACCTTCCGTCAAGCACTGTCGCTTGGCGGCAATGTCCGCAAGGGCGCGCGCGGCACGACCGTCGTCTATGCGGACCGCTTCACGCCGGAGGACGAAAAGCGCCGCGCCCGCGAGAGCGGTGACGACGCGCAGGCGATCCCGTTCCTTAAGCGCTTCACCGTGTTCAACGCAGCCCAGTGCGAAGGACTGCCGGAAGACGTCGCGATCGATGCGCCCCCGCCGCCGCAAGGGATGATCGAACCACAGGTCGAAGCGCTGATCCGCGCCTCAGGCATAGACTTTCGCATCGCAGGTGATCGGGCGTTCTACGTGCCTGCGCTCGACTATGTGCAGGTCCCTCCGCCACAAGCCTACTTCGAGCCGATCAACTGGCACCGCACGGCCCTGCATGAACTCGGACACGCGACGGGTCACTCGAGCCGAGTAGGCCGCGACCTGACCGGCGGCTTCGGCACCAAGAAATACGCATTCGAGGAACTGGTCGCCGAGATGAACGCGGCCTTCTGCTGCGCTTCGCTCGGCATCGTGCCCACCGTCCGCCACGCCGACTATATCGGCTCGTGGCTGCAGGTCCTGCGCGAGGACAACCGCGCCATCGTTCGGGCCGCAAGTCAGGCGAGCAAGGCGGCCGACTGGCTGCTGGCCCATGCGCCTGAGGGCGCTGCCCACGTCGTCACCGCAGATGAGCTTGAAAGGAGGGTGGCATGAGCAAGGTCTCGTACCCGCTTCGGGTCTTCTTCGATTGCTCGACCGCTCACCTGTCGGAGGCGTCGAGCACCTATCTGAATGTTCACGCCGCTCAGGGCGACGAGCTTGTCGCGGCGACGCCATACGGCTGGTTTATCTGGGTCGGAGAAGGCGACCGCGATAGTCTCCCTGCCGATCTTGTGAGGATCACCGAATACGCGCGGCGCCTCGGCGCGGAATACATCCTGTTCGACCGAGATGCGCCTGAGGATGAGGGGCTTGCCAAATTCCTTGATCGCGCCGCTGTCCTTCCGGCGTCTCACCGGGCGCACCCAGAAATAGAGTGAGAGGGAGGACGGGGTTTCCGTGACGGGTTGGAGGTCGAGAGAGAGGCTCTCGGCCGCCCGTCGCGGAGTACATCCCGATGGCTGTTGCAGCTCAAAAGATCGTCCTATCGCCCTCGCGCGACATCCCCTTCAACAAGCTGGTCCTGAGCCAGTCGAACGTCCGACGCATCAAGGCCGGTGTCTCGATCGAAGACCTAGCGGCCTCGATCGCCCGGCGCGGCCTGATCCAGAGTATCAGCGTCTTCCCCGTCGTCGATGCCGAAGGCAACGAGACCGGCATGTTCGAGGTGCCGGCCGGCGGACGCCGGTTCCGGGCGCTGGAACTGCTGGTGAAGCAGAAGCGCCTCGCCAAGGTGTCGCCTGTGCCGTGCGTAGTGCGCGAGCGCGACAGCGCGATCCTCGCGGAAGAAGTCTCGCTCGCCGAGAACATCGAGCGCGCGCCGCTCCATCCCCTCGACCAGTATCGCGCCTTCCAGGACATGCGCGACAAGGGCATGACCGAGGGGGAGATCGCCGCAGCCTTCTTCGTGCAGGCCCAGGTCGTCAAGCAGCGGCTGCGGCTCGCTTCGGCGTCGCCCGCGCTGCTCGAGATTTATGCCGAAGACGGCATGACGCTGGAGCAACTCATGGCCTTCACAGTGTCGAGCGATCACGCCCGTCAGGAGCAGGTCTGGGACGCGATCAAGGACGCCTGGTCGAAGGAGCCTTATCAGATCCGGCGCATGCTGACCGAGACAACCGTCCGCGCCTCGGACAAGCGCGCGGTTTTCGTGGGCATCGAGACCTATGAGGCGGCGGGCGGCGTCGTCATGCGCGATCTCTTCCAGTCCGATGATGGCGGCTGGCTGCAGGACGCGAGGCTGCTCGACCGCCTGGTCGCCGAAAAGCTCAGGGCTACTGCCGAGACGATCGCCGGCGAAGGCTGGAAGTGGATCGAGGTCGCTGTCAGCTTTCCCTACGACACGACGCGCGGCCTGCGGGAATTGCAGGGCGAGCCGCTCGACCTTTCGGCCGAGGAGCAGGCGACCATCGAGGCGCTCAATGCCGAGTATCAGAAGCTCGAAGCCGAGTATGAAGGCGCCGACGAACTGCCGGACGAGGTAGACCAGCGCCTCGGCGAGATCGAGACGGCACTAGCCGCCTTCGAGACCCGGCCGGTGCGCTACGAGGCGGACGATATCCCTCGCGCGGGCGTCTTCATCAGCATCGCCCATGACGGCAGCGTCGCCATCGACCGTGGCTACGTGCGGGCGGAGGATGACGCGCCGATCGATCCCGAGGTCGAGACCGGCGTGGACGCCGACGGCGATCCGGCCGAGCCGTCGGTGCAGAGGGCGGTCATTACCATCGGCGGCCAGCCTGCCGAGCCCGAGGACGACGAGGATGACGGCGTCATCAAGCCGCTGCCGGAGCGTCTGGTGATCGAGCTGACGGCCTATCGCACGCTCGCGCTGCGCAACGCCGTCGCGGAGAACCCGCACGTCGCCATGACGGCGCTCCTCCACAAGCTCGTCTCGGACACCTTCATGACCCGCATGTATACGGGCGCCATGGAAGCCGGGGTGAAGCACGTCTTCTTCCCGGCCCAGGACGATGCGCTGAAGGACAGCCCGTCCGCCCGTGCGGTGCAGGACCGCCACGCCGCCTGGGCGGGTGATATCCCGAAGGACGATGCTGCCCTATGGGACTGGCTCGCCGACCTGGATGAGCCCAGCCGCATGGCTCTTCTCGCGCATTGCGTCAGCTACGGCGTGAATGCGCTCTATGAGCGGCCGAACCCGCACAGTGGCAGCGGTGTATCCCAGCATACCCTCGACATGAGGCTTTCGCAGGCCGACCGCCTGACGATGGCGACAGGCCTCGATCTGGTCGAGGTCGGCTGGCGGCCGACCTTCGGCAACTACCTGAACCGGGTGACAAAGCCCCGCATCCTGCAGGCGGTCCGCGAGGGCGCCGGCGAGCAGGCCGCGCAACTCATCGACCATCTGAAGAAGGGCGACATGGCGAAGGAGGCCGAGCGCCTGCTGGCGGACACCGGCTGGCTGCCGGAACCGCTTCGCGTGGTCACCGAGGTCGAGGCGTCGACGGCGGAAACCCAGACCAGCGGCGAGGATGACAGCGCAGCGCTGCCTGACTTCCTCGCGGGCGATGACGAGGAGGCCGCCGGCGAAGACGATGAACGCCACCTCGTCGCGGCCGAATGATCGTGCAGGCGGGGCGGCTTCGGCCGCTCCGCCGATTCCCCCAATCGAGGAGCTACGTCATGTCGCAATCCAGCCCGCCGCCCCGGCGCGTCGTCTTCCAATATCTCGTTCCCGTGCAGGTCGAGGTCGAGGACGGGCTCGTCGCCTGCGTCACGGTCATCGACGAGACGCCAGTCCGCGATCCCGCCATCGTCGAGGGCGATCCCGCCTATCTCAGCGAGGCGGTGCAGGCCGCCGACGACGGTCAAGACTGGCCGTCCTGGCGGTTCGGCTACTAGCCGGACAATCTTTCGATCCTTTCCGAGCCCGGCCTAGCGCCGGGCTCTTTTCGTTTCTGGAGCCTGCCATGACCGATTTTCTGACCCGCTTTTCCTGCCTGCTCGACGTTGGCACTGCCGCCAACGCGGCGCGCGCTTTCGAGATCTACGCAACGCTGATGGCCGAGAACGCCCGAGAGGATCCGCCGGCCGAGCCGTTCCTGCTCTCCCTTTCGCCCGAATACGGATCGGCTCGCCTGTGGCTGCGCGATCCTGGCAGCGCCGACCAGCAACTCGCGATCACCTTCGTGACGCGCTGCGCCGAGGCCTTCGGCCTGACTGGACGTTGGGGATTCCAGTGGGCGAATGTTGCCTCGGCTCCCGTCATCGACGGCTTCGCCGGCGGCGCCCACCTGCTCGATCTCTCGACCGGCCGTACGCTTGAATGGATCAGCACCGGGCGCTGGCTCGCCGACCGGCTTTCCGAGGGAGGCGCGCGATGAGCATTCCCGACCATGCCCGCGCCAATTTCGAGACGCTGCTGCACGCCGCGACCAGCGGCGACCTGGCGTTGATGGAATGCACCGAGATTGCGACGGGCGAGGTTCGCTACGTCATCTGCGCCGTTGGACGTGACGCCAGCGACTATGTTCTTACACCATTCGGCCATCTCGCCGATGGCAACCCATTTGAGCTCTACCGCCCGCCCGATGCCCCGACCTGAGGCGGGCGCTCGAATAGATCCGCGACGATAGTGCGATCCTTAGCCGGGAGCGGCGCATCGCCCGCCGGCATGACGCAACTGTCGAAGGCGAGCTTGCCGCAAGCCGGAGCGATGGCCGCTGCCCGCGTCAGAGTGAGAGGTCGGCCGGGACGGGGTTGAGCCCGTCCGGTCGAGAGAAAGCGCCGGCCCGGCTCGCCCGTCTCCCGCTCTTTCGAGGTATCCTCCATGCTCCACGCTCCCGTCTCTGGTGCCGCTCCGGCGGTCTTGCTTCCGCTCGCACCGAACGCGCCGCCGGCGGCCGCCATTCTCGCCGCCGCCGGCCATCTCCTTCCTCATCTCGAACAGGGCCGCGCGATCGATGCCGCGATACTGCGCTCGGCCATGGAACAGGCCTTCGGCGCGTCCGACGCTAGCGGCGCCTGGGACTGGAAAACGGCCTATGACGCCTGCGAAGCGGCAACCGTCCTCTTCATGCGCAAATACGGAAAGCCGCTTTTCCGCAAAGCCGCGTCTCCGGCCGCACGGCTCTCCGCGCTCGGCAAGATCGCCGGGCTGCTGCCGACGCACACGCGCCGGTCTGAGGAGGCCCAGGCGCGTCAGCAGTTCTCGACGCCGACGCCGCTCGGTCTCGCGGCCTTGACCGCCGCAGCGCTCACGCCCGCCGACCGGGTGCTGGAGCCCTCAGCCGGCACGGGCCTGCTCGCGATCCTTGCCGAGATTGCCGGGTCCGATCTCATCCTCAATGAACTGGCCGAGACCCGCGCCGATCTTCTTGCCTCTCTCTTTCCGGCCAATGCGATCACGCGTTTCGACGCCGCGCAGATCGACGATCATCTCGACCGCACCGCCATTCCCAGCGTCATCATCATGAACCCGCCGTTCTCGGTTATGGCGAATGTCTCCGGACGCGTCGCCGACGCCGCCTATCGCCATATCGCTTCCGCTCTGGCGCGGCTTGCGCCAGGCGGCCGGTTGGTCGCGATCACCGGCGCGAATTTCTCGCCCGAGCTGCCGGCCTGGCGCGACCACTTCGCCCGGCTGCAGGAGCGCGGCCGCGTCGTGTTCACTGCGGCGATCGCGGGCTCTGTCTATGCCAAGCAAGGCACGACCATCGAAACCCGCCTGACCGTCATCGACAAGGCGCCGGCCGAGGATGATGCACGCTTCCCGGCATCTCTCGGCATCGCGCCCGACGTGGCGACGCTTCTCGCTTGGATCGAACGCGACTTGCCCCCGCGCATTCCGGTCGCGCTGCCAAAGATCTCCCCGGATACGGCGCCGCGCACCGTTCGCGGCTATCTCGCCAAGGCCGCAGCATCCACGGACGGCCGGCCCACGGCTGAGATCGAAGGCCTGCCGCTTGACTATCAGACCGTGGAGCGGATGCCTCTTGAAGATGGCCGACTGTCGGACTCGATCTATGAGGCCTATGCGCTCCAGTCGGTCCGCATCCCGGAGGCGCAGCCCCATCCCACCAAATTGGTACAGTCGGCCGCCATGGCGTCGGTCGCGCCGCCGAAGCCGAGCTATCGCCCGACGCTTCCAGCCGCGATCGTCACCGGGGGCGTTCTGTCCGACGCCCAGCTCGAGACAGTGATCTATGCCGGCGAAGCTCACAGCGAACACCTCGCAGGCGCCTGGATTGTGGACGAGACCGGCGATCTCGTCACCGCCGCGCCGGACGACGCTCCAAGCGCCGTCCGCTTCCGCCGGGGCTTCATGCTCGGCGACGGCACCGGCGCCGGCAAGGGCCGTCAGTCCGCCGGCATCATCCTCGACAACTGGCTGCAGGGTCGCCGCAAGGCAGTATGGATCTCGAAGTCCGACAAGCTGCTCGAAGACGCTCAACGCGACTGGTCGGCGCTCGGTATGGAGCGCTTGTTGGTCACGCCGCTATCCCGTTTCCCTCAGGGCACGCGGATCCGTCTCAGCGAAGGCGTCCTTTTCACCACCTATTCCACGCTACGGTCCGACGACCGTGGCGAGAAGCTTTCGCGCGTCAAACAGATCGTCGAATGGTTGGGCTCCGACTTCGATGGAGTCATCATTTTCGACGAGTCGCACGCAATGCAGAACGCCGGCGGCGGCAAGGGAGAACGGGGCGATGTCGCGCCCTCACAGCAGGGCCGTGCCGGGCTGCGGCTGCAGCACGCGCTGCCGGACGCGCGTGTCGTCTACGTTTCTGCCACCGGCGCGACCACAGTCCACAATCTCGCTTACGCCCAGCGGCTCGGGCTGTGGGGCGGTGACGATTTTCCCTTCGCCAACCGCGCCGAGTTCGTGGAGGCCGTCGACAATGGCGGTGTCGCGGCCATGGAGGTGCTTGCCCGCGACCTGCGCGCGCTCGGCCTCTACACGGCCCGGTCGCTCTCCTATGACGGCGTTGAATACGAACTGGTCGAGCACCAGCTTACGCCCGAGCAAGCCCGCATCTACGATGCGTATGCCGGCGCCTTCGCCATCATCCATAACCATCTCGACGCCGCGATGCAGGCCGCCAACATCACCGGCGATAGCGGCACCCTGAACCGTCAGGCGAAGTCGGCCGCGCGTTCTGCATTCGAAAGCGCCAAGCAGCGGTTCTTCGGTCATCTGCTGACCAGCATGAAGACCCCGACGCTGATCCGCTCGATCGAGCAGGACCTGGCCGACGGGCACAGCGCCGTCATTCAGATCGTCTCGACCGGCGAGGCACTGATGGAGCGCCGACTGGCCGAGATTCCGACCGAGGAATGGAACGACGTGCGTGTCGACATCACGCCGCGGGAATATGTCCTCGACTATCTCGCCCATTCCTTCCCGGTGCAGCTCTACGAGCCGTTCTCCGACAGCGAGGGCAATCTGTCGTCGCGGCCAGTCTTCCGGGACGGTCAGCCCGTCGAGAGCAGGGAGGCCGTCGCCCGCCGTGACGAGCTGATCGAACGGCTCGCGTCGCTAGAACCCGTTCCCGGCGCCCTCGACCAGATCGTCCAGCGCTTTGGCTCCGATGTCGTCGCCGAGGTCACCGGCCGTTCACGGCGCGTTGTGCGCAAGGGCGATCGCCTTGCCGTCGAGAATCGGGCGGGCTCGGCCAATCTCGCCGAGGCCGCCGCCTTCATGGACGACCAGAAGCGCATCCTGGTCTTCTCGGATGCGGGCGGTACGGGGCGCAGCTATCACGCCGATCTTGGCGCGAAGAACCAGCGCCTGCGTATCCACTATCTGCTGGAGCCGGGCTGGAAGGCCGATGCGGCGATCCAGGGTCTCGGTCGGACCAACAGGACCAATCAAGCTCAACCGCCGCTCTTCCGCCCGATCGCCACTGACGTGAAGGCTGAGAAGCGCTTCCTCTCCACGATCGCGCGTAGGCTCGATACACTCGGCGCGATCACGCGTGGGCAGCGCCAGACCGGCGGACAGGGTCTCTTCCGGCCAGAGGACAATCTCGAAAGCCCCTATGCGCGCGGTGCGCTGCGCCAGCTCTATCTGCTGCTCGTGCGTGGCAAGGTCGAGAACTGCTCGCTCGACCGCTTTGAGTCCGCCACCGGTCTCAAGCTCACGGATGACAACGGCATCAAGGACGAGCTGCCGCCGATCACGACCTTCCTCAACCGTCTGCTCGCGCTGACCATCGACCTGCAGGGCGTGCTTTTTACGGCGTTTGAGCAGCTCCTGACGGCGAAAGTCGACGGGGCGGTTCGCAGTGGAGTCTATGACGTCGGACTCGAAACGCTGCAGGCCGAGAGCTTCATCGTCACCGGCAGCGAGGTGATCCATACGCACCCGGGCACCGGCGCGGAAACTCGGCTTCTCACCATCACCCGCCGGGAGCGCAATCGACCGACGAGCCTCGCCGACGCGCTCGATCATCTCTCCGATCCGCGCGCACGGCTCCTGGTCAATGGTCGCTCCGGCCGCGCCGCCGTGCAGATTTCCGCACCATCGATGATGCTCGACGATGGCGAGATCGAGCGCCGCGTCTGCCTGGTCCGGCCGATGGAGCAGCACTATGCGCCGCTGCGCATGATGGGTGAGAGCCAGTGGGAGGAAGCCGATCGCGCCGCCTTCGCCGCCGCGTGGTGGGCTGAGTTGAATGACGTGCCGGAGTTTTCCGACAGCACGATCCACATTGTCGCCGGCCTGTTGTTGCCGATCTGGAAGCGGCTGCCAAACGAGTCGACGCGGGTCTACCGGCTCCAGACCGATGGCGGCGAGCGCATCATCGGCCGCCGCGTCTCGCCCGCCTGGGCGGCAAACGCCGTCACCACGGGCGCAACATCGCTGACCCCTGAGCAGGCCTTCACCGCTCTGATGGACGGCACGACGATCCTCGATCTCGCTGACGGCCTTCAGCTTCGGCGCGCCCGCGTCATGAATGCCCAGCGCCTGGAGCTGACCGGCTTCACCGAGGCGATGCGGGACCGGCTGCGCACCTACGGCCTGTTCAGCGAGATCATCTCGTGGAAGCTCCGCTTTTTCGTGCCGGCCGACGCCGCCGGACCGGGCGTCCTCGCCAAGGTGCTCGATACATATCCCGTGGCGCGCATCTCCGAGCGGGAGGCCGCGTGATGGCACGTCAAGACGCTTCCGATCTCGCGCACAGTCTCGGCCGGCAGGCCGAGGCGGTGTGCCGGCATTATCTTTCCAGCGGTCGCCGCGAGGGCAACTACTGGCTCGTGGGCGATGCGCGCAACACACCCGGCCGCTCGATGTATGTCCGGCTCAAGGACACGCCGAAAGGTCCCGCCGGC
>NZ_JBAFWH010000020.1:0-60188 GCF_043195015.1 Xanthobacter sediminis | reverse complement strand
ACGGCCCTGGCCGCGGACCTCCACCAGCGTGAAGCCGGGGAATTGCGGCAGCTCCTGCAGCGCCCGCACCACCCGTCCCTCGAGGTGGGGATGGATGAGCGCGGTCAAAAGCTTCAGATCCTCCTGGGGCGCAGGATCAATCCGTGGCGTGAGATCAATGCTCATGGCTGGCGCTCCCCTTGGCGAGCTCCGCCTTGACCACGAACGCATTCTTCGCGGCATAGACATCGCCCGGCATCAGGCCGAACAGCACCTCGGCCCACTCGGCGTCGCGCGCGCCGATCTCCACGTCGCGCGGCTCGAAGGCGCCGCCGTTGCGCACGAACACCACCGTGCGCCCGTCGATGGCCTGCAGCGCGCCGGTGCGCACGGCGAGATCCACCGGCTTCTCCGCGAGCGTGATGGTGCCCACGGCGAACAGGCCGGGGCGCAGGCGCAGGCCGTCATTGGGGATCACCACGCGGGCGAGCGCGGTCTGCGTGTCGGAAGCGCCGATGGGCGAGACATAGGCGACCTCGCCGGCGATGGGCGCGCCGCCGTCGTCCGGGTCCACCTCCACCCTGTCACCGGCGCGCACCCGCGCGAAATCACGACGATAAACGGAGAGATCCACCCACAGGGTGGAGAGGTCCGCCACCACGAAGGCGGGCTTCTGCTCGGAGACGTATTCGCCCAGCGCCACCTGCCGGTCCACCACCGTGCCGCCGATGGGCGCCTTCAGGTCGTAGGTGGTCAGGCTCTGGTTGCTCTCGATCACGGCGAGCACGTCGCCCTTGCGCACCGTGTCGCCGATGCGCGCCCTGATCTCGCGGACGATGCCGGGAAAGCGCGGCGTCACCTGCACCACGGTCTCCTGGTTGGTCTGCACCAGGCCGTTGAGCCGCAGCTTCTGCCGCAGCTTCTCCGGCCCCGCCGTCTCAAGGCCGATGCCGGCGGCAGAAAGCTTGGCGTCGTTCAGCTCCACGGCGCCCTCGCCGTGGGATTCGCCGCCCTCGCCGTGGCCCCCTTCGGCGCCATGCCCGCCCGCGGCGGCCACAGTGCCGGCGACAGGCGCCGTGGGGCCCTGGAAGGCATAAAGCGCACCCGCGCCGGCCACGAGGCCGACCACGAGCATCGCCAGGTCGCGTCGCGCCGTGCGGCTCATTTCGTCTTTCCCTTGCTGAGGTTCACCGGCCGGCCGGTCAGGCCCTCGATGGTGGCGAGCGCGGTGTGGAAATTGACCAGGGCGTCGAGCTCGCGCAGCGACGCATCGGTGAGCGCGGACTGGGCGTCCAGCAGCTCCAGCAGCGTGTAACGGCCCTCGCCATAGCCGCGCTCCACCCCTTCGAAGGCGCTGCGCGCGCCGGGGATGGTGCTGGCGCGCAGGAGGCTGATCTCCTCATGGGCCGCCTTCAGCGTGTCGTGGGCGCGGCCGAGCTGGGAAATGAGGGCGCTGCGGGCGATGGCCTCCTCCGCCTCCGCCCGGCGCAGGGATTCCTGCGCCTCATAGATGCCGCCCTCGTTGCGGTCGAACACGGGGATCGGCACCGAGAGGGTGAGGCGCATGCCGCTGTCGGCGGTCTCGTTGTAGTGGCGGTAGCCGACGCCGAGGGTCACGTCGGGCACGGTCTTCGCCTGGGCCGCGCGCAGCTCCGCCCGGCGCTGACCCTGGATGGCGGTGAAGCGCGTGAGCTGCGGATTGCCCTGGGCATCCTTGACGAGGCGCGGCAAGGGCGGCGGGGCGCTCACCTTGAACAGGTTGCCGGCGGCGCGGCCGAACTTCGCCTCGCCCTGGCCCATGAGCAGGGCCAGCTCGCGCCGGGCGGTGCCGAGCGCGGCCTTCGCCCGGTCCAGTTCCACCGTGGCAAAATCGGCGGCGACGCGGGCGCGGGAGATCTCCGCCGGAGAGGAGGCGCCCGCCTCCACCCGCGTCTGCAGCAGCGGGGACAGGCGGGAGATGGCCGCCGCCTGCTGCTCCAATATGGCGACACGCTGCTGCGCGCCCAGCACCGCGGAGAAAGCCGCCGTGGTCTCCGCCAGCACCTGCAGGCGGGTCGCCTCACGCTCCCAGCGCGCGACGGTAATGCCCGCGCCGGCGGCGGCCATGCGCGCCTCGCGCTTGCCGCCCAGCTCCACCAATTGGCTGATCTGTAGCGTCTGTTCCGCCAGATCCAGCCCTTGGTAGGAGCCGGAGCCCATGGCGTTGTCCACCTCCAGCGACAAGGCCGGGTTGGGCAGCGCGGCGGCCTGCGTCGACCGGCCAGAGGCCATGCCGATGTCCCGTTCCGCCGCCGTGAGGCGGGGATTGGCGGCGAGCGCGCTGGCCAGGGCGCTGGTCAAGGCGAGGGAACGCGTGGACTGTGGGCGCGCGGATTCGGCGCGCGTCTGCGACGCCGGAAGCAGCACGAGGGCTGCCACAAGCGCACGCGCGAGGGCACGAGGCGACATGGTCTGATCCGATGGCTGTGAGCTGAGCGCAGGCGCCAAGCGCCCGCACGCGGACAGAGATCAGATCAGGCGCAGGGGGGACGGATTTCGGTGGGGACGGTGCGGCCGGCGACGGCGGCCGGCTCAATCGCGACACGGGTGGACGTCAGGTCGCCCGGACGCGCGGTGACCACCAAGGGCAGCACGAAGGCGGCACAGCCGTGGCAGCCGTGATCCACGGTGGACGTGTCGGCGAGCGGAGAAGATCTGTCGCCGCTTTGAGACTGCTCTGCGGCGTGTTCCGCCGCGAGGACGTCCGGCAAAAGCCCGGCGGGATCGGAAAAGCCCAGCGACAAACCGGCAACGGCCGCCTCCGCCTCTTCAGCGTGGCGGGTGGTCAGCACGTTGAGCATCGGGCCCGCGAAGAGACCCACGACGAGCGCAATCACCACGCTCCGGCGAAACGCCAGGGCGCGGCAAAGATTCATCATGCGGTTCGCGATGCGGAGCATGACGTTCAATGGCTCGAAAATCGCCAGCCTGTCAAGCAGCGCGAGACGGCGCCTGCACAAAAGAATTTCCCCGTGACACTGTATCCGGAGGCCCGATCTTCTCGTTCGCGAAGAAGAGGGATGAAGACTCTCGATGATGTTACTTTCCTGCCGGAACATCCGGCCGCCGGCAAAGCCAGCGCTCCCGGCGGGGCAAGGCGCCGTTCCGGGTTCAGCTCAGGCCGGAACGGGGCGACGGTCGGCCGCGCGCAGGGGCTGGACCCGCCAGCCCTCGATCTCGAAACCGCCACGGCCGGCCTGGGGCATGCGCGCGCCGAGCCAGCAGCGGGTCGGCAGCAGCGGCGTGGTGGCGGCGGCGCGCAGGGCGGCGTCATCATCCGGCAGAGCCTCGAGCCGCCGGCGGATGTCCGCCTGCCCCTCCTCCGGCAGATGCCGGGTGATGAACACCAGCCGCCCGCGCATGTCGAAACGCCCGCGGTCGAAACGGCCCGTATGCCCCGGCCAGCGCGGCAGGCGTACCACGGGATAGGCGACACGCCCCACCGCCTGCACCACCGCCGGCCCGGCCAGCCCCGCCACGTTCATCAGCCCCTTCAGGCGCAGGATGCGGTCGCCGTGATCCGCCAGCACGCCGCCCAGGGCCACGCAGAATCCCTTCCAGGGCACCGGCCGGCCGAAATGGAGGGTGAAGCTGGCGACGCCCCCCTCGTGCTGCGCCGCCGGCGCCTCCTCCGCGCCCAGCCACGCCCCGAGCCGCGCCGCCCGATCCGAGGGTGCATAGACACCGGCGCCCGCCACCCAGTCGGTGGCGATGACCCCATGCGAGGCCGTCATGCGCGGCGCCGTGGGATTGAGCGCGGCAAGGCGCGCCTCCAGCGCCTCGCGCGCGGACCGGCCGGCGAGATCCGGCTTGGAGATCACGATGCGGTCGGCCAGGGCCACCTGCCGTCGTGCCTCCTCGTGGGCATCGAGCTGCGCCGCGCCCAGGCCGGCGTCCACCACCGTCACCACGCCATCGCAGCGGAAGCGGGCGGCGACGAAGCGCTCCTCCATCAGCGTCCACACCACCGGCACGGGGTCGGCGAGGCCGGTGGTCTCGATCACCACCCGGCGCACGTGCGGGAGCTGGCGACGGGAGAGCTTTTCGTGCAGCTCCTTCAGGGCGGCCACCAGATCGCCGCGCACGGCGCAGCAGATGCAGCCGGATTCGAGCACCACCGTGGTCTCGCCCACATGCTGCACCAGGTGCTGGTCGATGCCGATGGCGCCCAGCTCGTTGATGAGCACCGCGGTGCCCGCGAAGGCATCCTGCGCCAGAAGATGGTTGAGCAGCGTCGTCTTGCCGGCGCCGAGAAAGCCGGTGAGCAGGGTCACGGGAATGCGGGCATCGAGGGCGGCTGCGGGGTCGGTCATGGCGTTCCTCCGTTCGGGCCTTCGCCCGGTGCTTTGCCGGCGGGCGCAGCAACCGGCGTGCCACGGGGCCGGATGGCACGCGCGCCGGCAGCGGGCACCGGAAGCGTTCGATTTTCGGCCGCACGGGTTTGAAAATCGAACTGCCCGGCAGTCGCCGGACGCAAGGGCATGGGGCGCCCTGGAAACCTCAAAGTTCCCGCCCACGCCCCGATGCGCGCTGGCATGATCGATGCTAGGCTTTCACATTCGCCACCGTGCGGACGCCCCAACGGCGCCGACGGAACGTCCACCACAGCGGCCCGCAGCCCGGGCCCGCGGCTTGGGAACGCACGACTGGACCCGTGCAGCCGCGCAGGACACACGCCAAAGCCCGCCCCAGGAAGCCAGACTCAAGATCTGTCCCGGGCGGCACGCCCGTCCCGCCATGCGGGAACGGCGCAGGGGGAGGAAAGAGAATGCCTTTCTCAAGGCCCGGACAGCGTTTCTCGGTGCCCGAGAACGACCAGAAGATCATGACGTCGTGGGAGCGCTTCCTCGGCGGCGACCCGGAGGGCTCCGACGCCCTGCGCCGCCTCGTGGACGATTCCTGGCGCCGCTGCCTCTCCGGCAGCGTGGACCCGCGACGCGACCAGGCCCCCCCGCCGATGCGGGAGGACAGCCTCTATTCCCTGCGCGACCGGTGCGGCGACCTCCTGGAGGCGAGCGCGCCGGTGATGGCCTCCGCGCGCGAGTTCCTCTCGGAAACCGGAACGGTGATGGTCCTCACCAACGACGCCGGGGTCATCCTGAACCTGGAGGGCGACCAGCGCCTGCGCGGCGCGGCAGAGAACATCCACCTGCTCTCCGGTGCCACCTGGAGCGAGATGGCCTGCGGCACCAACGCCATCGGCACCGCCATCGCGGTCGGCCAGCCGGTGCAGATCCACTCGGCCGAGCATTTCTGCTCGGGCATCAAGCGCTGGTCCTGCTCCGCCGACGTCATCCGCGATCCCTATGACGGCTCCATCCTCGGCGTGGTGGACGTGTCCGGCCTCTCGGACACCTTCAACCGGCACAGCCTGGCCCTGGTGGTGGCCACCGCCGGGCGCATCGAGAACCGCCTCGCGCAGATCGAGATGGACGCGCGCCTGCGGCTGCTGGAGCGCTGCATGGAGCGCCTTTCCGGCGGCACCACCGACGGGGTCATCGTGTTCGACCGGCGCGGACGCGCGGTGAAGGCCAACGGCGCCGCCGGCGATGCGCTACTCGACCTGAAGCGGCGCCATGCCGACCTGCCCTCCACCGACATCTCCGCTTTGCGCCTCGACTGGCGCCGCGACGACGAGCTGCCCCGCGGCTTGCCTGCCTGGGTGCGACGCGAATGGCTGGAGCCGGTGGTGGTGGATGGCGAGCGGCTCGGCGTGGTGCTCGCCATTCCCGGCCGCGCCGGGCCCGCGCCCGCGCCGCGCGCGGCGGAGGCCCCTGCCCCCTCCGGCCCCTTCGGCCGGCTGGTGGGCCGCTCGCCGGCGCTGCGGCAGGCCGTCGCCCGCGCCGAGCAGCTCGCCAAGAGCCGCGCACCGGTGCTGCTGCTGGGAGAAACCGGCGTGGGCAAGGACGTGTTCGCCCACGCCCTGCACGCCGCCAGCCCCGGCCGCGACGGCCCGTTCGTGGCCCTGAACTGCGGCGGCCTCTCGCGCGAGCTGCTCTCCAGCGAGCTGTTCGGCTATGCCGAAGGCGCCTTCACCGGCGCCCGGCGCGGGGGCATGACGGGCAAGATCGAGGCCGCCGACGGCGGCAGCCTGTTCCTCGACGAGATCGGCGAGATGCCGAAGGACCTGCAGCCGCACTTCCTGCGGGTGCTCGAGGCCGGCGAGGTCTACCGCATCGGCGAGACGCGCCCGCGCAAGGTGAACTTCCGCCTGATCGCCGCCACCAACCGGGACCTGCGGCAGGAAATCCAGGCCGGCCAGTTCCGCATGGACCTGTTCTACCGGGTGGCGGTGACCTCCATCACCATCCCGGCCCTGCGCGAGCGCGCCGGCGACATTCCCCTTATCGCGGAACGGCTGGTGGACGAGCTCGCCCGGCGCCAGGGCGTGCCGGCGCGCCCGCTCTCGCCCCGCGTGCTGGAGCTGTTCGCCGCCTACGGCTGGCCCGGCAACGTGCGGGAGCTGCGCAACGTCATCGAGAGCATGCTCCTGATCGGCGAAGGCCCGGAGCTCGGGGAGGCCGACGTGCCGGACGAAATCCGCACGCCGTCCGAGCCGGGCGTCGCGCCGGCGGACGCCGCCTTCGGCCCGCGCCCGCCGGCGGCCGGCCTCAGCGGCATGGAGCATGCGGAACGCGCGGCGCTGATCGGCGCCATGCAGGCTCACCGCGGCAACGTGACCGCGGTGGCGCGCAGCCTCGGCATCGCCAAGAGCACCGTGTACGCCAAGCTGCGCCGCTATGACCTGGAAGGAACGGTGGACGAGGTCCGCCGCACGCAGATGTAACACGCCTGCGGCGGGCCGCCGTTCGCCGCGGACCAGCCCGGCCGAGCGATCTCCACGGTGGCACGCCGCTTGCCAAGTAAGAACCGCTTTCGATTCCCCCGAAAGACCTCCTCCACGCCGCCGGCCCCAACCGGCGGCGTTCTTTTTTGCGCCGCGCGCCTTTTCGCATCGCGGCGGGAGGCTCCCGCGTCGCACAAGAGCGTTTGGTTTTCGGACACGTATTCGCAAAGCAGTCGCGCACGGGGATGCAGTTTTATTCCGGCTATCTCGAAATGTAGCGGACTCAATGAAAATATTAATCCGGCACGACCGCAGACCTCCTGGCACGCGCCTTGCGATCAGAACGGCGACGCGATCGACCGCCCCGCCGCGAGGGCGGGACACGCGGCCGCGCCTCGGCACCCCAAAAGAAAAGGGAGGAGACAGCTCGCATGGCTCTGCAGATCAATATCGACAACGGCGGCACATTGACCGACATCTGCATCATGGCGGATGACGTGGTGAAGAAGACCAAGGTCCTCACCACCCCCTACGATCTCAGCAAATGCTTCTTCGAGGGGCTCACCAAGGCCTCCGGCGTGCTCTACGGGGCGCCGGACGTGAAACGCCTGCTGGAAGAGGTGGATCTCATCCGCTATTCCACCACGCAGGGCACCAACGCCATCTGCGAGCGCAAGGGCCCGCGCCTCGGCCTCATCCTCGACGCCGCCGCGCGCGACCTGCCGAGCCGCCTCGCCGCCCATGACGCCGAGGTGTTCGAGGCCCTGGTGGGCGACCGCATCGTGTTCCTCGACGCCGCCACGATCAACGGCGAGGCGGCCGACGTGGAGGTGGTCAAGGCCATCAACGCCCTCACCGCCGCCGGCGCCAACCGGCTGGTCGTGAGCTTCGACGGGCCGGACTTCCTCGCCCTCGAGGACCGCTTCCGCCTCATCGCCCTGCGCAAGTATCCACGCCACCTGCTGGGGGCGGTGCCGATCCTCTACGGCTCGGACCTCACCACCGACGTGGGCGGGGAGCGGCGCACCTGGACCGCGCTCATCAACTCCTTCCTGCACCCCTCCATGGAGGCGTTCCTCTACAATGCGGAGAACCGGCTGCGGGCCTACCGCACCAAGAACCCGCTGCTGATCTTCCGCAACGACGGCGACGCCTCCCGCGTGGCGAAGACCATCGCCATCAAGACCTATTCCTCCGGCCCGCGCGGCGGCATGGAGGGCATGAAGGCCTTCTCGCGGCGCTACGGCTTCACCGACACCGTCTCCATCGACGTGGGCGGCACCACCACCGACATCGGCCAGTACAAGGACGGCACCGTGGCCGAGGTGCGGCGCGGCCACGTGGAGGGCATCTCGGTGTCCTTCCCCCTGTGCGAGATCCTGAGCGCGGGCGCGGGCGGCTCCTCCATCTTCAAGGTGGTGGAAGGGCGCATCGTCATCGGCCCCGAGAGCGTGGGCGCGGTGCCCGGCCCGGCCTGCTTCGGCCGTGGCGGACGCGAGGCCACCATCACCGACGCCAGCCTGCTCAGCGCCCTGCTCGATCCCACCTCCTATTTCGGCGGCGGCATGGGGCTGGACCAGGACCGCGCGGCGGCGGCGATCACCGCCAGCATCGCGGAGCCGCTCGGCGCGAGCCTCGACGAAGCGCTGCTGCGCATGGAATTCGCCTATGAGGAGAAGATCGCGGCGGAGCTCCATCGCTTCACCACCATCTCGCCGGAAACGGTGATGCTCGCCTTCGGCGGCGCCGGGCCGCTCAACGCCTGCGGCGTGGCCGACAAGGCCGGCATCCGCCGCGTCGCCATCCCGCAGATGGCGGCGGTGTTCTCCGCCTACGGCATCGGCGCCTGCGACATCTCCCAGCGCTACCAGGCGACGATCTCGGATCCCGCGACGCTGGCCGGGACGCTGGCCGCGCTGAAGGTGAAAGCCGCCCGCGACATGTTCGCGGAAGGCTGCGCCGAGGGCAGCTACACCATCGAGGCCCGTCTGGTGGCGGATTTCGGCGACGGGCGCACCGAGACATTCGTGCTCGGCGACCAGCCGGTGGTACCGGCCGCCTTCGCCACGGCGCGCGCGGTGGAACTGGAGCTGAAGGCGGTCAAGAGCCTGCGCTCGGCCGCCGAGAAGGCCGCCGCCTTCGCCCCCAAGGCGCCCGCCCCCGCCCACGGCAAGCGCAACGTGCTGATCCGCGGCCAGGGCCGCATCGATGTGCCCGTCCATCGCCTCGCCGATCTCGCGGCGGGCGATTTCGCAGCCGGCCCCGCCGTCCTGGAGGAAGACTATTTCACCTGCCGCGTCCCCGAGGGCTGGCAGTTCGTCATCAGCGATGCGGGAGACATCCTGCTGAGCCGGAAGGATTGAAGAGATGAAAGTCGCGATGACCGAGTATCTCCGCATCGACCTCGGGTCGGAGAAGTGGGAATGCCGCGTGTGCGATCACGAGATCGCGCCCGCGCGCGGAAACTACAAGGAAGGACTGCTCGTCCACGATCGTGATCCCACCGAGATCCATCCGCCGATCATCGATCCGGAGAAGTACCGCTTCACCTTCAGCCCGGACCCGGAATGGGTGCGCATTCTCGAATACTGCTGCCCGCACTGCGGCACGCAGGTGGAGACCGAATACGCCGTTCCCGGCCACCCCCCGCTCTACGACATGGAAGTGGACCTCGACGCCCTGAAGGCCCAGTGGGCCGCGCGGGGCGAGGCGGCCGTGCCCTATGCCGGCCCGGCGGTCGCCCGCGAGGACGGCCACGGCCACTGAAGAACCCTCCCCCTCCTGACGGCGGGGGAGCCGCCCTTCGCGGCGAAGACAACAACATCAGCGGCGCCCCGCGCCCACTCCAATGCCTCAGGGAGGAGACATGAAACGCGTTTCCGTCGACATCGGTGGCACCTTCACCGACTGCTTCGTGGTCTGGGACCAGCAGTATATCGAGGCCAAGGCCCTCACCACCCACCACAACCTCGCCATGGGCTTCAACGAAGCGCTGGGCAAGGCCTGCAACGTGCTGGGCCTCCAGCTCGAGGAAATTCTCGGCGCGGTGGATTCGGTGCGCTACGCCACCACCCTCGGCACCAACGCCCTCATCGAGCACAAGGGCCCGCGCATCGGCATGCTGGTGACCGCCGGCTATGAGGCGACCGTGCCGCTGAGCCGCGCCCGCGGCTACGGCGAGGGGCTCGACAACCTGGGCCAGCAGGACATGCCCAACGCCCAGCGGCCCGATCCGCTGGTGGAGGCCCACATGATCCGCGGCATCCGCGAGCGGGTGGACTTCCAGGGCAAGCTGGTGATGCCCCTCGACGAGGAGGACGTGCGCGTCCAGATCCGCGAGCTGGTCAACCGCGGCGCCCAGATCATCGTGGTGGCGCTGGTGAACGCGGTGGTGAGCCCGGCCCACGAGCAGCGCATCGAGGAAATCCTGCTGGAGGAATACCCCTCCCACCTGCTCGGCGCCATCCCGGTCATCCTCTCCCACCAGGTGGCGGGGCGAAAGGGCGAGTATGTGCGCGCCACCTCGGCCATCGTGGACGGCTACCTGCACGCCACCATGTACCACGCGCTCTCGGCGCTGGAGCAGAACCTGCGTGCGCACCGGTACGAGAAGCCCATGCTGGTGATCCACAATTCCGGCGGCATGGCGCAGCTCAACTCCACCGACGCGCTGCAGACCATCCATTCCGGCCCGGTTTCCGGCATCGGCGCCTCCGAGCATCTCGCCATGCTCACCGGCCTCGGCAACGTGGTGGCCACCGACATGGGCGGCACCAGCTACGACATCGGCATCGTGGTGGAAGGTGGCGTGAAGCACTACGACTTCAACCCCGTCATCGACCGCTGGCTGGTCTCGGTGCCCATGGTGCACCTCGTCACGCTCGGTGCCGGCGGCGGCTCCATCGCCTCCTACGACCGCATGTACAAGACCGTGAAGTGCGGCCCGGAAAGCGCGGGCTCCGACCCCGGCCCCGCCTGCTACGACCGTGGCGGCATGCGGCCCACCGTCACCGACGCCGACCTGCTGCTGGGCTATCTCGACCCGGAGAACTACGCCGGCGGCTCCATTCCGCTCACCCCGCGCCGGGCCAAGGCGGCCATCGAGGACACCTTGTGCGACGAGCTGGACTGCTCGGTGATCGAGGCGGCGCTGCTGATCCGCGAGAAGGTGGACGACAACATGGCCAACGGGCTCTTCACCGAGCTGCGCGCCAGGGGCTACGACCCCAAGGACTTCACCATGCTCGCCTATGGCGGCAACGGCCCGCTGCACTGCTGCGGCATCGCCCAGAACCTCAACATCGACCGCATCCTGGCCCCGCCGCTCTCCTCCGTCTTCTCGGCGGTGGGCGCGGGCAACATGCACCAGCTCCATATCCACGAGCAGTCGCTCTACATGGTGCTGTACGACTCCAACACCCGCGCCCTGTTCGACGACTATGACCGCTTCAACGCCATCGTCGCCGACCTGAAGGAGCGCGGCACCCAGGACCTCCTGCGCCAGGGCGTGCCGCTGGCCGATATCCGCCACAACCTCGAGCTGGACATGCGCTACGGCAACCAGCTCGTGCAGACCACGGCGGTGATCGAGAAGCACGAGGTCAACGGGGCGGCGGACGTGCTCTCCGTCATCTCCCAGTTCTCGGCGGACTACGGCAAGCGGTTCGGCGAGGGCTCGCAGGCGCCGGAGGCGGGCATCCGCATCAACACCATCCGCGTGGCGGCCTACGTCCACCACGAGACGGTGCGCTTCGAGGACATCAAGCCGGTGCCCGAGGCCGAGCGCAAGGCGCCTCCGCCGCCCGCCTCCACCCGCGTGTGCCACTTCGTGGGCCAGGACGGGCCGGTGGAAACCCCGGTGTGGAGCCGCGCCGCGATCCTGCCCGGCGTCGCCATCGAGGGACCGGCCATCGTCGCCTCGGAGGTCACGACCTTCCTGGTCAACCCCGGCTGGACCTTCGTCGCCGCCAAGCAGGGCGCCTCCTGGTTCCTGCGCGCCAAGACGCCCGCGATCACGCACTAGAGCGTTTTCGAGCGAAGTGGAACCCGGTTCGCGCAAAGAAAACGCGTCAACTCAATGATCTAGAGCATGACCCGCGAGCCTGTGTGGGCGGAAAATGCTCTGACACCGGGCCCCCCGCCACGGCGGGGGGCAAGCGCCCATCGCGAGACAATCCGCGAAGACAGTCCGGGAGGACACCCCATGAACGACATGAGCAACACCGGCCGCGGCAAGCTGCCCAGCGCCGAGGACGTCGCCCTCGTCCAGAAGTTCCTGAACGACACCACCCTGTTCCTCGGTCCCGATCCCGAGATCATGCAGAACCACGACCTCATGCCGCGCAGCGCGCAGGAGGAGGAGGCCATCGCCAAGGTGGCCGACAGCCACATCATCGCCAAGATCCGCGACCGCATCCAGTCCGGCTGCGACGAAGGCTACGAGATGGTGGAGCAGATGGGCGCCGCCCCCGGCGCCAAGTGGGGCGACGTCATCACCGGCGTGTATTCGGCCTCCGGCGATCTCGCCATCGCCTCGGCCGGCGGCGTGCTGATCTTCTCGGCGCTGGTGCACCACCCCATCAAGTTCATCATCAAGAACTGGATGAACGACCCCACCGTGGGCGTGCGCGAAGGCGACGGCTTCATCCACAACGACAGCCGCTACGGCAACGTGCACAACACCGACCAGTCCATGATCCTGCCCATCTTCCACGAGGGCAAGCTGGTGTGCTGGGTGGCCTCCACCGTGCACGAGGGCGAGAACGGCGCCATCGAGCCCGGCGGCATGCCCTCCATGGCGGAGAGCCCCTCCGACGAGGGGCTGAAGATGTCGCCCTTCAAGGTGGTCGAGAACTACCAGATCAAGCGCGACATCCTCACCTTCCTGCAGAATTCGGTGCGCGAGCCGAAGCTGCAGTATGAAGACATGAAGGTGAAGCTGTTCGCCTGCCTGCGCATCAAGCAGCGCCTCGAGGAGACGCTGAACACCGATGGCCCGGAGGCCCTCGTCTCCACCCTGCGCCTGACCATGGAGAACGTGCGCGCCGAGGTGAAGCGTCGCGTTTCCGAATGGCCGGACATGACGGTGCGCACTTACATCATCCAGGACTCGACCCTGCGCGAGAACTGCGTGGTCAAGATCAACTGCAAGCTCACCAAGACCGGCGACCGGCTGATCTTCGATTTCCGCGGCTCCGCGCCCGAGTTCACCAACCGCGCCACCAACACCATCGTGGCGGGGCTCAAGGGCATGCTGGCGCAGGTGTTCCTGTGCTATGTGTGGCCGGACCTGCCGCGCGGCCAGGCGGCGTTCGCGCCCATCGAGGTCATCACCGACCCCCACTCCATCGTCAACTGCTCCTACGACGCGCCCAACTCGCAGTCGCTGATGTCCATCTTCACGGGCTTCACGGCGGGCCAGCACGCGGTGGCGAAGTTCCTCTATTCCTGCCCGGAGAAGTTCACGAAGGTGCACGCGCCCACCTTCAACATGATCAACACCTTCATCTGGGGCGGCGTCTCCCAGCACGGCGAGACGCTGGGCAACCTCTGCGCGGACCTCAACGGCATGGGCGCCGGCGCCACCATCGACCGCGACGGCGAGCATGCGCTGGCCCCCATCTTCGCCACCATGGCGGACATCGGCGAGCAGGAGCTGAACGAGGAGGAAGTGCCCTTCCTCCAGCTCGTGTCCAAGAAGATGACACGCGACGCCATCGCCCCCGGCAAGTATCGCGGCGGCCAGGGCTACACCATGATGGTGGCCACCAAGGACAGCGAGCAGTGGGGCTTCATGACCACCGCCCAGGGCGCCAAGATCCCGCCGCTCCAGGGCCTATTCGGCGGCTATGCCTGCGGCACCTACCCGCTCTCCAAGGTGCAGGGCGTGGACGTCTACGAGGTGCTCATGAACACCCCGGAGAAGTTCAGGCACTCCATCGAGGAGATCATGAACGAGCAGCCCTTCGAGGGCGCGAGCTACACCACCCACCACATGGGCATGGGCTTCGAGATCTCGAAGCGCGGCGAGCTGTTCATGATCTCCCAGGGCGCCGGCGCGGGCTATGGCGATCTCCTGGAGCGCGATCCGCGCGGCATCATCAAGGACATCGAGGAGGGCCTCATCTCCCCGGCGGTGGCCGCGCGCCTCTACAAGGTGGTGTTCGACCCCGAGACCCTCGCCATCGACGACACCGCGACCGAGGCGGCCCGCGCCGCCGAGCGCAAGGCGCGCATCGCCCGCTCCAGGCCCTATTCCGAGTTCGTGAAGGACTGGAGCAAGCCCAAGCCCCCGTCCCATCTCCAGTACTTCGGCGCGTGGGGCGATGATGTCTCGGTGCTCTACATGGGCGCGCCGGAGAAGACCCGCGCCGCCGAAACCCCGCGCCCCAACTACATGGCGCACCCGAAGGACGTGCGCATCGCCGAGCTGGAGGCGCGCCTCGCCGCCGTGGGCGCGATGGGAGGCGAGAAGCAATGAGCGCCCGCCTCGCCGATGCCCTGCCCCGGCCTTCCGGGACGAGCGGGCTGCGCGTATGGCTGAAGTCGTCGGGCTATGCCCGGCGGCTCCTCCTGGGGGAGGATGGCGACCCCTGGGAGAGCGCGGCCGGCTACCTTGCCTTCTTCAACCAGGCCCAGGGCCTGCTGCGCCCGGACGTGGCGGTGGTGGACGTGGGCGACCTCTACCGCTCCTGGCTCGCGCGCCATCCCGCCCTCAAGGCCGAGATGGGCGCGAAGAAGCGCCCCGCCTTCCCCCTGAAGCGCATGCTGGAGGAGGAAGGACCGCGCCGGCTGCTCAGCGAGGTGGTAGAAGCGGTGGCGGCGAGCCTGCGCGGACAGGCGCCGCTGGTGCTCGCCCTGCCCGCGCCGCGATGCTGGCTCGCGGAGGCGGCGGCCGCCGCCGGCCGCGCCGGCATCGAGATCGACGCCGACCTGAT
Organism: Xanthobacter sediminis; assembly: GCF_043195015.1. NCBI lineage: Bacteria > Pseudomonadati > Pseudomonadota > Alphaproteobacteria > Hyphomicrobiales > Xanthobacteraceae > Xanthobacter > Xanthobacter sediminis. The sequence continues at coordinate 45,446 of NZ_JBAFWH010000020.1, read as the reverse complement.
CGAGGATGCGACCATGTACATGGCCGACCTCGTACGGGCGGTGTCGGTCCATCCCGTCGGCGGGCTGCTGGTGGAGGAGGATGCCGGCGGCATGGCGGGCGATGCCGGCGCGTACCGGACGCTGGTGAACACCGCCCGGCACTACCGCTGGGGCGTCGCCCTGCGCGGCGCGGCGGATGGCGCGGCGGCGGACTTCGACACCGTCATCTCGCCGGTGCCGGCCGCGGGCGGGGACCTCGCCCGCGGGCTCGACGTCAGCGCGGCGCTCTGGGAGGCGGGTCCGCTCGCGCCCCTCGGCGCCGGCCAGTTCTACTTCGCGGAGATCCCCGAGACCGCCCAGCCGGAGGCGGTGCTGCACCAGCTCGCGCGCCTGCGCGCCTGAAACGGCCCGTGGCGCCGGTCGCCGGCCGGCGCCACGGGCGCACCAATCAAAAACAAATGACGGGAGGACACATGAGCCGCATCCGGAAGCTTGCGCGCCTCGGGGGCGTTTTTGGCCTTCTGGCCGGGCCCCAGGCCGCGCATGCCATAGACATCAATTCCGCCGACTACCTGCCCGCGCCCGCCGGCACCAACCTGCTGCTGTTCTACAGCCAATACGCCACCCGCAGTGAATATGTGAGCGCCTCGGGGACGACGATCTCGCGGGAGACCAATCTCGATTCCTACGTGAACATCCTGCGCTACGTGCATTATTTCGATTTCGCGGGGATGCGGATGGCCGCGCAGGCGCTGCTGCCGGCCGGCACGCTCTACAACGGGCGCCTCGACGGGGCGGAGCTGAGTTCCGCCGCCGGCGCGGGCGACCCCATCCTCTCCGGCGTCGTCTGGCTCGTGAACAACAAGGCGAGCGAGAGCTACGTCGCCCTCGCCCCCTACCTGTTCGTGCCGCTCGGGCAGTACGATTCCGGCCAGGCGCTGAACATGGGCGAGAACCGTTGGAAGCTAGATCTGCAAGGCGCCTGGTACCAGGGCCTCGGCAACGGCTTCGCCCTGCAGCTCTCCGGCGACGTCATCTGGTATGGCTCCAACACCGATGCCGGGGGCGGCAGCCAGACCCTGACGCAGGACAACACCTATCAGCTCCAGGCGTGGCTCTCCTATGCCTTTGCGCCCACGTGGTCGGCGGCGGCCGGCTATTCGAGGTTCTGGGGCGGCACGGAGTATCTGGCCGGCGTCGCCACCGGCAACGCCACCGAGCGCGACCAGGTGCGGCTGGAGCTGTCCAAGTTCATCACGCCCACCTTCCAGGCCATGGCTTCGGTGCAGCGTGATTTCAACACCTCGGGCGGGTTCCCCGAGGATTTCCGCGGCACGCTGCGCCTGATGCAGGTGTTCTGAGCACCCCCTCCGCCGCCGCGACCGCGCGCACCGGGCAAGACCTCGTCCGGGGCCGGTAGCGGGCGGCGGCGGCGCGGGGGAAGGAGGCGGGAGAAGCCGCATGGCCTCCCGCCTCCGGCCAGATCGCACGAGCCGCGCGAAGCGCCGTGCGGAAGGGGACAAGACGGGCTCCCGCGGCGCCCGTGGGCCATGGCCGGAGCAAAGCGGGAATGCCCAGCCCGTGCCCCCCACGGCCGCGCTCGCATCGTGGACGCCGCCGAGATCCTCCGCCTCGCCGGCAAGTTCCCGCGCGCACGAGCTGAAGGCCAGCTCCACACAGGATGGGCGCGGGATACGGGACACCTTGACCACGGCTCCCCGCGAACCTCGCTCTCCTCGACATCATGCGGCTCGGCACGAACGAGCCTGCCCTATGACGGGACATCCGCCGCCCCTGCCACATGCCCACCATCATGCTGGCCGCGCGCGGCAGTGAATGGGCCGTGGGACTGGACCAGGGGTGGACAACTATCTGGCCAAGCCCATCACCCCCGCGCATTGCTCGCCCGCATCCACGCCGTGCTGTAGTGGATGCGGAGCCGCCTCCGCCGGAGGCTTCACGGCAGCGATCCGCCCCCAGCCTGAAACAAACTGATACAGAAGCGATACGCGCGGTGACAACCGCGGCGCTATCAGGCTCCCGTACCGGAGTTGCCAACGGGCGGGTCGAGGCATGGGTTTCCCTCAGCGGCGGAAAGCGGGCGCCGGCGCGGCCCCGGCGACAGGCGCACGGGCGCACGACCTCGCCGCAACCGCCACGGCCTGCGGCACGGTGGATGCAACAGCCGCGACCCTGACCGTCCCCGCCGCCACGCCGCCCCAGGGCGGCCGCAAGCCCCTCGGCACCAAGGTGGAGGCGGACGAGACACCCGCCTGTGCGCACCCGCGCTGCCCAGGCCAAGGCCCGACACAGCTCCTGGAAATCCCATCCCGCCCCGCTTCGCCCCCCTTGCGGGAGGCGGGCCAAGGAGGCCGACCATGACCCGACCGATATTCCAGCCCAGCCCCTCCCGCCGCGCCTTTCTCGCCGGCAGCGCCGCCGCCGGCGCACTCGCCTTCTCCGGCGGTTGGAGCCGCGCCTTCGCGGCCCCGCTTATCACCGTGGAGAGCGTCATTCTCGACGTGAACGGCAAAGCGGCCAAGGTGTTCACCGTAAAGGGGCCGGCCGGCGAAGGCATCTTCGCGAAGGAAGGGGACCGCCTTTCCGGCGCGGTCCTCAATGCCGCGCAGACCCCCGCCGTGATGCACTGGCACGGCCAGATCTTCGCCCCGGCGGACCAGGACCGCGCCCGCCCGAACGGCGGGGAGCTGGCCCCCGGCGCAAGCGACCACGTGGACTTCCTCCTCACCCCCGGCACCCACTGGATGCACTCCCACACCCTGAGCGAGCAGCAATTGCTCGCCGCGCCCCTCGTCACCCGCGAGACGGATGCGGGCGATACGCAGGACGTGGTGGTGATGCTGCACGATTTCTCCTTCCGCAGCCCGGAGGAGATCCTGGCCGGGCTCGGCGGTGCCAACGCGCACGGCGCCCATGGGGGCCACGGCATGGGCCAGCAGATGCAGGGCCAGCCGATGCAGGGCATGGCGGGAATGGCGATGCCGGGCATGGACCATTCGGGACACGGCATGGGCGGCATGGGGGCCATGGGCGGCGGTGCGGGCGGCGGCATGATGGGGGCCGCGCCGGCCGGTCAGGACGGCGGCCACATGGCGCACGGCATGGGAGCCGGCGCGAGCGGAGGCATGGGCGGCATGTCGGCGCATGCCAACGACATCGACTATGACGCCTTCCTCGCCAACCGCCGCACCCTCGCCGACCCGGAGGTGGTCACGGTGGAGAAGGGCGGGCGCGTGCGGCTGCGCATCATCAACGGCGGCACCGCCACCGCCTTCTTCATCACCATGCCCGGCCTGAAGCCCCGCTGCGTCGCCGTGGACGGCACACCCTGCCTGCCGGTGGAAGCGGAGGCATTTCCCCTGGCCCAGGGCCAGCGCATCGATCTCGTCGCGGACATTCCGGCGGGCGGCGGCGCCTTCCCGGTGCTGGCGCAGGTGGAGGCCTCGCCCCGCCGCACCGGCATCGTCCTGGCGACCGCGGGCGCTTCCATTGCCCGCATCGCCGAAGCGACGGAGCAGCCGCAGGGCCTCCTCGACCTCACGTTCGAAGGGCGCCTCGCCGCCGCCAAGCCCCTCGCGCCGCGCACGGCCGACAAGACCTTCCCCATCATGCTCGGCGAGGAGCCCGGCTATCGCTGGACCATCAACGGCCGCACCTATGGGGAGGCGGAGCCCTTTGCCGTCAGCCAGGGCCAGCGGGTGGAAATGACCTTCATGAACCCCACCTCCATGAGCCACCCCATGCATCTGCACGGGCATCATTTCCAGGTGGTGGGCATCGGCGCGCGGCGGTTCTCCGGCGCGCTGCGCGACACGGTGATGGTGCCCCCGCACATGCCGGTGACCGTCGCCTTCGATGCCGGGCCCAAGGGCGAATGGTTCCTCCACTGCCACCACCTCTACCACATGGCCACCGGCATGATGGCGGTGGTGAAGGTGGCCTGAGCCGGAACGGCGAGGGCACTCGGCCGGGCGACGGCGCGAGCGGCACGCAGCGGGCGGCGCCTGCCGCGCAGGCGCCTGCGCGCGGGTTCGCCGTGGCGTGGCATCCGCCGGCCACGGGACCGGCGCGGCACCTGGCATATGACGCCGCCGGATTCTCAATGCGGAAACACCGCAACGTCATGGCGCGCCCGCACCCGACCAAGCCCGCTCCCCCATGCGACGGAGGGAGCGGGGCACAGGGCTGCCCGCAGGCATCAATGGCGCGTCGGGTCCGCTCCGGGCGAGCGGGGAGCGCCGCCCTACCCGACGTCCGGGGGCGCCCGCAGGACCTTGCCGGGGTTCATGAGGCCGAGGGGGTCGAACGCGGCCTTCAGCGCCCGCATCATCGCCAGCTCCACCGGCGCCTTGTAGTGCTCGGCCTCGGCCACGCGCAGCTGGCCGAGGCCGTGCTCGGCGCTGATGGAGCCGCCGAGGTCCGCCACCACGTCGTGGACGATGCGGGTAATGGCCGCCGCCCCGGTGGCGCGCTCGTCCGCGGACCAGCCGGCGGGCATGACGGGATTGTAGTGCAGGTTGCCGTCCCCCACGTGGCCGAAAGTGAAGGGCAGGATGCCTGGAAACGCCTGCGCCAGCGCCGCGTCGGCGCGGGCAAGGAAGGCGGGAATGGCGGAGACCGGCACGGAGATGTCGTGCTTCACCCCCTGCCCCGCATGCTTCTGCGCCTCGGCCTGGGCTTCGCGCAGGGCCCACAGCCGCTGGCGCTGGGCGAGGGATGCCGCGACCACCGCGTCCTCCGCCAGCCCGTCCTCGCAGGCCCGCTCCAGAAAGGCTTCCAGCGCCGCCTTCAGGCCGTCGCCCGTGTCCTGCCCGCTCGCCTCCACGAGCAGGTACCAGGGATGGGCGACGGCGAACGGCGAGGCGAGGCCGGGCACCGCCGCGATGGCGTGAATGAGGCTCGGCGCCCGCATCAGCTCGAAGGCGGTCAGGCTCTCGCCCAGCAGGCCGCGGGCGAGGCCGAGCAGCCGCACCGCCGCGCCCGCGTCGGCGATCGCCAGCATGGCCGTCTCGGTCGTGCGGGGGCGGGGGAACAGCCGCAGGGTCGCGGCGGTGATGAGGCCCAGCGTGCCCTCCGAGCCGACGAACACCTGCTTCATGTCATAGCCGGCATTGTCCTTGCGCAGGCCACGCAGGCCGTTCCAGATGCGCCCGTCCGGCAGCACCACCTCCAGCCCCAGGGTGAGCGCGCGCATGTTGCCGTAGCGCAGGACCTGGGTGCCGCCGGCATTGGTGGCGAGGTTGCCGCCGATGCGGCACGATCCCTCGGAGGCCAGCGACAGCGGGAACAGGCGGTCCACGCCCTCGGCCGCCGCCTGCACCTCGGCAAGGGTGGCGCCGGCCTCGACGGTGAGGGTGTCGTTGGCCGCATCCAGCGCCCGCACCCGCCGCATGCGATCGAGGCAGATGACCACCGCCTGCCCCGACCCATCGGGCGAGGCGCCCCCGGCAAGGCCCGTGTTGCCGCCCTGGGGCACCATGGGAATGCGCGCCGCACAGCACAGGGAGACGACAGCCGCCACCTCCGCGGTGGAAGCCGGCCGCAGCACCAGCCGCGCAGCGCCGCGAAAAGCGCCGCCGAAGCCGGTGCGGTAGGGCTCCGTATCCGCCGGCGCCTCCAGGACCCCGGCGGGGCCGACCACCGCCTTCAGGCGATCCTCGACGCCGTCGCCCAACGGGGGAACCACGGTGCCGCTCATGGCCGCGCCTCCTGTGCGCCGAAGGAAACGGCGCCGGCATGGCGCCGCATCACGCGCGCGAGGGCGGTAAGGTCCGCCGCGCCGAGCTGGCCCATGGCCACCTGCAGTTCCTCCGCGAGGAGGTCCGCCACATGATCCGCCCCGCCGTCGCCGAGGCCGGCGAGGCCGATGAGGAAGGCGCGCCCGCAGAAGGTGCCGTGCGCGCCCAGGGCGAGCGCCCGCGCCACGTCGAGCCCGGAGCGGATGCCGCTGTCGAACAGCACGGTGGCGCGCCCCGCCACCGCCACGGCGATGGCCGGCAGCACGTCGATGGCCGCCGGCGCGGCATCGAGCTGCCGGCCGCCGTGGTTGGAGACGAGAATGCCGTCCACCCCGATCGAGACCGCCATCTCCGCATCGGCGGGGTGCAGAATGCCCTTCATCACCAGGGCGCGGGGCCAGGCATCGCGCAAGCGCTTCACCGCCTCCCAGGAGAATGTGCCCTTGATCTCGCCCTGCACGAAGCCCGCCGTTTTCGCCAGGGTGGCGGGGGCCTCCACATAGGGGGTCATGTTGGCGAAGGCGGGCGTGCCGGCCTTCAGCAGGGCCAGCGCCCACGGCCACGCGAGGGCGACGTCGCGCACCGTGCGGGCGGTGGCGCGGAAGGGCACCACGAGGCCGTTGGCGAGGTCGCGCGGGCGCTTGGAGCGCACCGGCGCGTCCAGCGTCGCCACCAGGGCGCGGGCGCCGGCCGCCTCCGCGCGGCGCACCAGATCGAAGGTAATGCGATGGTCATGCCGGGGCAGGCCGTAGAGCTGGAACCAGGTGCAGTCCCCGGCCAGCGCCGCCACCTCCTCGATGGACGCGCCGGCAAGCGTGCCGGTGATGTAGGGAATGCGCGCCCTGGCCGCCGCGCGGGCCAGGAGCAGCGTCGCGCCGGGCCACACCAGCCCGTCCACCCCCACCGGCGAGATGCCGATGGGCGCGGCATAGCGGGTGCCGAACAGCTCCACCTCGGTCTGCGCGGGCGCGGGCGCGCCGTAGCGTGGCACCAGTTCCACCGCGTCGAGGGCGGCGCGATTGCGCCGCACGCCCACGTCGGCGCCGGTGCCGCCTTCCAGGAAATCGAAGGCGAAGCGGGGAATGCGGCGGCGGGCGGCCCGCTCCAGATGGTCCAGCGTCGGCATGCGCTGCCGGAGGCGGGCGGCGGCGCTGGTGCCGGAGCCCGCGCCCCAGGCCTGCGCGGCGGGCCCCTGCGGCGGAGAGCTGGCGGGCGCCGACGCCGGAGGCGGCAGCGTGCCCGATGATAGGCGCGTCATGGCGCGTTTCCTCGTGTCTGTTCTTGTTGCCTTTCTTGGTAGAGCCGCGCGCCTCATCACCGCAAATAATTAGGAATTATCGCCGCGATCACTGTTCATGATCGCGCCGGCGCGCGCCTGCGCGTCCCCTTGGGCCGTGCCGCCGGCGCGCCGGTTTCTCCCGCCGGGTGAACGAGGCGGGCGGCGGACGACGCGGCGGCCACCAGATCGTCGCGGATCACCTCCACCACCGCATCGGCGGCGGCCGAGACCGAGCGGCGCGGGTGGTGCACCACGGCGATGGAGCGGGTGAGGCGCGGCGTGGCGAAATGGTGCGCACGCACCCGCCCCGCCGCCAGGAACTGGTGCAGCGCGATGGTGGGCAGCACGGTGACGAGATCGGTGGTGGCCACCACCTCGCAGATGGCGGAGAGCGTGTCGATCTCGATGCGCGGATTGAGCTCGATGCCCGCCGCGTCCGCCTGCTCCTCCAGGATCATCCGCAGGCCGTGGCGCTTCGAGGGCATCACCAGGTCGCACTGCGCGAGGTGGGCGAAGGTGAGGTGCGCCGGCACCGGGGCGGGGGCGGAATGCCGGCAGGCGAACACCATCTCCTCGTCCAGGATGTGGTGGGCGTTGAGGCCGCGCCGGTGCTTGGGCACGTTGATGATGGCGAGGTCGAGCTGGCCGGTGGTCACCCAGTCCATCAGCGTCTCCGTGTAGCCCTCGCAGGCGGAGAGGGCGACGTCCGGAAACTGCGCGGCGACGCGGGCCGAGGAGCTGGCGAGCGTGCTCTGCGCCACCGAGGTGATGAGCCCGGCCACCACGCGGCCGGAGATGCGGCCGTCGAAGCGCGCCATCTCCTGCCGCGCATGCTCCACGTCGCGCACGATGGGGGTGAGGAGCCGCACCAACGCCTCGCCGGCCACGGTGGTGGCGACGCCATGGGCCGTGCGGTCGAACAGCCTCTGCCCGAACTCCGCCTCGAGCTTAGCGACCTGCATGCTGAGCGCCGGTTGCACGATGTTGAGCTGGCGCGCCGCGCGGGTGACGTTGCCGACCTCGGCAAGGCAGAGGAAATACTGCATCTGCTTGAGATCCATGGGCTTCTCGCTTCCTCCCCGGCCGCGGCGCCGCGCTCCGTCATGCAATCATCATAAATGATCGCCGCGATAAACATTCATTATTTGAAGTGATTATCGCCCTTGTCTATGAATCGATCAACGGCACGAAACACGTGCCGATGCGCCGAGAACGCAGCCGCCCCCGAAGAACGGGACGCAGAAGCTGCACGGCACGGGAGGAGACGGCGGGAGAGGCCGGGCGCCATGCGCTCCGAACCCCTTCGCGCGCTCCGGATGTGGAACATGCTCTGCCCGCGGGCGGAAAGGATGTCGCCATGTTGGATCAGAAGCGCCTCATCATCGGTATTTCCGGCGCCTCCGGCGTCATGTACGGCGTGCGCATGCTCCAGCTCCTGCGCAACGCGGGGGTGGAGACCCACCTTGTCATGTCCCGGACGGCGGAGATCACCCTCGCCTACGAGAGCGACATGAAGGTGGCCGACGTGAAGGCGCTGGCCGCCGTCTGCCACGCCCAGGACGACATGGCCGCCGCCATCTCGTCCGGCTCGTTCCGCACCATGGGCATGGTGGTGGCGCCGTGCTCCATGCGCTCCATGTCCGAGATCGCCTCGGGCGTCACCACGGGCCTGCTCACCCGCGCCGCCGACGTGGTGCTGAAGGAGCGCCGCCGCCTGGTGCTGATGGCGCGCGAGACGCCGCTGCACACCGGCCACCTGCGCACCATGACCGCGGTTTCCGAGATGGGCGCCATCATCGCCCCGCCGGTGCCCGCCTTCTACGCCAAGCCCGAGAGCATCGACGACCTCATCGACCACACCGTGGGGCGGGTGCTCGACCTGTTCGACATCGACCTCGGCGTGGTGCGCCGCTGGGGCGAGGATGCCGACCTGAAGCGCCGCACGCCCCCGCTGCGCCAGGTGAAAGCCTGAGTGAGCAAATCCCGAGTGGTGAAAGCCTGAGCGCCACCCCTCCGCGCCCCGAGCCGTCAACATTTCCGCCGACCGAGAGGCCAGCCATGTCCAGCGAACCCCGACTTCGTCCCGCCGATGCCCAGAAGCCCGCCGATCTCCGGTCCTGGCTCGCCGCCCTCACGGCGCGGGGGGAGCTGGCGGTGGCGCGGGAGAACGTCGCTCTCGCCGACGAGCTCGCCGCCGTGGCCAAGCGCACGGAACGCGACAAGGCGGTGCTGTTCCCCCGCCCCGACGGCCACGACATTCCCGTGGTGGTGAACCTGTTCACCCAGCGCGCCTGGGTGGCCGATGCCCTGGAGGTGAGCGAGGAGGCGCTGCTGCCCCGCTTCCTGGCGGCGGCGCGCGATCCGCTGCCGTGGGTGGAGGTGACCTCGGCCGCCGCGCAGGAGGTGGTGCACACGGACGTGGACCTGCTGAAGCAGCTCCCCATTCCCAAGCACAACGAGCTGGACAGCGGGCCCTACATCACCGCTGGCCTGCTCATCGCCCGCAATCCGGTGACGGGCGTGCAGAACGTCTCCATCCACCGCTGCCAGATCAGCGGGCCCGATCGCATCGGCGTGCTGCTGCTGCCGCGCCACACCCTCGCCTATTACCGCATGGCGGAAGAGGCGGGCGAGGCGCTGGAGATCGCCATAGTCATCGGCGCGCACCCGGCGCTGCTGCTCGCCTCCCAGGCCATCTGCGCCCTCGACGAGGACGAGATGGAGATCGCCGGCGCGCTGCTCGGCCGCCCGGTGGAAATGGTGAAGTGCCGCACCAATTCGGTGCGCGTGCCCGCCCACGCGGAAATCGTGGTGGAAGGGCGCATCCTGCCCAAGGTGCGCGAGCCGGAAGGCCCGTTCGGCGAATTCCCGCAATATTACGGCCCGCGCGCGGCACGGGAGGTGATCAAGGTGGATGCGGTCACCCACCGCCGCCATCCCATCTTCCACACCATCGTCGGCGGCTCGTTCGAGCATCTCGTGCTCGGCGCCGTGCCGCGCGAGGCGACGCTGCTCCAGCACCTGAAGCGCTCCTTCCCCAACGTGCTCGACGTGCGGCTCACCCGCGGCGGCACCTGCCGCTACCACCTGGTGGTGAAGATCGACAAGACGCGGGAGGGCGAGGCCAAGAACATCATCCTCGGCGCGTTCGGCGGCCACTACGACGTGAAGCAGGTGGTGGTGGTGGACAAGGACGTGGACATCTCCAGCGCCGACGAGATCGAATGGGCCATCGCCACCCGCTTCCAGGCGGACCGCGACATGGTGGTGGTCTCGGGTGCCCAGGGCTCCAAGCTCGACCCCTCCACCGATGACGGCATCGGCGCCAAGCTCGGCCTCGACGCCACCGCGCCCCTCTCCGACGATCCGCTGGCCTTCCGCCGCATCCACGTGAAGGGCGAGGAGGAGGTGAACCTCTCCGAGGTGCTGGTGAAGGACCCCAACGCCGCCTTCGCGCGCATCGTCGCGCAGGTGTCGTAACGGCGGCGAAAACCCGACGGGGTCGCCAAGCCCCAAATTGAAGTCACAGAAGCCGGGCGCAACGACGCACCGGACATGCGAAACCGGGAGGACCACAGCTCATGACGACCAGAAGGCGTTTCCTCGCCGCCGGCGCGCTCGCGGCGGCCTTCATCGCCGCCGGCCCCGCCAGCGCCGCGGACAAGGTGCGGGTGGGTATCAACAACGTGATCTCCGACGTGGTGTTCCACCTCGCCCAGGAGCGCGGCTTCTTCAAGGAGCAGGGGCTGGAGGTGGAGCTGGTCACCTTCGATTCCGGGCCGAAGATGATCGCCCCCCTCGGCGCCGGCCAGATCGACGTGGGCGCCGGCGCCTCCTCGGCCGGCCTCTACAACGCCGCCGCGCGCGGCATCGACATCAAGGTCGTGGCCGACAAGGGCTCCACCCCCAAGGGCTATGACTACATGCCCCTGATGGTCCGCAAGGACCTAGTGGACGCCGGCAAGGTGAAGACGGTGGCCGACCTGAAGGGCCTGAAGGTGGGCGCGGTGGGCCCCGGCGCGGCCACCAACGCCAAGCTCGCCCACATCCTCGGCCAGGCAGGGCTCGGCTACAAGGATGTGAACAACAACTACATCGGCTACCCCCAGCAGATCGCCGCCTTCACCACCGGCGCCATCGACGCCGCCATCACCACCGAGCCCTCCGCCACCCAGGCGGTGGACAACAATGTGGCCGTGCGCTTCGTCGTGGATGGGTATCCCAACCAGCAGGTGGCGGTGCTGCTCTATGGCGGCGACTTCATCGCCAAGCGCCGCGACGTCGCCCAGCGCTTCATGAACGCCTATGTGAAATCGGCCCGCGTGTTCAACGACGCCACCGCCGGCGGCCGGTTCGACGGCAAGGGGGCGGACGAGGTCGTCAAGACCATCATGCGCACCACCGGCCTGAAGGACGCCGACCTGTTCAAGAAGATGATCCCCAACGGCATCGATCCGGACGGCAAGGTGGATACCGCCTCCATGGCGGCGGACCTCAAGTTCTTCACCGAGAACGGCTATCTCGAGAAGCCCGCCAAGGTGGAGGACGTGGTGGACCCCTCGTTCGCCACCGCCGCCGTGAAGGTGCTCGGCCCCTACAAGGCCGCCCAGAACTGACGCGACCGCGGGCGCCGACAGCCCGGCGCCCCCGTTTTTCCGAACCCCAAAAGAGAAGACCCCGGCCCGCGCCCGCGGCCACGGGGCTCCATGACGGACCGGGAGGATCCAGACTATGGCCGTGGTGAGCATGTTGAGCCCGAAACCGAGCGCCGCCCCCGCTCAGGTGCCCGTGCAGATCTCGCTTCGGGGCGTGCGCAAGTATTTCGGCTCGTCGGGCTTCGTCGCCGTGGACGGCATCGACATCGACATCCCGCAGGGACAGTTCTTCGTCATCGTCGGCCCTTCCGGCTGCGGCAAGACCACCCTCCTGCGCATGCTCGCCGGCCTGGAAAGCGTCAGCGAAGGCACCATGGCGATGAACCGGATCGACCCGAGCCGGCCGGAAAACTCCATGGTGTTTCAGGGCGACAGCCTGTTCCCCTGGATGACCGTCTACGAAAACGCCGCCTACGGCCTGCGCATGCGCGGCGTGCACGAGAAGGAGGTGGAGGAGAGCGTGAAGCTCTGGCTGGAGCGCATCGGCCTCTACCGCTTCCGAGACCGCTACCCGAACCAGCTCTCCGGCGGCATGCGCCAGCGCGTCTCCATCGTGCGCGCCTTCGCCAACGATCCCGAGATCCTGCTCATGGACGAGCCCTTCTCGGCGCTCGACGAGCAGAACAAGATGCTGTTGCATGAAGAATTGCTGCGCATCTGGGAGGCCACCAAGAAGACCGTGGTCTTCATCACCCACTCGGTGGACGAGGCGGTGACGCTGGGCGACCGCATCATGATCATGACCGCCAATCCGGGGCGGGAGAAGGCCATCATCGACGTGCCCTTCGCCCGCCCGCGCAACGTGCTCGAGCTGCGCCACGACCCGGCCTATGGCGAGCTCGTCTTCCACATCTGGGAGCAGCTGCGCGAGGAAGTGCAGCGGGCCCGCCTGAATGCCGAGGGAGGCAAGTGATGGCACAGAAGAAGGCTTTCCCCTTCGGCGAGCGGTTCATCGGCTTCCTCACGCCCCTGGTGCTGCTGGGCCTGTGGGAGGCGGCGGCGCGGCTCGGCCTCATCGACGCCCGCTTCTTCCCGCCGCCGTCGAGCATCGTCCACACCTTCGGCGCGCTCATCGCCTCCGGCGAATTGTGGACCAACCTCCTCGCCAGCCTGCGGCGGCTTGTGCTGGGCATGCTGCTGGGCGGAATACCGGCGCTGTTCCTCGGCCTCGCCATGGGCATTTCGAAGCCCCTGCGGGCGGCCATCGATCCGCTCATCTCGGCCACCTATCCCATCCCGAAAAGCGCCATCCTGCCGCTGGTGCTGCTCATCTTCGGCCTGGGCGAGATGTCGAAGGTGGTGATGGTGGCGCTGGGCGCCTTCTACCCCATCCTCATCAATACCGTGATGGGCGTCGCCAACATCGACAAGATCTACCTGGACGTGGGCCACAACTTCCGCGCCAGCCGCTGGCAGGTATTCCGCACCATCGCGCTGCCGGGCGCCCTGCCCTCCATCATGGCGGGCGTGAAGCTGGCCATGGGCATGGGGCTGATCCTGATCGCCATCTCCGAGATGGTCGCCTCCTCCGACGGCATCGGCTACATGATCTGGAACGCATGGCAGGTGCTGACCGTTGACACCATGTATGTCGGCCTGCTGGTCATCGCGTTGCTCGGCTTCGTGTTCTCGGCCATCCTGGACGAGGTGGAGCGGCTGCTGATCCCCTGGAAGGCGCGGGCGTGACCGCGAAGAGGCGTCAATGTCCAATGCCCTGAGGATCGCGCACGGCGCGTTCGGGCGGGTGGCCCTGCTCGACATGGACCGCCCCCTGGTGCGCCATGCCCACCCCCACTGCCATGTGCTGCTGAAGGTGGAAGGCGCGGACACCAGCTTCGCGGTCGGTGAGGGGATCGCTCCCCTCACCGACCGGACCTGCGTTCTGGTGAACGGGTGGGAGCCCCATGCCTATGTCCACGAGCCGGAGCAGCCGAAGACGGTGATCCTGGCGCTCTACATCGAGCCGGAATGGCTGAGGAACTTCCGGCCCGGGTGGGGCGCCTCCGGCGTTCCCGGCTTCTTCGAGCAGCCCTGCGGCGAGGTCTCACCCCGCATCTTCCGCCTCACCCGCGACCTCGCCGAGGAGATGATGGCGCGGCCGGACGCGGCGAAGACGCACGAGGCGCTCCTGGCCGATCTCATGATCGCGGTGGTGGAGCGCTTCACGCCCTGGCGCTCCTTCTCCTCCATCCGCACCCTGGATGCCCAGCGACGCATGGACTGGCGCATCCGCCGGGTGGTGGAGGGCATGCGCGCCAACCTCGCCGAGGACGTGGACACCACCGCCCTGGCCCGCGAGGCGGGCCTTTCCCGCGCCCATTTCTTTCGCCTGTTCGAAGCCTCCACCAACGTGCCGCCGCGCATCTATCTCAATGTGATGCGGGTGGAGGCGGCGGTGGCGGCGGTGACGGCGGAAGAGGGCAGCCTTTCCGACATCGGCGAGCGGCTGGGCTTCGCCGCGCCCTCCCACTTCACGCGCTTCTTCCGCGACCACACCGGCGTCACGCCCAGCGCGTTCCGCAGCATCTCGCGCATGGCGCTGTAATCAAGCAACTACGCGCGCCCGTAGCGCGCGGCCCGGCCCTCTCCACCTGCGCGCCGCCCTCCCGAAATGGAGGGTCCGGCGCGCCTTTTCTTTATTCCCATGCATATACAGCTCACAACTCTTCATATTGCATCAGATCGCGCCCATATCGACCTGACACATCATCTCTCGCACCCGCGAATACTGCGGCGCAAAACGCCGAATGAGACCCGAGGGTAAATGATGAGACGGCTCGGCATGGTCCGGGCCGCCCATCGCCTTCACCTTCCCCCCAACGGCGCCCCGATGCGCCGGACGCGAGCGAGGGAAGGAAAGCCCGCATGCTGGATGTCACCCGCGAGACGGGATGGGTCGGCCGGGCCATCGAGCGCGTGGAGGATGCCGCGCTCCTCACCGGCGGCGGGCGCTACCTGGACGACCTGGGCGTCAAGCCGGGCACGCTGCACATGGCGATCCTGCGCTCGCCCCACGCCCATGCCGACATCCGCGCCATCGACACCGCCGCCGCCCGGCACCTGCCCGGTGTCGCCGCCGTCCTGACCGGCGCGGACATCCAGCGCCACACCTCCTCCCTGGTGGTGGGCGTGAAGGCACCCGTGGAATGCTGGCCGCTGGCGGTGGACCGCGTGCGCTACGTGGGCGAGCCGGTGGCGCTGGTGGTGGCGCAGGACCGTTACGTGGCCGAGGACGCCCTCGATCTCATCGAGGTGGCCTACGACACCCGCCCGGCCGTGGTGGACCCCCTGGAGGCCATCGCCGAGGGCGCCCCGCTGCTGCACAACGGCTTCCCGGCCAATGTCGCCTCGGACCGCACCTTCCGCTACGGCGACCCCGAGCGCGCCTTCGCGCAGGCGGCGCACAGGGTGTCCATCTCGGTCGCCTACCCGCGCAATTCCTGCACGCCCATCGAGACCTACGGCCTCGTTGCCGAATATGACCCGCACGAGGACAGCTACGACGTCCTCGCCAATTTCCAGGGCCCGTTCTCCATCCATGCGGTAATCTCACGGGCGCTCAAGGTGCCGGGTAACCGGCTGCGCCTGCGCACCCCACGTGACAGCGGCGGCTCCTTCGGCGTCAAGCAGGGCATCTTCCCCTACATCGTGCTCGGCGCGGTGGCGGCGCGGGTCAGCGGGCGCCCGGTGAAATGGATCGAGGACCGGCTGGAGCACCTGATGGCCTCGGTCTCGGCCACCAACCGCGCCACCACCATCTCGGCGGCGGTGACGGAGGACGGCCGCGTGACCGCCCTCGACTACGACCAGGTGGAGGATTGCGGCGCCCATCTGCGCGCGCCGGAGCCCGCCACCCTCTACCGCATGCACGGCAACCTCACGGGGGCCTACGCCATTCCCAGCCTCGCGGTGCGCAATCGCGTGGTGGTGACCAACAAGTGCCCCACGGGACTCAACCGGGGCTTCGGCGGTCCGCAGGTCTATTTTGCCCTGGAACGGCTGATGCAGCAGATCGCGGTGGAACTCCGCCTCGATCCGCTGGAGGTGATCCGCCGCAACCTCATCCCGGCGGATGCCTTCCCCTATCGCACCGCGCCGGGCGCCCTGCTCGATTCCGGCGACTATCAGAAGACCATGGCCAGGGGCATCGCGGCCGGCGGGCTTCACGAGCTGGTCGCGCGGCGCGACGCGGCGCGGGCCGAAGGGCGGCTCTACGGCATCGGCTTCGCCGCCGCGGTGGAGCCCTCCGTGTCGAACATGGGCTATATCGCCACCGTCCTCACCCCCCAGGAGCGCAGGAAGGCGGGGCCAAAGAACGGCGCCCAGGCCACCGCCACTATCGCCATCGATCCGGTGGGCTCGGTGAGCGTGCACGTGGCCTCCGTGCCCCAGGGCCAGGGCCACCGCACGGTGCTCTCGCAGGTGGTGGCCGACGTGCTCGGCCTCACGCCCGCCGACATCAAGGTGAACGCGGAGATGGACACGGCGAAGGACGCCTGGTCCATCGCCTCCGGCAATTATTCCAGCCGCTTCGCCGCCGCCGTGGCGGGTGCCGCGAGGCTCGCGGCGGACCGTATCGCCGCCCGCCTCGCGCGCATCGCCGCGGCCCAGCTCAACGTGCCGGTGGAGGAAGTGGTGTTCCAGGGCGGCAAGCTCTGTGCTCGCTCGAACCCCGCCAACGCGCTCGCTTTCTCCCGCGTCGCCGCGCTCTCCCACTGGTCGCCGGGCCAGTTGCCGGAGGACACGGCGCCCACCATCCGCGAGACCGTGTTCTGGACCCCGCCGGAGCTGACGGCGGCCGATGACGCCGACCACATCAACTCCTCCCTCTGCCACGGCTTCATCTTCGACTACTGCGGCATCGAGATCGACCGCGACACGGCCGAGATCCGCATCGACCGCTACGTGACGGCCCACGACTGCGGCACCATCCTCCATCCCGGCATGGTGGACGGGCAGATCCGCGGCGGCTTCGCCCACGCGCTGGGCGCGGCTCTGCTGGAGGAATACGCCTACGGCCCGGACGGCAGCTTCCTGACCGGCACGCTGGCCGACTATCTCGTGCCCACCGCCATGGAGGTGCCCGAGCCGGTCATCGTCCACACCGAGACCCCCTCCCCCTTTACCCCCCTGGGCGCCAAGGGCGTGGGTGAGGGCAATTGCATGTCCACCCCGGTCTGCCTCGCCAATGCTGTGGCCGACGCCCTCGGCGTGCAGGAGGTGCGGCTTCCCCTGGTTCCCTCCGCCCTGGCTGCCCTGACTCACGGGGCGGAGGCGCCCGCCCCCGCCGGCCTGCGGCCCGTCACGGCAGCGCCGGCCGGCGGGGGAAAGGGCGAGCGGCTCCTGCGCGGCGAAGGCAAGGCGCATGTGGCCGCGGCGCCCGAGGCCATCTGGGCCATGCTGCTGGATCCCGAGACGCTCGCGGCCATCATTCCCGGCGCCCACGGGGTCCAGAAGGTGTCGGACACCGCCTTCCGCGCCGACGTCACCCTCGGCATCGGTCCGGTGAAGGGGCGCTACAAGGCGGAAGTCGCCCTCGCCGACCTCGATCCGCCCAAGGCGGTGACCCTCAGCGGCCGGGTGGACGGGAACCTCGGCTTCGGCGGCGGCAAAGGCGCCATCACCCTGACCCCGGACGACGCGGGCGGAACCCACCTCGCCTACACCTACGAGGCGTTCGTGGGCGGCAAGGTGGCGAGCGTCGGCGGCCGCCTGCTGGACGGCGCCGCCAAAGTGATCATCGGCCAATTCTTCGCTGCCCTCGCCCGCAAAGCGGGGGGCGGTGGGGCAGCGGCGCCGGGACTTCTGTCCCGGCTGCTCGCCCGGCTCTCCGCCCTTTTCGGGAGGCGCGCGCCATGAAGCCGGCCCCCTTCGACTACGTGCGCGCCGAAAGCCGGCAGGAAGCCCTGGCGGTCCTGAAGGCGGAAGGCGCCGATGCCCGCATCCTGGCCGGCGGCATGTCCTTCATGGCCATGCTCAACATGCGCCTCGCCCGCCCCAGGGTGCTGGTGGATATCATGCGCCTCGACGACCTCGCCGCCATCGAGGCGCGCAAGGGCGAGGTGGTGGTGGGCGCCGGCGTGCGGCAGGCGCGGCTGCTGGGGTGGGAGGGGCTTTCCCGCGCCCTGCCGCTCATCGCCAAGGCCCTGCCCTTCACCGGGCACGCCCAGACCCGCAGCCGCGGCACCGTGTGCGGCTCCATCGCCCATGCGGACCCGAGCGCCGAGCTGCCGCTCTGCCTGGTGGCGCTGGAGGGCCATGTGCACCTCGCCAGCGCCACCGGGCGTCGGAAGGTACCGGCGGAAGCGTTCATCACCGGCATGATGGCCACCGCCAAGGCCGACGACGAGATGATCGAGGCGGTCTCCTTCCCGGTTGCGGAGGGGGAAGGAACCGCCTTCCGCGAGATCGCGCGGCGCCATGGGGATTTCGCCATCGTCGCCTGCGGCGCGCGGGTGAGCGCGCAGGGCATCCGCCTGGCGGTGGGCGGCGTCGCCGACATGCCGGTGGCGCGCGACCTGCCGCTCCTCGAAGGCTCCGCCCTCGACGACGCGCTCAACGCCCTCGCCTACGAGCTCGATGCCCGCGACGACGTGCACGCGAGCGCCCGCTATCGCCGCGAGCTGGTGCGCCGCATCGGCCGCTCGACCATCGAGGAGGCGAGACGATGCCGCGCCTGAGCGCCGACAACCGCCACAAGGTGTCCTTCACCCTCAACGGCCGGCCGGTCTGCGGCCTCGCCAGCCCGCGCACGCTGCTCTCGGATTTCCTGCGCCACGAGATCGGCGCCACCGGCACCCACGTGGGCTGCGAGCACGGCGTGTGCGGCGCCTGCACGGTGGAGGTGGACGGCATGCTCGCCCGCTCCTGCCTCACCCTGGCGGTGCAGGTGGAGGGCGCCGCCATCCGCACGGTGGAGGGCCTCGCGCCCGCGCCGGACCGGCTCTCCGTGCTGCAGGCCGCCTTCCGGCGCAACCACGCGCTGCAATGCGGCTTCTGCTCCGCCGGCATCCTCATGTCCCTCGACGCCTTCCTCGCGGCGAACCCCGAGCCCGACGAGGCCGCCGTGCGGGACCTGATCTCCGGCCACCTGTGCCGGTGCACCGGCTACACGCCCATCGTCCGCGCCGCCCTGGAGGCCGCCGCGGAACTTCGTAAAAACAAAGAGGAAACCGCCCATGCTTGACCTCGGCACCAGCTTCCTCGCCAGCGTGGAACGAGATCCGGAGGCCATCGCCGTCGTGGACGGCGAGCTGCGCCTCACCTATCGCCAGTGGCTGGCCAGGATCTCGGCCCTGGTGGGCGCCTTCGACCGCCTCGGCCTGCGGCCGGGAGACCATATCGTCAGCGTGCTCCAGAACCGCTGGGAGGCGGCGACGCTGCACTGGGCCTGCCAGTTCGCCGGGCTCGTCATCACCCCCATCAACTGGCGCGCGAAGGGGGACGAGATCGACTTCTGCCTGGAGAATGCCGAGGCCAAGGCCCTGGTGTTCGAGCCCGTCTCCGCCGAGGCCGCAGCCGAGGCCAAGCGCGCCGCCGGCCTCGTGCGCATCTCCGTCGGCGCCGAGGCGGAGGGCGCCCTGCCCTTCGCCGATCTGGTGGCCGGCGAGGGCGGCGCGCCGGTGGCGCGGGTGGGGGCGGATGCCTGGTCCATCATGCTCTACACCTCCGGCACAACCTCCCGCCCCAAGGGAGTGCCGCGCCGCCACCGGGCGGAGCGTGCGGCCGGCGTCGCCCATGTGGCGCAGAACCTCTACCGGCGGGGCGAGGTGACGCTGGGCGTGATGCCGCTCTACCACACCATGGGGGTGCGCTCGCTCATCGCCATGTCGGTCATCGGCGGCACCTTCGTGTGCCTGCCGCGCTACGACACGCGGACCGCGCTGGAGCTGATCGCCCGCGAGGGCATCACCAACCTCTATCTGGTGCCGACCCTCTACCACGACCTCGTGCACGACCCCGCCTTCGCCGCCACCGACGTGTCGAGCGTGCGCAAGCTCGGCTTCGCCGGCGCCTCCATGACCGACGGGCTGCTGAAGAAGCTTGATGCCGCGTTCCACCCCGAGCTGTTCGTGAACCACTACGGCTCGTCGGAGATCTACACCTTCTCCATCGACCAGAAGGCGGTGCTGAAGCCCGGCTCCGCCGGCCGCGCGGGCATCAACCAGATGGTGCGCGTGGTGCGCCTCAACGCCCGGACGCCGGACGATGTCGCCCCCGCGGGCGAGGAAGGCGAGATCATCGCGCTGCTCGCCGGCGACGAGGCCTTCGAGGGCTACTGGCGGCGCCCGGAGGCCGATGCCAAGTCGCTGCGCGACGGCTGGTACTTCACCGGCGACACCGGCTTCATGGACGCCGACGGCGACCTGTTCGTCACCGGCCGCGTGGACGACATGATCATCACCGGCGGCGAGAACGTCTCGCCGGTGGAGATCGAGAGCTGCCTGTCCCTGCACCCCGCCGTTTCCGAGGTGGCGGTGGTCGGCCTGCCCGACGAGAAGTGGGGCCGGATCGTGGTCGCCTTCCTGAAGCGGAAGGCGCCGGTGGAGGCGGAGGAGCTGGACCGCTGGTGCCGCGACGGCGGCCTCGCCAATTTCAAGCGCCCGCGCCGCTTCGTGTTCGTGCAGGACATCCCGAAATCGCCCGTGGGCAAGCTGCTGCGCCGCCAGCTCGTGGCCGGTGAATACGCGCCCGAGACGCCCTCCGCGCGCGGCGCGGCCTGACCCGCAAATTCCCTTTCAGCACGTTACCCCAAGGAGAAGCACATGCCCGCCGCCTACACCTTCGCCGATCCGCGCCTTTCAGCCCTGGACGGCTTCCGCGTCGAGATCGACGAAGCCCAAGCCCGCGCCGACATCGTCCTGGAGCGCCCGCCCTACAACGTCGTCTCCATGGCCCAGCGCGACCAGCTCCGCATCGCCTTCGAGACCCTCGACGAGGACGAGCGCGTGCGCGTCATCGTCGTGCGCGCCATCGGCGAGCATTTCTCCTCCGGCGGCAACATCAAGGGCTTCATGGAGGCCACCCCGGAGCACGTCTCCAAGCTCGCCTGGAACATCGCCGCCCCCGCCCGCGCCGCCAAGCCCGTCATCGCCGCCAACCGCGGCTATTGCTTCGGCGTCGGCTTCGAGCTGTCGCTGGCCTGCGATTTCCGCATCATCACCGACACCACCCAATACGCCCTGCCCGAGCAGAAGCTGGGCCAGATCCCCGGCTCCGGCGGCTCGGCCCGGCTGCAGAAGATGGTGGGCATCACCCGCACCAAGGACATCGTCATGCGCTCCAAGCGCATCGGCGCCGACGAGGCCCTGGCCTGGGGCATTGCCACCCAGAAGGTGGCCGACGCCGACCTGGAAAAGGCCACCGACGCCCTGGTGGCGGAGCTCGTCGCCTTCTCGCCCATCGCCCAGCGCACCGCCAAGAAGCTGCTGAACGATACCGAGGACAGCCCCCTCTCTATCGCCATCGAACTGGAAGGCCATTGCTACAGCCGGCTGCGCCAGTCCCAGGATTTCAAGGAAGGTGTCGAGGCCTTCCACGAGAAGCGCCAGCCCGGGTTCAAGGGCGTCTGACGGGCACGAGAAGCCCACGGGAGGAAACGAAAAAATGTCCGCGCAAGATACATCCCTCTCCCCCACCGCCATGGCGGTGGGGAACCGCCAGCGCAACAGCGCCATCGTGGCCTCCGTGCTGGGCTGGTCCCTCGACCTGTTCGACCTGTTCATCCTGCTCTACGTGGCGCCGGTGGTCGGGCAGCTGTTCTTCCCCTCCACCCACCCCACGTGGTCGCTGGCGGCGGTCTACGCCTCGTTCGCGGTGACGCTGCTGATGCGGCCCATCGGCTCGGCGGTGTTCGGCCACTATGCCGATGCCCACGGCCGCAAGGGGGCGATGCTGGTGGCCATCATCGGCGTGGGCTTCTCCACGGCGGCGTTTGGCCTGCTGCCCACCATCCACCAGGTCGGCGCCATCGCGCCCGTCCTGTTCCTCCTGCTGCGCCTGGTGCAGGGCGTGTTCGTGGGCGGCGTGGTGGCCTCCACCCACACCATCGGCACGGAATCGGTACCCGCCAACTGGCGCGGCTTCATGTCCGG
This sequence comes from Xanthobacter sediminis, assembly GCF_043195015.1. Lineage (NCBI taxonomy): Bacteria > Pseudomonadati > Pseudomonadota > Alphaproteobacteria > Hyphomicrobiales > Xanthobacteraceae > Xanthobacter > Xanthobacter sediminis. The sequence goes on along the minus strand of NZ_JBAFWH010000020.1, from coordinate 23,679 downwards.
CCTGGTGGGCGGCGGCGGCGCGGGCATCGGCGCGCTGCTGGCGTCGGCGGTGTTCCTCATCACCTCCACCCTGTTTCCGGGCGAGGCGTTCGCGGAAATGGGCTGGCGGGTGATGTTCTTCTCCGGCCTGCTCTCCTCCTTCCTCGGCTGGTTCATCTTCCGCAACCTGGAAGAATCCCCCTACTGGCAGGAAATGCAGAAGCAGAAGGCCGCCAAGAAGGCGCAGGGCCAGGACAGCCACACCCCGCTGAAGGCCCTGTTCGCGGGCGGCTACCGCAACGTGCTGCTGGTGAACCTCTTCATCACCATCGGCGGCGGCGCGGGCTATTACCTCACCTCCGGCTACATGCCCACCTTCCTGAAGCTCATCAACCAGCTTCCCAACCAGACGTCGTCCTACATCCTCATGGCCTGCTCGCTCTCCGCGCTGGTGGCGGCGGTGCTGGTGGGGGCGCTCAGCGACATCATCGGCCGCAAGAAGACCTTTCTTATGGTCGGCGTCGCCGCCATCATCCTGCTACCGACCTTCTACATGGGCATGGCCGGGGCGAGCGACCTGAAGACCATCGTCCTCTATGCGCTGGGCATCGCCTTCATCGGCAATGCCGGCTATGCGCCGGTGCTGATCTTCCTGAACGAGCGGTTCCCGACGGCCATGCGCGCCACCGGCACCGGCCTGTCATGGAACATCGGCTTCGCGGTCGGCGGCATGATGCCCACCTTCGTCTCGCTGGCGAGCCCCACCCCGGCGGCGCTGCCGCTGTCGCTCTCCATCTTCGCGGGCGCGGTGTTCGTCCTCTACCTCGTGGGCGCGCTGATCGTGCCGGAGACGAAGGGCAACTTCCGCTAACATCGACCGCGCCGGCCTTCGGGGCCGGCGCGGACCGCCGCGCGCGGGGTCCGCGCAAAAGCAAGAACGGGCAACACCATGCAGCAATCCGCGAACATCCGCACCGGCGGCGAAATCCTGGTGGACGCGCTCAAGGTCCACGGCGTCGACACCGTCTACTGCCTGCCGGGCGAGAGCTTCCTCGCCGCCCTGGACGCGCTCGCGGGGGCGGCGGGCGCCATCCGCACCATCGTCACCCGCCACGAGGCGGCGGCGGCCAACATGGCGGAGGCCTACGGCAAGCTCACGGGCCGGCCCGGCGTGTGCTTCGTCACCCGCGGACCGGGCGCGAGCCACGCGGCCATCGGCGTCCACACGGCCTCGCAGGATTCCACCCCCATGGTGCTGTTCATCGGCCAGGTGGGCTCGGACATGCGCCAGCGCGAGGCGTGGCAGGAGGTAGACTATCCAGCCATGTTCGGCGGCATGGCCAAGTGGGTGGTGGAGATCGACCGGCCCGAGCGCATCCCCGAGCTGGTCTCCCGCGCGTTCCACGTGGCGGTCTCGGGCCGCCCGGGCCCGGTGGTGGTGGCGCTGCCGGAGGACGTGCTGGCGGCCGGCGCCGAGGCGCGCGACGCGGGCGCCTACAAGCGCGTCGCGGCCCATCCGGGCGCGGCCGACATGGCCCGCCTCCGCGCAATGCTGGAGGAGAGCGCCCATCCCCTCGTCATCGTCGGCGGCGGTGGCTGGGATGCGCAGGCGTGCCGCGACCTCCGGCATTTCGTCGAGGCATTCGACCTGCCGGTGGCGGCCGCCTTCCGCCGCCAGGACATCCTCGACAACCACAACCCCAACTATATCGGCCACGCGGGCCTCGGCCCGAGCGCCAAGCTGGTCGCGCGCATTCGCGCGGCGGATCTCATCCTGGCGGTGGGGCCGCGCCTGGGCGAAACCACCACCGGCGGCTACACCCTGTTCGACGTGCCGCGCCCGGCGCAGCGCTTCGTCCATGTCCATGCCGATCCGCAGGAGCTGGGCCGCGTCTACCAGGGCGACCTGCTCATCAACGCCGGCATGCGCGAGTTCGCGGCGGCCGCCGCCGCGCTCAAGGGCAAGGGCCCCGCCGGCTGGCGCTCCCCCATGCCCTGGAGCGCTTCCGTGAAGGCCGCCCGCGCCGAATACCTGGCCGACCAGACGCCGGGCACCATGCCCGGCCGGCTCGACCTCGGCGCGGTGATGGAGCACCTGCGCGCGACCCTGCCGAAGGATGCCATCATCACCAACGGCGCCGGCAATTACGCCATCTGGGTGCACAAGTTCCACCGCTACGGCGGCTTCCGCACCCAGCTCGCGCCCACCTCGGGAGCCATGGGCTACGGCCTGCCGGCCGCCATCGCCGCCAAGCTCCACGATCCCCGGCGCGAGGTGGTGTGCTTCGCCGGCGACGGCTGCTTCCTCATGAGCGGGCAGGAGCTCATCACCGCCCGCCAATACGGGGCGGGCGTGGTGGTGATCGTGGTGAACAACGGCATGTACGGCTCCATCCGCATGCACCAGGAGCGGGAATATCCCGGCCGCGTCTATGCCACGAGCCTGGAGAACCCGGATTTTCCGGCCCTGGCGCGGGCCTATGGCGCGTTCGGCGAGCGGGTGGAGGAGACGGCGGCCTTCGCCGACGCCTTCGCCCGCGCCCGCGCCTTCGCGGCGGAGGAGAAGCGCCCGGCCCTGCTGGAGCTGGTCATCGATCCGGAAGCCATCACCCCCTCCGCCACCCTCTCCGGCCTGCGCGCGGCGGCGCTGAAGGCCGGGCACGGCAAGGGCTGAGGCACCACCGCGGTGCCCGCCGGAAAGAGCGGGCGCCGCGCGACACGGACGATCCGGAAACGAACGCGGCCGGCACCGAGGCGCGCGCCCGGAAAGCAGGAGGAACAACATTGAACGCCATCGCCTCACTCAAGGCCCGCAACCACGTGGACGGCGCCTGGATCGATGCCGTCTCCGGCGCCACTGCGCCGAGCATCGACCCCGCCACCGGGGCGGTGCTGGGCCATTTCCCCGCCAGCGGCCGGGCCGATGCGGAGGCCGCCATCGCCGCCGCCCGCCGCGCCTTCGAGCGGCCGGACTGGGCCCAGGCGCCGCGCCTGAGGCAGATGGTGATGCTGCGCTGGGCCGATGCCATGGAGCGCCGCGCCGAGGACCTCGCCCGCCTCCTCACCGCCGAGAACGGCAAGACGCTGGCCCAGTCGCGGGGCGAGATCGCGGGCTCCATCTCGGAGATCCGCTATTATGCCGGCATCACCCGCTACATCCCCGGCCACGTGTTCGAGGTGGAGCCGGGCGCCTTCGCCACCCTTCTCAAGGAGCCGGCGGGCGTCGCGGGCCTCATCATCCCCTGGAACGCGCCGGCGGTGCTGCTCGTCCGGGCGCTGACCCCGGCGCTGGCGGCCGGCTGCACGGCGGTGGTGAAGCCGGCGCCGCAGACCGCCCTCGTCACCGCCGAGATCCTGCGCACCCTCACCGAGGCGGAGGGCCTGCCGAAGGGCGTCGTCAACCTGGTGGCGGAGACCGGCCACGAGGTGGCGCAGGCGCTGGTGACCTCCGACGACGTGGACGTGATCTCCTTCACCGGCTCCAACGCCACCGGCGCCCGCATCATGGCCGATGCCGCGCCCACCATGAAGAAGCTCTCGCTGGAGCTGGGCGGCAAGTCCTGCTGCCTCGTGTTCGAGGATGCGGACATCGCCGCCGTGGCCCCGAAGCTGGCGGCGGCGGCCACCATCATCTCCGGCCAGCAGTGCACGGCGGCGCGCCGGGTCCTGGTGCACGAGAGCCGCTACGACGAGATGAAGGGCGCGCTCAGGGAAGCCCTGGCGGCCCTGAAGGTGGCGCCCGGCGACGCGGCCGGCGCGCAGATAGGACCGCTCATCGACACGACCGCCCGCGCCGCGGTGGAGCAGCGCACCGCGGAAGCCATGGCCATCGCCGACGAGGTGGTGCTGGCGGGAACCCGCCCCGCCGGGGGGCCGGAAGGAGGCGCCTTCCTCACCCCGACGCTGGTCGCCCACGCGGATACCGGAGCCTTCTTCGTGCAGGAGGAGATCTTCGGCCCGCTGGTGGTGATCGAGCGCTTCAGCGACGAGAAGGACGCGGTGCGCCGCGCCAACCACTCCCAATACGGCCTGTCCGCCAGCGTGTGGACCCGCGAGGGCGCGCGGGCGCTCAGGGTGGCGCGGGCGCTGCGCAACGGCACGGTCTGGATCAACGACCACAACAAGCTGTTCGCGGAGGCCGAGACCGGTGGCTACCGGCGCAGCGGCCTCGGCCGCCTGCACGGTTATGACGCGCTGATCGACTTCATGGAGATCAAGCACATCTTCCAGGAGGCCGGCGTCGTCTGACGCCAGAGGTCCTTGAGCGACACCCACCCGGCACCGGTCGAAGACCAGGGCCGATGGTCTGACGCCTCCCCTTCCCACGTTCCCCATTTCCAGCCGCGGCACCTCCTCGAAGGGCCGCAGGAGCAGGCGCCATGGCGTCTTCCGAGGTTCCCGTCTTCGACACCGTCATCATCGGCGGCGGCTCCGCCGGCTGCGTGCTGGCGAACCGTCTCTCGGCCGATCCCGCCCATCGCGTGCTGCTGCTGGAGGCGGGCGAGGACACGCCCCCCGGCGCCGTGCCCGAACCCATCGCCGACAGCTACCCCATGGGCCTGTTCCATGGCGACCGCTTCATCTGGCCCGGCCTTTCCGCCTTCACCACCCGGCGCGCGGACGGCACGCGCGGCAGCCGGGCCTATGAGCAGGGCCGCGTGATGGGCGGCGGCTCCAGCATCAACGTGCAGTCCGCCAATCGCGGCCTGCCCCGCGATTATGACGAATGGGTCGCTCTCGGCGCCAGGGGCTGGGGCTGGGACGACGTGCTGCCCTTCTTCCGCCGGCTGGAGCGGGACCTCGACTTTGAGGGTCCGCTGCACGGCGGGGACGGCCCCATTCCCATCCGCCGCATCCTGCCGCCCGGCTGGCCGCCCTTCGCCGAGGCGGCCACCGAGGCCTTCGCCGCCTCGGGCCTGCCGCGCCGGCTGGACCAGAACGGCGATTTCGAGGACGGGGTATTCCCGCCCGCGTTCAATAACGAGCACGACCGGCGGGTCTCCACCGCCGTCGCCTATCTCGACGCCGCGACGCGCGCGCGGGCGAACCTCGCCATCTGGCCCCGCGCCCGCGTGACCCGGCTGGTGATGGAGGGCGCGCGCGCCACCGGGGTCGCCCTGGTGCGGGAAGGCGCGCGCCGGGAGGTTTCCGCCGGGCGGGTGGTGGTGACGGCCGGCGCGCTGCAGACGCCAGCCATCCTCATGCGCGCCGGCATCGGGCCGGGGCCGGCGCTCTCCGCCCTCGGCATTCCCGTGTTGGTGGAGCGGCGCGGCGTGGGGCAGAACCTGCGCGACCACCCCACCCTCACCTTCTGCCAGTACCTGCCGGCGCGCCTGCGGCTGCCCATGTCCTGCCGCCGCGCCGCCTTCAGCGCCCTGCGCTTCTCGTCCCGCCTGCCCGGCGGCGAAGCCTCGGACATGTACGCGACCGCCTCGGCGCGGGCCGGCTGGCATGGGCTGGGGCGGCGCCTCGGCCTCTATTTCCTGTGGTGCAACCGGCCGAAGTCCAGCGGCCGGGTGCGGCTCGTCTCGCCAGATCCCGAGGCCTACCCCGAGGCGGACCTCGGCCTGCTGAGCCACCCCGACGATCTCGCGCGGATGGCGGCGGGCGTGCGCGCGCTGGTGGGGCTGCTGGTATCGCCGGCGCTCAACCCCGATCCGGGCGACCTGTTCCCGGCGGCCTTCTCCCCGTTCGTGAAGCGGCTCAGCCGCGTGTCGCCGGCCAATGCCATGGCGACGGAGCTGCTGGGCGCCATGCTGGACGTGCCGCCCCCCCTGCGGCAGGCCGCGCTGCGGCGGTTCATATCCTCCGGCGTCGCGCTTTCGGAGCTGGTCGCGGACGACGCACGGCTGGAGGCCTTCGTGCGCGGCAACGTCTTCGGCGTATGGCATGCGAGCGGGACCTGCCGCCTCGGCGACCCGGACGACCCGGACGCGGTGCTGGACCCCGCCGGCCGGGTGATCGGCACCGAGAACGTCTTCGTGGCCGATACCTCCGCCATGCCGCGCCTACCGACGGCGAACACCAACATCCCCGTCATCATGATGGCGGAGAAGATCGCCGCCGGGCTCATCTGACCGCCTTCGGCCGAGCCCGGCGGGCTCCTCAGCTCACCGCGGCCTGCCCGTCCCGGCGCGGATCGCTGGCGGCGGCGTAGCCCTCGACGGCGGGATCACCCATGCGCCAGATGAACTGGCCGGCGCCGAAGTCCTGGTAGGTGTCGTTCAGCACCGCCACCTCGTGGCCGAGAGCCGCGAGCCCCTCCAGCAAGGCCGGCGGGCTGCCCGGTTCCAGATTGATGGACAAGCCCTGGTCGAACCGCCAGCGCGGCGCATCGCAGGCCGCCTGCGGATTCTGGGCGAAGTCGAGCATGCGCACCAGGGTCTGCACATGCCCCTGGGGCTGCATGTTGCCCCCCATCACGCCGAAGCTCATCACGGGGGCGCCATCCTGGGTGAGGAAGGCGGGAATGATGGTCTGGAACGGGCGCTTGCGGGGCGCCACCACATTCGGGTGGGCGGGGTCCAGGCTGAAGCCGAACCCGCGGTTCTGCAGCGACACGCCCCATTCCGGCAGCACCACGCCGGAGCCGAAGCCCATGTAGTTGCTCTGGATGAAGCTCACCATCATGCCCGAGGCATCGGCGGCGGTGAGATAGATGGTGCCGCCCTTCACCGGGTTGCCCGGCGCGAACCGCTGGGCGCGGCGCGGATCGATGAGGCGGGCTCGTTCCGCCAGATAGGCGGGGTCCAGCAGCCGCTCCGGCGTGAAGGGCATGGCGACCGGGTCGGCCACGTAGCGATAGACGTCGGCGAAGGCGAGCTTGACGGCCTCGATCTGCAGGTGCTGCGCGGCCACGCTGTCGGCGCCCAGCCCCCCGAGATCGAAGTGGGAGAGCATGCCGAGCGCCATCAGCGCGGTGATGCCCTGCCCGTTGGGCGGGATCTCATGCACCGTGTAGCCGCGATAATCCTGCGCCACCGGCTCCACCCATTCCGGGGTGAAGGCGGCCATGTCAGCGGCGGTGAGCGCGCCGCCATGGGCCCGGGCATGGGCCTCCAGGGCCTCGGCGATCTCGCCGCCATAGAGCGCCGCGCCCTTCGTCTCGGCAATGCGGGCGAGTGCGCGCGCCGCCCCGGGCATGCGCACGTGCTCGCCCACGAACGGTGCCCGGCCCTTCGGCAGGAACACCTCCTTGAAGCCGGGCTGCCCGGTGAGTTGCGGCAGGGTCGCGGCCGCCGCCCATTTGTGCTGCACGTTGGTGGAAACCAGAAAGCCGCGCTCGGCAATCCCGATCGCGGGCGCCAGCAGATCCGCGAACGGCAGCTTGCCGAACCGATCGGACAGCGCCACCCAGCTCGCGACGGCGCCGGGCACGGTCACCGAGTCCCAGCCGCGCATGGGCAGGCTCTTGGCATCGGCACCGTACTTGCGGCGGAAATACTCCGGCGTCCAGGCGGCGGGCGCGAAGCCGGATGAATTGAGGCCGTGCAGGCGCTGGCCATCCCACAAAATACAGAAGGCATCGGAACCCAGGCCGTTGCTGCACGGCTCCACCAGGGTCATGACGGCAGCGGCGGCGATGGCGGCATCCACCGCGTTGCCGCCATTGGCGATCATCTGCAGGCCCGCCTGCGCCGCGCGCGGATGGGAGGTGGAGACCACGTTGTTCCCGAACACCGGCAGGCGCCGCGAGGGATAGCCGGCGGCCCAGTCGAAGGAAGCGTTCATCACGGATCGTCCCGGAAGCGAGGAACAGGAGGCTCAGGTGCGCGGGCCGAACACGGCGTCGAGCCGCGCCTGGTGCGGGGAAAGGTCGATGCCCTGGCCGGCGAGCCAGGCATCGTCATAGAGCGTGGAATTGTAGCGTGCGCCGGAATCGCACAGCAGCGTCACGATCGATCCCGCCTCCCCGCGCGCGCTCATCTCGGAGATGATGTCGAGGCAGGCCGAGATGTTGGTGCCGGTGGAACCGCCGCAGGAACGGCCCGTGACCGCGCTGACCCGGCGGGCGGCGGCGATGGACGCGGCATCGGGCACCGCCACCATGCGATCGATGATCGAGGGCATGAAGGAGGGCTCCACCACGGTGCGGCCGATGCCCTCGATGGCGCTCTTGCAGGTTTCCACCCGCTGCACCGTGCTGTCCGCATAGTGGCGATGGAAAACCGAGGCTTCCGGGTCGGCGACGCACAGGCGCGTGGGAAACTTGCGATAGCGGATGAAGCGGCCGATGGTGGCGGCGGTGCCGCCGGTGCCCGCCCCGCAGACCACCCATGCCGGCACCGGGTGCGGCTCCCGCGACATCTGCGCGAAGATGCTCTCGGCGATGTTGTTGTTGCCCCGCCAGTCGGTGGCCCGCTCGGCGAAGGTGAACTGGTCCATATAATGGCCGTCGATTTCAGCAGCGAGCCGGCGCGCCTCCTCCGAGGTGTTCCAGCCGTCGATGAGGTGCGGTTCGCCGCCCTCGAAGGCGATGGCGGCCACCTTTTCCGGCGAGGTCTTGCGCGGCATCACGGCGATGAAGCGCAGCCCCAGCAGGCGGGCGAAATAGGCCTCGGAGATGGCGGTGGAGCCGGATGAGGACTCGATGATGGTGGTGTCCGGACCGATCCACCCGTTGCACAGCGCGTACAGGAACAGGGAGCGCGCCAGCCGGTGCTTGAGGCTGCCGGTGGGGTGGCTGGATTCGTCCTTCAGATACAGCGTGATGCCCGGCATGCGCGGCAGCGGAATGCGGATGAGGTGCGTATCGGCCGAGCGGTTGATGTCCGCCTCGATACGGCCGATGGCTTCCGCCACCCAGGCACGGTCGCGGACGGGGCGCGGGGAAAGAATGGTGTTCATGCCCGGCTCCGGGTGTCGTTGAGGTCCGCATCGGCCTGGCGCTTCAGCGCCGTGCGGTCGATCTTGTTGGTCGAGGCGAGCGGCATCTGGTCGAGGAACCAGATCCGCCGCGGGTGCTGGTAGGCGGGAGCATTGGCGAGCATATATTGCTTGAGCGCCTCCTCGCCGATATCGGCCCCCGGCCGGCGCACCACGAAGGCCACGGGCTTGGCGCCCTTGATCTCGTCATCCACCGGCACGACGCAGGATTGCAGCACCTGCGGGTGGCGATCCAGCACCGCCTCCACCTCGCCGGGAAAGATGTTTTCGCCCCCGCAGACGAACATGTCGTCGGTGCGCCCGAGGAAATAGTAGAAGCCCTGGTCGTCGCGGCGGAACACGTCCCCGGTGCGATAGTATCCATCGGCCGTGATGGGAGAAGCGACATCTGGCCGATTGTGATAGCCGAGCATAATGGCCGGGCTCTTCATCTCCAGCGCGCCGGCCCGCGGCGCGTCGTGACCCTCCAGCCGCACCTCGACCTGAGGATGGGGATAGCCCACCGAGCCCACGGGCGTCGCCAGCCCCTCCGGGTGCCCGGCGAATACGATGGGCCCGCCCTCCGTGGTGCCGTAGGCGTTGATGATGCGGGCATTGGGCAGGAGCCTGCGGATCTGCTCGGAGAGCGCATCCGTCACCGGCGCCGAGCCCATGCGTACGGTCCGCACCCCGGAGAGATCCGCATGGGCCAGCGCCTCCTTTTCCCGCAGCATCATGGCGATCATCGGCGGCACGGCGGTGAGGAAGGTGCAGCCGTGGCGGCTGATCGCCTCGATATAGGGCACGGCCTTGAACTGCGGCAGCATGACGGCGGTGGTGCCGGAGGCGCAGGCGAGCAGCGCCAAGGCCAGCGCGTTCATGTGGTAGAGCGGCGCCGCGATCAGCATGCGCTCGCCGGAGAGATCGGCATCGCGCATGCGCGTGCCCGCCACCCAGATGTGCGCGGCGTGGGAGAGCAGCACTCCCTTCGGGCGGCCGGTGGAGCCGGAAGTGTAAAGGCTGAGCGCCGGCTCGTCCGGCGCCGGCACCACCGGCTCGAACGCGCCGGGGTCCAGCCAGGCGGAAAGTCCCGCCGCGCCGGTCCCGTCAAAATCGACGAAAGTGACGCCGGCAGGTGCTTCGGCGTCCAGCATGGCGCGGCGTTCAGCGTCGTGAATGACGACGCGCGCCCCGCAATCGGCAATCACCTCCGCGATCCGCGCCGGCGGGAACTTGAAGTTCACCGGCACCGGCACGATGCCGGCGCGCATGGCGCCCATCACCACCGCCACGTATTCCGGCCGGTTGGCCGCCAGGATGGCGATGCGGTCACCGCGCCGGAGTCCGGCACGCAGCAGGCCGCGGGCGATCGCGTCGGCAAGCGCGTCGAACGCGGCACGGGTCATGACGGCGGCCCCCCCCTCCAGGTCCAGGCCGATGAACAGCGGATGATCCGGCGCATTGGTGCGGCAGACGAAATCGCCGAGGTTCACGGGTGCGCTCATCGGCGGCTCCGGCAGGTCAGGTTCAGGAAAAGGGTCGGCAGGATCAGCGTGCCGACGGTGCGGGAATGCCGCTGCCAGATCGCATCCCGGCGCGGCACCGCCCGCGCCTCGATCTCGGCGAGGCTGGAGAAGCGCAGGTGGGTGGTGAGGAAATTCGCCTTGGGACCCGGCACCACCTGCACCTCGGCATCGTCGAGTTCGAGATGCCAGCCGGCCGCCAGCGGCCGGGCCGGCACGCCGCAGGCGGCGGCCAGCCGCCCGGCCTCTGCCTCGGCGTCCGGGCTCTCGATGACGAAGCGGTCGATGCCGCAGAAGCCGTTGGGGTGGGTTTCCCCCTCCTGCCGCCACACCAGTTCGGGGGTAAGATGCTGGCAGAAATAGACGCGCCCGCCGGGAAAGGCCTCGGGCGGCAGGCGCACGGTGCGGAAGCGGGCGTCATGGGCGGCGCCGTCCACCTCCACCGGCCGCGAGAAGGCGACCGGCCCCACCGGGGCGAGCCCGGCGGCATCGAGGGTGGCGAAGGTGGCATCCGCGTCATCGGTGCGGAACACCAGGCCGTTGAGGCCGAGCGGGCTGGAAAGCACCTCCTGCCGCTGCAGCCCGGTTTCGGGCACGCCTACCAGCTCCAGATAGGCGCCGGGCGTCATCATCAGATGGTTGATGGACCCGAGCGAATGGTACCCGCGCGGCGTGAGCGTGAAGCCCAGCGCCGCGAACAGGTCCGCGGCCGCGTCCATGGACTTGAGGGTGTTGATCACCACATGGTCGAGCGCGGCCACGGGTCTTCTCCTCAGGCCTTGGGCGGGATCATGTAGACCCCGCGCCCGCTGGCCAGAAGCTTGCCGGCTTCGTCCAGGATCTGCGCTTCGGAAACGCAGAGCTGGCCGCCGAACTTGATGACCTTGCCCACGCAGATGAGGTCATGCTGCATGGCCGCGCGGTGGTAATCCACCCGCAGGTCGACGGTGGGCACGCCGCGCCCGGTCTTGGACACCAGCGCCCAATCGGCGGTGAGGTCCACGAGGGTGGCGAGGATGCCGCCATGGGCATAGCCCTTCTCGGCATTCACCACCCATTCCGGCCGCCACTTGGCGCGCAGGCGAATGGTGCCCTCGCCCACCTCTTCCACGGTGAGGCCGAGCCATTGGTGGAAGGGGCCCTTCAGCAGCAGGGCTTCCACCTGTTCCTTGGTCAGGGGTGCGTCAGACATGGCAGCCTCTCAGGGGGTAACGACGATCTTGCCCATGACCTCGCGGTCACGGATCATGCGCAGGCCCTCGGCGGCCTCTTCGAGCGGCAGAACCTTGTCCACCACCGGCTTCAGCGAGCCTTCCTGGATCATGTCCATGAGCGAGGCGAGGTTGTCGTGGTAGAAGGAGTTGGAGCCGATGATCTGCAGCTCGAAGCTCCAGATGTAGCGCAGGTCCTCCTTGGGATCGTGGCCGGCAGTGGCGCCGCAGGTCAGGATCTTGCCGCCGCGCTTCACGCACTTCAGGGATGGCAGCCAGGTGTCGCCGCCGGTGAAGTTGATGACCACGTCCACGCCACCGTCATAGGTGCGGCGCTGGGGCTTGCCATACTGGCCGATGGCCCACTTGGAGAAGTCGGTGGTGCGATAGTTCACCACGTGGTCCGCGCCCAGTTCCTTCAGGCGGGCCATCTTGTCGTCGGAGCCGGCGCAGGCGATCACCTCGCAGCCCATCTGCTTGGCGAGCATGACGCAGCCCGTGCCCACGCCGCCGGAGGCGCCGAGGATGAGGACCTTGTCGCCCTTCTTCACCGTGTTGTGGGTGACCAGCATGCGGTGCGCGGTGCCGTAGGCCACGGGGAGCGAGGCCGCATCCACGAAGCTCACGTCCTTCGGCATCTTGATGAGCTGGCCGGCGGTGACCGCGCAATATTGCGCCATGCCGCCGTCCGCCATCTCGCCCATCAGGCCCACCTTGGGGTTGAGCGGGTTCACCAGAACGCGGTCGCCCACGGCCCAATCGGTGACGCCTTCGCCCAGCTCCACGATCTCGCCGGCCATATCGAGGCCGATGATGACGGGCAGCGGCACCTTGATGCCCGGCATGCCCTTCACCGTGAACACGTCGTGATAGTTGAAGGAGGAGGCGCCGACCCGGATGACGACTTCGCCGGCCTTGGCGGACGGCACCGGATAATCGTTCAACACCTCAAGGTCGGTCACGTCGCCATGCTGCTTCAGCACCAGGGCCTTCATTGTCTTGGGCAGGGTCTCGGGCATTCCACTTTCTCTCTTCTTGGGGCGTGAAAATCTTCGGTGCGCGCGATTTCAGGGCACACCGGGTTGGGCCCGGGGCCCGTGGGCCCCGTTCCTATCTTGGTTCCGCGCCCCTCGCGGGGCGCATCTCAACGTGTGGGGGACGCGATCACTTGATGGATTTGGAGGCCTCGTAAGGCGCCGCGTTCAGGGCTGCATCGGGCAGGGAGCCCTGGACCACGCCCACGCTCTTGAACACCTCGAACTCCGCCTTCAGGGAGGCGACGGCGGCGGGGTCCATGGTGACGGTGTAGATGCCGTCCCACAAAGCGGCATAGGCCTTCGCATCGGCTTCCGGAATATTGCCGGCGGCCATCAGTGCCTTGGCGACAGCCTCCTTGTCGGCCTTGCCGGCCTCATAGGCATTGCGCATGGCGGCGATGACCTGGGCGGCGGCCTTCGGGTTCTCCGTCAGCCACGCGTTGCGCATCAGGCCCACGCCGAGCACGGGCGGGGCTTCCTTGCCGGTGATCTTCTTCCACTCCTCGCGAAAGGTGGAGATCTTGCGCAGCTTCATGTCGGGCAGGAGCGCGATGGTGACTGTGCGCAGGGCCGCGGCGTCGATATTCTTCTGGGCCAGGAACTGGGCGAGGCGGGAATCATTGCCCGGAACCGCCTCGAAATCGCTCTGCGCCATGCCGTAATTCTTGACCAGGATGGCGGAGGTGATGGCGGCGGTGGCGCTGCCGGCGGGCGACATGCCGATCTTCTTGCCCTTCAACTCCTCCATCTTCTTGATGGGGGAATCCTCCGGCACCACGAAATCGAGGTCCGCCACCTGGGTGGCGAGCACGATGCTCATGGGCAGCCCTTCGGAGGCAACGGCAAAGGCACTGCCGGCGCTGGCGCCGATGGCGAAATCAATGGCGCCGGCGGCCATGGCCTTGGTGGGCGCATTCACATCGGGAAACTTGACGTACTCGACCTCAAGTCCCTGCTTCTCCATGAATTTCCCGCTCTCAAGGAACGAGCCGAAGCCGAGGCTGACGCCCGAGCTCCAGTATCCGATCCGCACCTTCGCCGCCTCGGCGGGCAGAGCGGAGAGGCCAACGGCGATGGCCGCGGCGAGAAGAGTAAGACGCTTCATAACAAGTCCCCTGAGGTGAAAGGTTGTTTTCGTCGTACTTTTCTTAAACTTAAGCCGACCGGCGCTCCCTCCAGGAGAACAGATGCCTTTCGAGAGGCTTTAGAACGACCGCCTCGAGGACGATCATCAGGACCACCAGCGTCAGCGTCCACGCGAACACCTGGTCGGTCTGCACGAGGTCCGCCGCCTGGCGCAGCCGATAGCCGATGCCGCTGGACGCCCCGAGCGTCTCGGCCACGATGCTCACGCGGGCACCAAAGCCGAAGGCAAGGCGTGCGCCGGCAAAGAACTGGGGCAGGATGGTCGGCAGGTAGATCTTGGTGAGCACCTGCGCCTTGGACATGCGGAAGGTCTGGGCAAGCTCGATGTATTCGCGGTTCACCGTCCGCGTGCCCTGCCAGACGTTGGTCAGGATCAGCGGCATCGCCGTCATGAACACCACGAAGATGGTGGACCAGTTGGACAAGCCGAACCAGATGAGCGCGAAGATGGCCCAGATGGAGGACGAAACGGTGTTGATGATGACCAGCACCGGCTCGAAGAACTCACCGAAGGTGCGGCTGGCCCCAAGCACCAGGCCCAGCACGACACCGACCACGGTGGCGATCGCGAAGCCCATGGCGATGCGGTAGAAGGTGATGCCGAAATCAGCCCAGAAGCCCGAGGTGACCACAAGCCGGGTCCACACGCCCCACACCTTTTCCGGGCTGGGGAGGATGAAGGCGGGCGCATTCAGCGAGGCGAGCTGCCACGCGGCAAGAAGGCCGAACAGCAGCAGCATGCGCAGGCCGATCAGGCGCAGCCGGCGATCCTGGATCATCTGGAGTTGGGAGCGCGTCATGGCACCGGTTCTGCTGACGGGAGGGACGGGCGGGCTCACAGGGCAAGGCGCAGCTGGCGCACTTCTTCCGCGACCTCGGGCGACAGGGGATTGCGCGGATGGGGAAGCTCGATCCGCCGCGTTTCCTTGATGCGGCCGGGCCGTGGCATCAGCACCACGATCTTGTCGGCAAGCACCACGGCCTCCTCCACATCGTGGGTGACGAACACCACCGACATGCCCTTCAGCGCGGCGATGCGGAGCACTTCCTCATGCATCTGGGAGCGGATGGAGGGGTCGAGCTTGGAAAAGGGCTCATCCATCAAGAGAATGGAGGGCTCGGTGACGAGGCTGCGGCCGAGCGCGGCGCGCGAGCGCATGCCGCCGGAGAGTTCGTGGGGAAAAGAATCCGCGAACTTCTCCAGCCCCACCAGTTCCAGAACCTGCATCACCCGCTCGCGCCGCTGGGCGCGCGGCACGCCGAAGGCCTCCAGGCCCAGCGCCACGTTCTGGGCCGTGGTGCGCCAGGGAAACAGGCGGTCCTCCTGGAACATGTAGGTCATGGAGCGCCAGTCCTTGAACGCGCTCGCCTTGGTGTCCTTGAGGTAGACCGTGCCCTGGTCCGGCGAGACGAGGCCGGCCACGATGTTGAGGAGGGTGCTCTTGCCGCAGCCCGATGCCCCCACCAGCGCCACGATCGCGCGATCCGGCACCTCGATGTCGATGTTCCGGAGAACCTCGAGCTGCTCGCCATCGCGCCGGGTGAAGGACTTTCCGACGCTTTCCAGTCGTACCACGCTCACCGGTCGCTCCCGATCATGCTGGAGGACGGCCCCACCGGGACCACGGAGGAGGAGTCGCGCAGGCTGGCGATGACCTTTTCCATGGTCATCTCGCGGAAGGTCTCCACATGGCGGCGCGCCACTTCGGCGGCGGCGGCGGCATCGCCGGCGGTGAGGTATTCAATGAGCAGCACGTGGTCGTTGGCGATGTTCGGCCGCACGCGCTGCACGCCGAAGCCGAGCGCGACGAGGCGGGTCATCTCATCCAGCAAGCTGGAGAGGGTGCGGCACAGGCGCTGGTTGCCGGCGGCCTCCGCGATGGCCATGTGGAAGCTGCGGTTGGCTTCCAGGAAGAAGTCGATCTGGTTGCCCACATCGATCGGCACCTTGACGCGGCACGCCTCCTCCAGGCGTTCCAGGTGCGCGCGGTTCACGCGGCCGGCCGCGCCGCGCGCCGCCAGAGGCTCCAGCACCATGCGCAGCGCGAACACCTCCTCCACGTCCTTCACGGTGATCGGCGCCACGCGATAGCCGTGGCGGGGCATGGAGACGACGAAGCCATCCTGGATCAGCCGCTGGAGCGCGATGCGGCAGCTGGCCTTGCCGATCTCAAGGCGCTCCATCAGCTCCGCTTCAGTGAAGCGGGTGCCGGGCAGGAAGCGGCACGACACGATCTCGCGCCGGAGCATGTCGTACGCCTGGTTCCCCTTCAGGGTGGCGCTGGGCACCTCGAGCACCGTCCCCGAACCTGCCCCGTGGTCGTGATTCTCGCCCATGCTGATCACTC
Source organism: Xanthobacter sediminis (assembly GCF_043195015.1). Classification (NCBI taxonomy): domain Bacteria; kingdom Pseudomonadati; phylum Pseudomonadota; class Alphaproteobacteria; order Hyphomicrobiales; family Xanthobacteraceae; genus Xanthobacter; species Xanthobacter sediminis. The sequence continues at coordinate 7,570 of NZ_JBAFWH010000020.1, read as the reverse complement.
CTCCGCCGATCTGTGAGCAGCTTACGGAGACGGGAAGCACGCGGAAAGGTCAAAGTACGAGCAGCGTGATTTTTAAAAAATACTTTTATATCAGTATGATGATATTCCTCCGCCGCCAAAGCGGGCATTTTCTGTAGGCCGCTCACAGTGAGATGCTCAATGATCGACCATTCCCGCGAGGGGCGGCAGGGCGTACGCATCGGAGAGGTGCGATCAACGGGACAGCCGCCTCGCCGACGCGATCGCGTTCCGCCGAGCGCCGGCAGCCCAGCCCCCCTTCGGCGCCCCCCGCCTGCGACGCGCCCCCGCATTCGGGGCGACCGGCTGTCGATGAAGCGTCTCCTGAGCAGGACGCCGTTTCATTCCACGCCCCCGCATGGGGGCGACGCGTCACCTTGCGCCACATGATGCAGCTCTTGTACTGGTTTCAATCCACGCCCCCGCATGGGGGCGACGTGCCCGCGTCTATGCCGCCCGCTCGGGCAAGAGCGTGTTTCAATCCACGCCCCCGCATGGGGGCGACGACGCACCACGTTGTACGGCTCATACGACACGAACCGTTTCAATCCACGCCCCCGCATGGGGGCGACCCGGCAAGCTACGCCCTGGGGTGGATCACCACCGAGTTTCAATCCACGCCCCCGCATGGGGGCGACGGCCGGCGGTCGCCCGCACGTCGCGCTTGATATGTTTCAATCCACGCCCCCGCATGGGGGCGACGAGATGCTGCCGCCAGTCGAGGCAATCATCGTCGCGTTTCAATCCACGCCCCCGCATGGGGGCGACGGGCCGCCGGGGTGTCGCAAGCCTCTGGCATCGGCGTGTTTCAATCCACGCCCCCGCATGGGGGCGACCGAGACGACACCGGAAGCCGCCCCCGAAGTGGGCGTTTCAATCCACGCCCCCGCATGGGGGCGACCATCGCCGGTGTGCAGTCTGTCAAGATCGATAATTCGTTTCAATCCACGCCCCCGCATGGGGGCGACCCCTACATCGCCGCCAACAAGGCGCGGGTGGTGGTGTTTCAATCCACGCCCCCGCATGGGGGCGACGAGCGGGGTGATAACCTTGGCGACCCTGGGTTCTGGGTGGTGTTTCAATCCACGCCCCCGCATGGGGGCGACGCTTATGTCTGTAACAGGCTGGGCCAAGTGGGAAAACAAAGTGCGCAGCGCGAACCGCGCCGGCTCTGGCCCGGGTGGCGCGGCTCGGACCCATCCGCCGGATAAAATTGCAGTCTCATGAATGGCTTGTAGGCCGTGCGAACGTTTCCGGAGGAACGCGTCCGCTTCGGGTTCGCACGATCGATGGGAATGGCGGCATGCCGTCGAGATCCTGGAGCCGCGCCGCGCCCTCCAGCCGGCGCCGACCATCCGCGCCCAGCCATCGAAATCCGCGAGCCCGCAACTGCGCTACCGGATCATTCTTCGAAATAGAAAAACTATAGAGTGAGCTTAAATCCGCCACAATCCATTGTACCGAAGCGCCTACGGTCTATATTGCTGCCAACTTAAATACATTTGTGCAGCGGAAAATAGATGCGCGATCTACGAAACCACCTTCTTTCTTCGCCGCGCCTGCCCGTTGCTCTCGGCACGCTGCTGGTTACAGCCTCCATTGCCCACGCGCAGCAGGCCGACAGCGTCTCCCTGCCCGCGGTTGAAGTGCAATCCAATACAGCGACGGCCTGGGGCCCGGTGGGCGGCTATGTGGCAACGAACAGCGCCGCCGGCACCAAGACCGACACCCCGCTTATCGAGACGCCGCGCTCCATCTCCGTGGTCTCCAGCGAGGAAATGAGCGACCGCGGCGCGCAGAGCGTGGTCGATGCCGTCGGCTACACGGCCGGTGTCGTGACCGGCATCTACGGCTATGAACCCCGGTTCGATGTCATCTACGTGCGCGGCTTCCCGACCACGCAGCTCGGCGACTACAAGGACGGCCTGCGGCAGGCAAACGGCTCGTTCGCCTATTTCCGCACCGAGCCCTATGGCCTGGAACGCATCGACATCATCAAGGGCCCGGCCAGCGTGCTCTATGGCCAGACGGTTCCCGGCGGCCTCGTGAACCGCATCTCGAAGCTGCCGACCGACAAGGCATTCGGCGAGGCGGAGGTGCAGATCGGCGATCCCGCGTGGTACCAGGTCGCGTTTGATTTCGGCGGCCCTGCCACCGAAAACGGGTCCGTCCTCTACCGGCTCACCGGCGTCGCCCGCAAGGCGGACGGGTCGGTTACGGATTCGCCGAATAACGAGCTTTACCTGGCGCCCTCAGTCACGTTCCGGAACGATTCCACGAACTTCACCATCATCGGCAGCATCCTGGATGCGAACGTCCCGGCGTCGAATTACTACCTTCAGCTGGGCCCCACCGTCCCGCCCTCTCGTATTCCGGCATCGACCAATTTCAACGACATCAAGCAGACCCAGGAACAGATCGGCTACAAGCTCGAGCATAAGTTCAACGATGTCTGGTCTGCCCGCCAGAACCTCAGGTACGGCCACATCGACGAGCATGCCTATTATGGCGAACTTTACGGCTTCATCTCGCCGCTGGTGATCGGGCGCTACCCTGTGAACCTGAAGGAGACGCTCGACACTTTCGCCGTGGACAACCAGGCTGAGGCGAAATTCGCGACCGGCGCAGTGAACCACAGGGTGCTGTTCGGGCTCGACTATCTCTGGATGAGCAACAACCAGGGCCTCGGCTTTGGCGGCGTCAACGACATCACGCCCCTTTACCTGCTGATGCCCAACCTGCCGATGAACGCCATCATGCCGGCGATCAGCAGCACCTCTGACATCACCACCAACCAGCTCGGACTCTATGCCAGCGACCAGATGAAATTCGGCGACGGCTGGCACTTCAACATCGGCGTGCGGCAGGATTTCGCATCGCAGGATAATACAAACTCCTACTCCATCGTCGGCAAGAACCGCGATGACGATGCCTTCACCTGGCAGACCGGCCTGCTCTACGAATTCTCCAACGGCGTCGCCCCTTACGCGAGCTATGCGACGTCATTCCTGCCGTCCAGCAATGTCGATCTTTCCGGCAACCTTCTCGCGCCGTCCTACGGTGAGCAGTATGAGGCCGGCGTCAAGTATCAGCCGAACTTCATGAAGGCGCTTTTCACGCTCGCGGCCTACCAGATCACCCAGACGAACTACGCCGTGGCGGTGCCCCCCACCAACCTTTATTATTCATCTGTGGGCGACATCCGGGTCCGGGGCATCGAGCTCGAGGCCTCCGCGGCGCCTCTGCCCGGCCTCGAGATGACGGCGGCCTACACCTATTCCAAGGGCGAGATTATTTCCTCCCTCGACATCGCCACCATCGGCAATGTTCCGGTGAACATGCCGGAAAATACCGGCTCGGTCTGGGTGAAGTACATGTTCCAGGATCAGGCGCTGAAGGGCTTCGGCGTGGGCGCCGGCGTACGCTACATCGGCGAGTTCTGGGCCGACAATGCCAACACCTACAAGAACAAGGCGCAGACGCTCGTCGACGCCGCCCTCTATTATGAGAAAGACGCCTGGAAGTTCCAGTTGAACGCCAAGAACCTCTTCGATGATGAAGTAGCGCTGCTGAACGAAGGCTATTGGTACTGGACGGAGGGCCGCACCGTGCTGGCGTCCGCCAAGTACCGCTGGTGATATCCATGGGCGATACAGGCGTGAACAAGACGGCGGCGCGCACTTTCACGCTGCGCCCGCTTCTCGTGTGGAGCCATCGCATTCTCGGCCTCTCCACGGCGCTGTTTCTGGTCATCGCCGGCCTCACCGGCAGCGTGCTGGCGTTCAACCAGGAGCTGGACGAGTGGCTGAACCCCAAGGTCTACCGCGCCACTGCTCAAGGCACGCCCCTGCCGGCGGAGGAACTGGCGAGGCGCGTGGAAGCCGGCCATCCGGATCGTTCCGTCTGGTACATGGATCTTCCGCGCGAGCCCGGCCGGGCGGCGCGCGTGGGAGCCACGGGGCGGCCGGACCCTGCCACCGGCATTCCGGTGGAGCTGGACAAGAACTGGTTCAGCGTCGACCCGGTGAGCGGCGAAATTCTCTCCGAACGCCTGTGGGGCGAATGCTGCTTCTCGCGCGAACGGCTAATCCCGTTTCTTTATGAATTCCACCACAACCTCAGCCTGCCCGGTGAATATGGCGTGGTGTTCATGGGGCTGGTCGCCGTGCTTTGGGTGATCGACAGCATTGTGGGACTGGTGCTGACCTTCCCGCGCGGGCGTCCCTTCCTCTCCAAATGGCGCGCGGCCTTCGGTGTGAAGGGCGGCTCCAGCTTCCGGCTCAACCTCGACCTGCACCGTGCGACAGGCCTGTGGCTGTTCGCCGTGCTGCTGCTGGTGGCGGTCTCATCCGTGGCCATGAACCTGCGGTATGAGGTGTTGGAGCCCGTCGTCAGCCTATTCTCGCGGCTCACGCCGGGGCCATTCTCGGGGCCGCCGGGCGAGAAGGCCAGCCCGCGTGTCCTGAGCTTCGACACCATGCTGGAAGCCGCGCGCGCAGATGCACGGACCCGCGGCTGGAACGAGCCGCCGCACGAGGTCTTCTATTCCCCCCATTACAACACCTTCGGCGCATCCTTCGGTGACCATGACGCGGCGCTTGGCCTGCGCTGGCTGTATTTCGACGGCGTGACGGCAAAGCCCACGGGGTCCATGATCCCCGGTGTCGGCACCGCCGGCGACATCTTCCTGCAGATGCAGCTGCCCATCCATGGCGGTCGCATCCTCGGCCTGCCCGGCCGCATCCTCATCGCCATCACGGGCGTGGCCATTGCCGGGCTTTCGGTGACGGGGGTGGTGATCTGGTGGAAGAAAAGGGCGGGGCGTGTCAGCCGCGCGCGCAAGGCGATGGCCGGAGCGGCCGCGGGCCAGGCCGGGCGCGGCCTGCTCTCGCGCAGTGGTTGACGGCCAGCATGTGCGCGCCACGACGACATCCCGCATTCGCGGGCGAAAATTCCGGCGACGGGATGCGCTTCGAAGCCACGCTTCACCGAATGCTCCGGCATCGTCGGCCCAGGCGGACTTGCGCCGCGTCATCCCTCGTCAAGCAGCCATCCCCCTCGATCCGCGCGCCGCGCCACCCCGCCGCACCAGCCACGAGCGGCATTTTCTGCATAGCGCCTGCGTGGTCGTGCCCGGCCTCAGGCGCACGTTCCGAAGGGGCATAAGGACATCCGATGCCGGCCTTACCCCTTCTCCATGCGTCGCTCACGCTCGGCGCCATCCTGTCCATGCTCGCGGGCGTGCTGTTCCTGCGGCGCCGATGGCAGCGCCGGTCGGATGCCCGGCCGCAGCACCTTGCGGTCGGCTGGCTGCTGATCGCGGCCGGCGGCATGGCGATGGTGCTCAGCTGGAGACCCGAGCTGGGGCTCGCCCACGGGCTGCTCGCCTTCTCGCTCATGGGTTACCTCGTCGTGTTCGCGGGCGCGGACTACAGATCCGCTCGCCTTCGGGCCGTGCGCGAGACATCCCTCGCGCCGCAGGCCCGGCGCACGAACTGGGCACGCGGCACGGCCAAGGCATTTCTCGCCATCGTGCTTTCGGGCGTGGCCGCCATCGGCCTCGGGATCGCGTTCGCGCTCGCGATGCCCCTCGAAATCCACGACCGCGTCGTGCTCGGCGGCCTGCTGGTGCCGGTGCTGTGGGGCGGAGGGATGGCATGGACGCTGTGCGACGCCAGGCTCCTGCGGGCGACCGGCGTCCTGCTGGCCGTCAGCGCCATCAGCTATGGCGTGGCATTCCTGCCCGGGCTGTTTTCGTGATGGATACGCGAGCGAACACACAGCCCGCTCGCCGGTCCTTCCTGTCGCCCGCCTTCGTGCGCGAGATGCTGGCAGGCCATTCGGCGCTGGGTCTCGCCTTCGCCGCGCTGATCTACATCGTCTGCCTGAGCGGCACGGTGGCCGTCTTCACGAACGAGCTGCAGCGCTGGGAGCAGCCGGATGCGCCAGTGGTCGCGCCGGGCCTGAGCATCGATACCATCACCGCAGTTGTCGCCAATGGCCATGAGAAGGCGAAAGCCGAAGGCGCCGCCCACGACCTGTTCGTGATTGGCCCCAGCGGAAGCAGCTCCCGGCTCGCGGTCTATTTCCACGATGACGCGAGCGGCGTGGAGGGCGCGTGGCTTGCGAATACACGGGGCGAGCTCGTTACTCCCATCGCGGCGCCATGGTCGGAGTTTGTCGCCGAGCTCCATACCGCGCTGCACCTGCCACGCACATGGGGGCTCCTCCTTGTCGGGCTCGTCGGCGTGGCGCTGCTCTCCTCTCTGATCTCGGGCGTGCTGTCGCATCCCCGCATTTTCAAGGATGCCTTCGCGCTGCGCTGGGGCGGATCGCGTCGCCTGCGGGAGGCGGACCTGCACAACCGACTTGCGGTATGGGGCCTGCCGTTTCACATCGCCGTGTCGCTCACCGGGGCCCTGATCGGCCTGTCGACGCTGATCGTCGGCGTGCTGGCGCTGGCGGCCTATGACGGCAATTCCGAGAAGGCCTTTTCCACAATTCTCGGGCCCATGCCGCAGGCGGATGACACCCCCGCGCCCGTGCCCGACATCGCCATGATGATCCGCCACGTGAGGACCGGCTCGCCCGATGCGGAATTCGTGACCGCGAACCTGCAGCACGTGGCCACGGCGGGGCAGGTGGTGCATCTGGGCATGAAGACGCAGGGACACCTCGCCCTGTCCAATGTCTATTATTTCGACGGCGCGGGACAGCCGCTGGGCGATGGCGGGCTGGAGACGGGCAGTGTCGGCCAGCAGATTCTCGGCGCATTGCAGCCCGTCCATTTCGGCTGGTTCGGCGGCCTGCCCGTGAAGCTCGCGTACGGCGTGCTGGGGCTCGCGCTGTCCGTCATCGCCTACAACGGCGTCACCATCTGGCTCGTGCGCCGGCGCGACAAGGGACGCGCGCAGCCGGGCTGGGAGAAGGCCTGGTCAGCGCTCGGATGGAGCCAGCCGCTCGCCTTCGCCGCCACGGCCCTGGCGTCCCTGGTCGCCGCAGCCCCGCCGCTCTCCATCTACGCCGGAACCATGGTCGCCGCCCTCGCCTATGCCCGGCTGGCCGGGGACGCGTCTCGGGTGGGACGCGGCCTGCGCCTTGCCACGGCCCTCGCGATGCTGGCCGCCGTTGCGGCCCACGGGGTCGTCTGGGGTATTCGCCCGGCAGATCCCATGGCGCTCGGCGTCAATGCCGCCCTTGTCGCCATCGCGCTGATACTGGCGCTTCCGCTGTTCCGGAAAGCCCCGGTCGCGCCGGATTGATCGTTGGGTGCCCCGGCTCGACGTCATAGACGCTGCCTTCGTGCTCTATGCCTTCATTCATCACGGCGATGGAGGCGGCCAAAACTCAGCGGCCCGCGACGCCAAACGCAGCAGACAACGCTCGCGCCGAAACGATCAATGGACTCCACAGGGGCTGAAGTGAGCCGGAAACAGCGGAACGCTTCATTCTGCCGAATGTCTCCTTCGCGACGCGGAGCGGATCGTCCCCGGCGCGCCAGCACCCGGCAGCGTGACGCAGAGGCCGGGCGCGCTGTGATGCAAGGCGCCCA
>NZ_JBAFWH010000019.1:0-62134 GCF_043195015.1 Xanthobacter sediminis | reverse complement strand
ACCGCGCGCCTTCTCTTCAGGCGCCTTGTCGATCTGGTCGTAGGCCGTGAAGGTCGCGCCGCCGGTCTCCGCCAGGATCTTCGTGATCGCGGCCGTCAGCGACGTCTTGCCATGGTCAACGTGACCGATGGTGCCGATGTTGCAGTGCGGCTTCGAACGGTTAAACTTCTCTTTGGCCATCGTTCTCTCTCAGTCGGTCGGGCGCCCGCGCGGGCCGCAAAAAAAGCCGCCGTGGGATAGGGGGTTTCGCGCTCCGATGCAAGACCCGTGCTTCAGCGCACAGAAGGCTTGCCGGCGAATCATATGAGGAATGGAGCGGGTGAAGGGAATCGAACCCTCGTATTCAGCTTGGAAGGCTGCTGCTCTACCATTGAGCTACACCCGCGTCGCGCCGATGCCATAACATGCGCCCGGCAGCTGCGAAAGAGCTGTGCACGAGCCTGAAACCAGCGCCCGCTCGGCCCGACACACATTCGCGCCATATCCGCCCGAAGGGCAGACAACCGCGCACTTCGCTCGGATCTTCCGCCGAAGCCCGGCGCGCCTCATTGACGAGGCCGCGCCGGCTTCCGGCGATGACGACGACGGGTGGTGGAGGGGGTTGGATTCGAACCAACGTAGGCAGAGCCAACGGATTTACAGTCCGTCCCCTTTAACCACTCGGGCACCCCTCCATACGACGGCCCGTCGTCGCTTCCGCCCCGGATGGGACGGCTCGGCAGCGGATCGACACACAAGCAAAGCTTAGTTTCGATCCCCCGGCGGATTGCCGGTTGGCGGCGCGATCGGATCGAGCCGCCGGCCGAGGAACGGGGTTATGTAAGCCGCCTTCGTCCAAGTCAACCCCGCTGCGCCCGCAAAAACGCATCTCCCGCAGCGAGCTGTGGACGACGTCCCGCGGACAGGGGCAGCTCCACGCCGCCGGCCATGCGTGCAGGCCCCTTGCGCGGCAGCGCCGGCTCTGACAAAGCCTCCCCCATGTCAGAGCGCCCACCCCACAAGCCCGCCCGCCCCTCCGGCCCCCGGCGCCCCTTTGCCGGCAAGGGAGGAGGACCACATGGCGGGCCGCCCGGCTTCCGCCCGCGCCGCACCGGCGGCGGCGCGCCCGCGTGGGCGGGGGAGGACGACGTGGCCCTGCTCTATGGCTGGCATACGGTGGCCGAGGCGCTTGCCAATCCGGCGCGCCATTTCCGCAAGATCCTGGCGACGGAAAATGGCGCGCACCGCCTCGTGGAGGCCGGCTTCACGCTGCCGGTGGAGCCGCAGATCGTGCGGCCGTCGGAAATCGACAAGCTCGTGGGCGCGGACGCCGTGCACCAGGGGCTGCTGGCGGAGGTGGACCACCTGCCCTCCCCCCGCCTGAAGGACATCGCCAAGACCGACCTCGTGCTGGTGCTCGACCAGATCACCGATCCGCACAATGTGGGAGCCATCGTGCGCTCGGCGGCTGCGTTCGCGGTCAGCGCCATCGTCACCACCGCGCGCCACAGCCCGGTGGCCACCGGCGTGCTCGCCAAGAGCGCTTCAGGCGGACTGGAGCACGTGCCCATCTGCCTGGTGCAGAACCTCGCCCGCGCACTCAACGAGCTGAAGGACAACGGCATGCTGGTGGTGGGCCTCGACAGCGAGGGCGCGGCCGACCTGGAGGACACGCACCTGCACGCGCCGCTGGCCCTTGTGCTCGGCGCGGAGGGCAAGGGCCTGCGCCAGCTCACGCGCGAAACCTGTCATGTGCTGGCGCGAATCGACCTTCCGGGCGCCATCAAGAGCCTCAACGTCTCCAATGCCGCCGCGCTCTCGCTCGGCATGGCGCGCCGCGCGCTGAAGCGGGGCTGAGGCCCCCGTTTCACCAGGTTTCGCCACGGTGTTACCGGCGACCATCACCTTGCGGCATTGCACCTAAGACTAATAGACTATCGTCGAATACCATCATCCCCGCCACAATAGCTCAGGCGCATGTGCGCCCAGCCCTGCCGAACCGCCCGATCAAAGAGGCGGTGCGCCGGGCCGAAGGAGGAACGCCTTGCCGCCGCTGGCCGGCGCGCATCATCGCGCGGCGTCCTCGGCGTGGCCTTCCCTCCCCCTCGGCCCGCACAGCGGCAGCGCGACAGCCTGAGCTCAGCCCCGCCGGGGAACACGGCCGGGGCATCGACGTGGGAGGACATGTCCATGAGCGTAACCACCGCGCGGGCGGCGGCAGCCCCTCGCCCCATGACGCGGGAAGAGAAGCGGGTCATCTTCGCTTCGTCCCTCGGTACCGTCTTCGAATGGTATGACTTCTATCTCTACGGCTCGCTGGCGGCGATCATCGGCGCGCAGTTCTTCTCCGCCTACCCGCCAGCGACGCGGGACATCTTCGCGCTGCTTGCCTTCGCCGCCGGCTTCCTGGTGCGTCCCTTCGGGGCATTGGTGTTCGGCCGGCTCGGCGATCTCGTGGGCCGCAAGTACACCTTCCTCATCACCATTCTCATCATGGGCCTGTCGACCTTCATCGTCGGCATCCTGCCCAATGCCGCCAGCATCGGCATCCTCGCGCCCATCATCCTGATCGCGCTGCGCCTCCTGCAGGGCCTCGCGCTCGGCGGCGAATACGGCGGCGCCGCCACCTACGTGGCCGAGCACGCACCCCATGGCCGGCGCGGCTTCTACACCTCCTGGATCCAGACCACGGCCACGCTGGGCCTGTTCCTCTCGCTCATCATCATCCTCGTCACCCGCACGGTGACGGGCGAGGAAGCGTTCCGCGAGTGGGGCTGGCGCGTGCCGTTCCTGGTTTCCATCGCCCTGCTCGGTATCTCCGTGTGGATTCGGCTGCAGCTTTCCGAATCGCCCACATTCAAGAAGATGAAGGAGGAAGGCACCACCTCCAAGGCGCCGCTCGCCGAAGCATTCGGCCAGTGGGGCAACATGAAGGTCGTGCTGCTGGCCCTGTTCGGCCTGGTCGCGGGCCAGGGCGTGGTCTGGTACACGGGCCAGTTCTATGCCCTGTTCTTCCTGCAATCGATCCTGAAGGTGGACGGCTATACGTCCAACCTCCTGATCGCGTGGTCGCTGGTGTTCGGCACCATGTTCTTCGTGTTCTTCGGCTGGCTGTCCGACAAGATCGGGCGCAAGCCCATCATCCTGGCGGGCTGCCTCATCGCGGCGGCGAGCTACTTCCCGCTGTTCAACCTCATCACCACCTATGCCAACCCTCCGCTGGAGAAGGCGGTGCAGAACGTGCGGGTGACGGTGGTCGCCGATCCGGCCAATTGCGGCTCGCTGTTCAATCCGGTCGGAACGCGCGTCTACAACCAGCCGTGCGATCTCGCCCGTGACTTCCTGGCCAAGGCGGGTGTCAAATACTCCACCGCGCCCGGCCCAGCCGGTGCCCCGGTGGAGCTGAAGGTGAACGACCAGACGGTGCCTTATGGCCCCGACTTCAACAAAACCGCCGCCGCGACGCTCCAGGCCGCGGGCTATCCCACGGCCGCCAGCAACACCGAAGTGGTGAAGATGGCACACCCGTTCGACATCTTCCGCCCGCAGGTGGCGGCAGTGATCGGGCTGCTGTTCATCCTGGTGCTGTTCGTCACCATGGTTTACGGGCCCATCGCGGCGGCGCTGGTGGAATTGTTCCCCGCGCGCATCCGCTACACCTCCATGTCGCTGCCGTATCACATCGGCAACGGCTGGTTCGGCGGCCTCCTGCCTGCGACGTCTTTCGCCATGGTCGCGGCCACCGGAGACATCTACTTTGGCCTCTGGTATCCGATCGTGATCGCGTTGATGACCTTCGTCATCGGCCTGTTGTTCGTGCCCGAGACCAAGGACCGCGACATCGATCACTGGCACTGAACGCCCTTCCGGGGAACGCTCTTGCGCTGAGCGCTCCTCATGAACCTCTGGCGCGGCGCCTGCCGCCGCGCCCCTCCCGGGACGGCCCCGCACGGCGCGGGGCCGCTTTTTTTGGCGAAGGGCAAGGCTTTGCCCTCGGCTCCGGCGCCCACCGGCTTGACGGGCGCGCGCCGCCGGGAGATGAAGGCTCCGTCGGCATCCGGTACACTTCGTACCCGGCGCTGGCGGCCCGGCCTCTGGCAGCGGGCCTTCCGAACTGGGCCGGCTTAGCACAGCGGTAGTGCAGCGGTTTTGTAAACCGAAGGTCGGGGGTTCGATCCCCTCAGCCGGCACCAGCTCTTCCCTGACTTCTCCAGGCGCACCATCCACGCCTGCCGCACCGCGACGGTTGAACCGGCGGGAAGACGGCATACATGGGCTTCATGCGCGGGGGGCGGCGCAGCCTGTTGCAGCCAATCCGGGGCCTTCATGACGGCTTTTTCCATCCTCGATCTCGTCCGCGTCACCGTGGACGCGGATGCCCGCGCCGCGCTCGACAATGCCCGCGACCTCGCCGCCCACGCCGAGCGCTGGGGCTACCGGCGCTTCTGGGTAGCCGAGCATCACAACATGCCGGGCATCGCCTCGGCCGCCACGGCGGTGGTCATCGGCCACATCGCGGCGGGCACCTCCACCATCCACGTGGGCGCCGGCGGCATCATGCTGCCGAACCACTCCCCCATGGTGGTGGCCGAGCAGTTCGGCACCCTTGCCCGCCTCTTCCCCGGCCGCATCGACCTCGGGCTCGGCCGCGCGCCGGGCACGGACCAGCTCACCTTTCGCGCCCTGCGCCGCACCCATGCCGACGCAGAGCGCTTCCCGCAGGACGTGCTGGAGCTGCAGGCCTACTTCCGCCCCGTGGAGCCGGGGCAGAAGCTCCAGGCGGTGCCCGCAGCCGGGGTCGATGTGCCCTTGTGGATCCTCGGCTCCTCCACCTTCGGCGCGCATCTGGCGGCGGAGCTGGGCCTGCCCTACGCCTTCGCCTCCCATTTCGCGCCAGACCAGCTCATGGACGCGCTCCACGTCTATCGCAGCCGCTTCAAGCCCTCGGCAGTGCTGGCCAAGCCCCACGCCATGGCCGGCATCAACGTGATCGCGGCCGCGACGGATGCCGAGGCGAAGCGGCTCGCCACCACGCAGCAGATGTCGTTCACCAACATCTTCCGCGGTGCGCGGGGCCTCTCCCTGCCGCCCATCGACGATATCGAGACCTACTGGAGCCCGGCCGAGAAGGCCCAGGCGCAGCGCATGCTCGCCTGCTCGGTGGTGGGCGGGCCGCAGACGGTGCGGGCCGGTCTTTCCGCCTTCATCGCCGAGACCGGGGTGGACGAGGTGATGGTGGTGTCCGACATCTTCGACCCCGTGCTGCGCCTGCGCTCCTTCGAGCTCATCGCCGGGCTCGGCCTCGACAACGGGGTGCCGCCGCCGGTGTGAGGCGCCGCGCGCGGCACAACCGCATCTGGCCCCGCCGCAGCATGAATCTTGCTTGCAGGCCGCGGCGGGAGCTTTGCGGCATGAAAACCTTCCTCGACTGGTCGGCTTACGACACCTACGGCATCGGCGACGCTTATTCGGGAATCCCCGCCACCGGCGGGAATTACGCGAAGGCGGTGGCCGTGTGCATGCACAGCCGGGATTGTCAGAATACCGGCAAAGGGGTGATGTGCCCCTCCTACCGCATCACCGGCGACAAGGCCCATTCCACGGAAGCGCGCGTCGCCGCCTTCAAGGCCGCGCTCAATGACGGCGCCGACGCGGCGGCCTTCGCCGACCCGCGGCTCGATGCCGCCATGGACCTGTGCGTCTCGTGCAAAGCCTGCAAGAAGGAATGCCCGAGCGCCGTGGACATGACGCTCATCAAGACCGAATACCTCGCCCAGCGCCACCGGATCAAAGGCGTGCCGATGCGCACCCGCCTGTTCGGCGGCGTGCCGGAATGGACCGGGCGCCATCGCCGCCTGCTGCGGGCCGCCATCCGGCTGCGCAACCGCTGGCGGCTTGCCGCGCGGGTGGCCGAGACATGGCTGGGCATCACCGCCCGCCGGCCCATCCCCGAGCCCACGGCCGAGCCCTTCACCCCCACGCCCGCCCTGGCGCCGGAGAAGGCCCCGCGCGGGGAAGTGATCCTGTTCGTGGACACCTTCTGCCACCATTTCGACCCGGAGATCGCGGAAGCCGCCCAGACGGTGCTGGAAACCGCCGGCTACCGCGTGCGCATGGCCCGCCCCCCCGCCGACGACGCCGAGCCCGGACGGCCGCTCTGCTGCGGGCGCACCTATCTCACCACCGGCATGGTGGAGAAGGCGCGCGGGGAAGCCCGGCGCGTTCTCGCCGCCTTCCGCGACGAGATCGCCGCCAAGACGCCCATCATCGGGCTGGAGCCCTCCTGCCTGCTCTCGCTGCGCGACGAGCTCTACAGCCTGGGGCTGGGCCCGGAGGTGGGGGACCTCGGCAAGCAGCTCTACCTGCTGGAGGAATTCCTCTCCCGCGAGTACCAGAACCGGGGGCTGCGGCTGGACCTGAAGCCGCTGGACCTGCCGAAGGCGCTGCTGCACGGCCACTGCCACCAGAAGGCCTTCGGCGTGATGAAGGCGACCCGCAAGGTGCTCTCCTGGATCCCCGGCTTCTCCTACGACATCGTGGAGACGAGCTGCTGCGGCATGGCCGGCTCGTTCGGCCTGGAGGCGGAGCACTACGAGGCCTCCATGGAGATGGCGGAGCTGAAGCTGCTGCCCTCCGTGCGCGCGACACCGCCCGAGGCCCCGCTCATCGCCAATGGCTTCTCCTGCCGCCACCAGATCGAGCACGGTACCGGCCGCAAGGCCCGCCACATCGCCCTTCTGCTGCGCGACGCCCTCGCCGCCCCGGCGCGCTGACGCCATCGGCCCCGGCCGTCGGCCGGTGCCCCCTGCGTCTCGCTCAGACGGGCAGCGCCTCCGCCGCCTCCGCCAGGCCGGGCGCGACGAGCAGATCGAGGAAGGCGCGCGGCGCCCCGTCGAGGGCCGCCCGCCGGTCGCGCGCCTTGGCGCCGGTGGCGGGACCGGGGCGCGCATGGGCCACCACCAGCTCCCAGCACAGCTCCGGCTCCGCCAGCTCCACCACCGCCAGCGCCGAGGCCCGCGCCCGCGCGATGGCCTCGGGCACCAGCGCCACCCCCAGCCCCCGCGCCACCAGGGCCAGCAGGGTGTCGAGATCGCTCACCTCGAAGGCGAGGCGGCGCTCCACCCCCGCCTGGGCAAAGCCGCGATCCACCACGCCCCGCGTGCCCCAGCCGGGCTCGAAGTCCACGAACGGCTCCTCGGCCAGATCGCCAAGGCCCACCCGTGCGCGGCGGGTCAGCCGGTGGCCCTTGGGGCACACCAGCACCAGCGCCTCGCAGGCGATGAGGGTGGTGGCGATATCCGCCGGCGCATGGCACAGGGGCAGCACGGCAAGGTCGAGCGTGCCCGCCCGCACCTTCTCCAGCAGCTCCCCGGTGCCGCCCTGGCACAGCCGCACCTCGATGGCGGGAAAGGCCGCATGGAAGCGCGCCAGCAGCGCCGGCAGGTCGAGGAAGGCCGGCAGGCTCTGCACCGTGCCGATGGAAAGCGCGCCCCGCTCCAGCCCCGCCACGGCGGCCACCGCTTCCCGCGCCTCCCGCGCGGCGGCAAGCACATGGCGCGCCTTGTCCAGGAACACCCGGCCGGCGGCGGTGAGGCGCACCTGGCGGGTGGTGCGCACGAAGAGCTGGGCGCCCAGCTCCTCCTCCAGCGCCCGCACGGAGCTGGATAGCGCCGACTGGACGATGTTCGCGCGCCGCGCGGCGCGGGTGAAGTGCCCCTCCTCCGCCACCGCGACGAAATGCTGAAGCTGCCGCAGTTCCATGGCCGCCCCTCGCTCCAACTCATCTTCAATTGAGATCAATCTGATCTCGATATTCCATTTGAAAGATTAATGGCACGCGCCCATGGTGCGCAAGCTTTCGGACGGGCCAGGCGCCCGAGGAGGACGAAAACCATGCAGATCGGCTTCATCGGTTTGGGCCAAATGGGTTCCGGCATGGCCGGAAACCTCGTGAAGGCCGGACACGCCGTCACCGTCTACAACCGCACCCAGGCCAAGGCCGATGCCCTGGTGGCGGCGGGTGCCGCCCGCGCGGCCGAGGTGGCCGATGCCTGCCGGGGCGAGGCGGTGGTGACCATGCTCGCCAATGACGCGGCGGTGGAAGAGGTGGTGTTCGCCCCCGGAGGGCTCATCGCCACATTGCCGAAGGGCGCCCTCCACGTTTCCGCCAGCACCATCTCCGTCGCGCTGTCGGAGCGGCTCGCCGCCGCGCATGCGGAAGCCGGGCAGCTCTATGTGTCGGCGCCCGTGTTCGGCCGGCCCGAGGTGGCGGCGGCCGGCAACCTGTTCGTGGTGGCCGCCGGCGCGCCCGAGGCGATCGCCGCAGCCCGGCCTCTGTTCGAGGCGGTCGGCCAGCGCACCTTCGAGCTTTCCGAGATCCCCTCCCGCGCCAATCTCGTGAAGCTCTCCGGCAATTTCCTCATCGCCTGCGTCATCGAATCCCTGGGCGAGGCCATGGCGCTGGTGGGCAAGGGCGGTATCGACAAGGGCGCGTATCTGGAGCTTCTCACCTCCACCTTGTTCGGCGCGCCCGTCTACAAGACCTATGGCCGCCTGCTGGCGGAGCCCGGCGACCACCCGGTGGGCTTCGCCGCCCCGCTGGGCCTGAAGGACATCAAGCTCGCGCTCGCGGCCGGTGAGGCGCTGGAGGTGCCGCTGCCGCTCGCGAGCCTGCTGCGCGACCGCTTCCTCACCCTCCTCGCCAACGGCGGCGCCGACCAGGACTGGTCCGCCATCGGCCGCCTCGCCGCCCGCGATTCCGGACAAGCCTGAGCCCCCACCCGCCAGAACGTTTCACGGAAACGCCCTGGCGCTCTTGAGTTCACGCATTTTCCTCACGCGAAGCGGTATCCGCTTCGCTCGAAAATGCTCTTGGAGACATCCCCATGGAACAGATCGAAATCGGCTCTTCGGGCATCAAGACCTCGCGCATCGGCCTGGGCACCTGGGCCATCGGCGGCTGGATGTGGGGCGGCTCCGATGAAAAGGACGCCATCGCCACCATCCGCGCCGCGGTGGAGCGCGGCATCACGCTCATCGACACCGCCCCTGTCTACGGCTTCGGCCACTCGGAGGAGATCGTGGGCAAGGCGCTGGCCGGGGGCCTGCGCGAGAAGGTGCAGATCGCCACCAAGGTCGGCCTCGCCTGGAAGGACGGCAAGGTGTTCCGCGACAGCCGCCCGGCCCGTCTTCGCCAGGAGATCGAGGATTCGCTGCGGCGCCTGAAGACCGACGCCATCGACCTCTACCAGGTGCACTGGCCCGATCTCGAAACCCCGTTCGAGGAGACCGCGCGCACCCTGGATGAGCTGAAGCGCGAGGGGAAGATCCGCGCCATCGGCGTCTCCAACTATTCCCCCGCGCAGATGGACGCCTTCCGCGCCGCCGCCCCGCTCGATGCGGTGCAGCCGCCCTACAATTTGTTCGAGCGGGAGATCGAGGCGGACGTGCTGCCCTATGCGGCGCGCACCGGCCTCACCGTGCTGAGCTACGGCGCCCTGTGCCGGGGCCTGCTCTCCGGCCGCATGACCCCCGCCACCACCTTCGAGGGCGACGACCTGCGCAAGGTGGACCCGAAGTTCACCGCCCCGCGCTTCCCGCAATATCTCAAGGCGGTGGAGGAGCTCCGAGCCCTCGCCCAGGCGCGCTACGGCAAGCCGGTGCTGGCGCTGGCCGTGCGCTGGGTGCTGGACCAGGGGCCGACCATCGCGCTGTGGGGCGCACGCCATCCCGGCCAGCTCGACCCGGTCTCGCAGGTAGACGGCTTCCACATCGACGCCGAAACGAAGGCGGAGATCGACGCCATCCTCGCGCGGACGGTGAGCGACCCCGTCTCCCCCGCCTTCATGGCCCCACCCGCCAAGCGGCCCGTTGAGGCCGCCTGATCCGGCCGGAGGCCAGGAGCGCCGCCGACGGCGTCCACCCGCCCAGCCTCGGGCGGGTGGCGCGCGGCGGCCGCAGCGTTCATCGGCGAGGCGCGAAGGGGCAAGCTCCGTCGGCGCGGGGGCAGGCCGGAGCACCGCAGGAGGCCGGCCGAGAGCATTTTCCGCACGCACCGGCCCGCAGAAATTTCTATAGTTTATTGATATTGCACGTTTTATTCACGCGAACCGGAAGCGGCTTCGCTTGAAAAAGCTCTAGCCGGCTGGCCCCGGCATTCCCCACCGCAATGGGCAGCTCGGCTGCGTGCGGACGAGTGCCGCCACCGAGCGAGCGGCAGGCTTGCATCCGCCATTCGCGTCTCAACTGCCGCCGGCTTCGTGAAATCGCCGCGCGCTTCCGCCGGAATCGCCTTGCTTCCGGGCAGGCGCCGGGGTGCCGCCCGGCGCCTGCGGGAAGCCGCCGGGCTCCTGCAGGCGCGCCATGTGGGCGAGTTCATCCATGATGCCGCCGGCGAGGGCGGAAAGCTCCGGCGCGGCCGGCATCGGCGGCGGCGCCATGGCGTCCCGCTCATCCGGCGTCGCGGCGATATCGCGCGCGAGCGCCCGCAATGCCGCAGCGTCCTCGGGCGTCGCCTCCCGACCGGCCCGCGCGGAATGGGCGGTGATGCGGTCGCAGATCCGCTCCGCCCCGGCGACGAGGGGAAACCAGGCGCCGGCCTCGGTGCAGGCGGGCGGCGGCTCCATCATGGCGATGCGCAGGGTCGCGCGCATGTCCGCAAGGCGCCCGTAGATGCGGCGGCGGTGCTCCGAGAGGCCCAGGGACGCGCCCGAAGCGGACACCCCGCAGGCAGCCAGGAGATATTCGCCCAGCATGCCCTTCACCTCATGGAAGCGCGCCGCAAGGTGCCCGTAGCGCGAGCGCGGCCACAGGAAATAGCCGAACACCAGCACGATGGCGCCGCCAATGAAGGTGTCGGCGATGCGCTGGACCGCATAGTCCATGTTGCGCGGGCCGGGCTGGATGATGTCCACCAGCAGTAGCACCAGCGGCGCCAGCACCACCGCCTGCAGCACGTAGGAGCGGCGCATGGCCCAGGGCAGCACCGCCGACAGCGCGGCGATGACGAGGACCACCGGTTGCCCCTTGGGCAGGAGAACGAGCGCCGCCGCGCCCAGCCCCGCGCCGGCGATGGTGCCCACGCAGCGCAGCACCGCCCGCGCGAACACCGAGCCGAGATCGGGCTTCATGACGAGGCTGACGGTGAGGGGAATCCAGAACCAGTGGCTCTGCCGGTCCACCCAGTGGGCCGCATAGGCAAGGCCCATGCACAGGCCGAGCGCGAGGGCCGCGCGCAAATTCTCCCATCCGGGCGCGAGGCGATCGAGGCGCAGGCGCAGCCCTCCGCCCGCCTGCAGCGCCACCTGCTCCGGCGCTTCCGCCCCTGGCGCGGCACGCAGGGCGGCGGCACTGGTGCGCACGGCGGCGGTGAGCGGGTCGCGCATGCCGTCCGGCGAAGCGCCCTCTGGCAGGTCGCCGCGAGCTTCCGCCTTGGCGAGCGCGTCGAGCCGCGCCGCCGCAGCCTGCAACGCCCCGACATCTTCCGACGACAGCAGCGCCGCGAACAGGCCGTCACAGGCCTGCACGAGAGCCGCGAGATCATCCGCCTCGCCGTGGTGGCCACCGCTGGAGGCGCGGGCTTCCAGCATCAGGCCGGCAAGGGCGCAGAGCGCATCCGTCACCTTCCGCCGTGCGGCCTCCAGAGGCGCGACGGGCCCTTGGGCGCCCGATTCCTGCACGCCAAGTTCTTTTGCGCGTGCCTCCGCGAGGCCTGCCAGCGCCGAGGCGAGAGCCGTCTTCGCCTGCCGCTGCGGCCGGCGAGGAAACAGCAGCGCCTCCACCGCCAGCACCGCCATGTAGAAGACCATGCCGGCCATGTAGAGCACGCTCAACCACCAATAGGGCCCGATGCCGGGCACGCCGATGGCGATGGAGGCGAGCAGCAGCGCCTGCATGGTGCCGATGGACCAGATGGCGCCATAGCCGCTGAGCAGCCCGCCCGCGAAGCCCGCCACCGCCATGGCCGCCACCGTGGCACCCCAGGGCAGCCCCGCGAGATATCCGGCCAGGTAGCCGAGGCAGCCGATGAGGCCCGAAAGCACAAGGCGGCGGAACACGACGCGATAGGTGCCTTCCGGCTCTCCCGCCGCCATCATCAGCGTGCCCATGGAGATCCACATGCCCGTGACGACGGCGTCGCAGGCATAGCCCACGGAAAAGGGCACGCCGATGCAGAAGGCTGCGCGGATGGCCCGGCCCCAGGGCCAGGGCGCGGGCTTCAGCCGCGCCAGCTCCCGCACCCAGGCATTGGGATGGGAAAAGCCGCCCTCCGGCGCGCTCGCCCGCGCCGCCGCTTGATCCACGCTCATTCCTGCTCCCCGCATGGACGGCGGGCACGCGCCTCGGCCCAGGCCCACCGGAGTGCCACCGAGGTTATATGAAACCATGAGTTCTGTCGTGGCGTTGCGGAAGGTGCGGCACAACGAAAAAGGGCCCCGGCCGGAACGTGCCGGCCGGGGCCCTCATGCTTCGGCGTGGAAGGATTACTCCGCTGCGCTCACATAGAGCTTGCCGCCCTCGGCCAGAAACTCCTGCGACTTCTGCCGCATGCCCTCGGCCGCGGCCTCAGCGGTGAGGGTGCCGTCCGCCCCCTCCATGAGCTTGGCCTCGGCGCGCAGTTCCTGGGTGATCTTCATGGAGCAGAACTTCGGCCCGCACATGGAGCAGAAGTGCGCCACCTTGTGCGCATCCTTGGGCAAGGTCTCGTCGTGGAACTTCTGCGCGGTGTCGGGGTCGAGGCCCAGGTGGAACTGGTCCTGCCAGCGGAAGTCGAAGCGCGCCCGGCTCACCGCATTGTCGCGGATCTGCGCGGCCGGGTGGCCCTTCGCAAGGTCGGCGGCGTGGGCGGCGATCTTGTAGGTGATGACGCCGGTCTTCACGTCGTCGCGGTCCGGCAGGCCCAGATGCTCCTTGGGCGTGACGTAGCAGAGCATGGCGCAGCCGAACCAGCCGATCATGGCCGCGCCGATGCCGGAGGTGATGTGATCGTAGCCGGGCGCGATATCGGTGGTCAGCGGGCCCAAGGTGTAGAACGGCGCCTCGCCGCAGGCCTTGAGCTGCTTGTCCATGTTGGCCTTGATCTTGTGCATGGGCACGTGGCCCGGCCCCTCGATCATGACCTGGCAGCCCTTCTGCCACGCGATATTGGCGAGCTCCCCCAGGGTCTCCAGCTCGGCGAACTGGGCGGCGTCGTTGGCATCGGCGATGGAGCCGGGGCGCAGGCCGTCGCCCAGCGAGAAGGAGACGTCATACGCGCGCATGATGTCGCAGATCTCGTCGAACCGCTCATAGAGGAACGATTCGCGATGCCCCGCGAGGCACCAGCGCGCCATGATGGAGCCGCCGCGGCTGACGATGCCGGTGGTGCGCCGCGCGGTGAGCGGCACATAGGCCAGCCGCACGCCGGCATGGATGGTGAAATAGTCGATGCCCTGCTCGGCCTGTTCGATGAGCGTGTCCTTGAACACCTCCCAGTCGAGCTTGAGCGGGTCGCCGCCCACCTTCTCCAGCGCCTGGTAGATCGGGACGGTGCCGATGGGCACCGGCGAGTTGCGCACGATCCAGGAGCGGATGTTGTGGATGTTGCGGCCGGTGGAAAGGTCCATCACCGTGTCGGCGCCCCAGCGGATGGCCCACACCATCTTCTCCACCTCGTCGGCGGCGGAGGAGGTGACGGCCGAATTGCCGATGTTGGCGTTGATCTTCACCAGGAAGTTGCGGCCGATGACCATCGGCTCCAATTCGGTGTGGTTGATGTTCGCGGGGATGATGGCGCGGCCCCTGGCGATTTCCGCGCGCACGAACTCGGGCGTGATGAAGGGCGGGATCTCGGCGCCGAAGCTCTCGCCGTCGGCGAGCGCCTCGGCGGCGCGCTCCAACGCCTCGGCGCGGCCGAGGTTCTCGCGAGCGGCCGCGAACACCATCTCCTCAGTGATGATGCCGGCGCGGGCGAACTCGTACTGGGTCGCCATCTGGCCGGGGGCAGCGCGGCGGATGGTGCGCTCGGCGGGGCAGGCCGCCACCAGCCGGTCTCCGGCGAAACCGTTGTCCTCCGGCTTCACCTCGCGCGGGACGACCGCCTCGAAGCCGCGCCCGGCCACCCATGCCTCGCGCTGGCCACGGATGCCGGCGTCGAGGTCCACGGCGGGCGCGCATTCCGTGTAGAGGCCCGAGGAATCATAGACATGCACCGGCGGCTCGGCCGGATCGGACAGCACGATCTCCCGCACCGGCACGCTCATGCCGGCCTGGCCGGGGACCTCGATATAACGCTTGCGGGAGCCCACGATGGGGCCGGTGGTGACGGTCTTGGGACCGCCCGTGCTCATCTTGCTGGGATCGACGGCTGTGTTCATGGCGCATCCTCTCTGGCACACGAGCGATCCGGACTCGCCTGGGGCAGATTGGGTGCGGCTTTCGCCTGACCGCGACCACGCATGCGCTTGCCGCAGGTTCCCGTCCCTCCGCCGGTATGAGCCGGATCAGGTTCAAGGGTCAGGGCGGCGCGCCCACTCTCAGCCCCCGCTCTCAGGGCCCCCCTCGGAACGATGCGACTGTCCGCGTCCCGCGCCCCTTTGTCAATCCGCGCCCTGCGGCAGGCGGGCGCCGGTGCCCAGCCGACACGCGCCGGCCGTTGGGCTATACAGGCGCCACGAGTCGGTCGACCCGTTCCGCGCTCATCTTCAGGACCCTCCCATGGACGTGCAGACTTTCGATGTGCCCGACGTGAAGCTGGTGACGCCGAAGCGCTTCGGCGACAGCCGCGGCTTCTTCACCGAGACCTGGAGCGACCGGGTGTTCCGTGCCGAAGTGGCCGACATGGGCTTCGTGCAGGACAACCACTCCCTCTCGGCGCCCCGGGGCACCCTGCGCGGCCTGCACTACCAGAAGCCGCCCACCGCCCAGGGCAAGCTGGTGCGCGTGGTGCGCGGCGCCATCTTCGACGTGGCCGTGGATGTCCGCCATGGCTCGCCCACCTTCGGCCGCCACGTGGCGGTGACGCTGGATGCCGCCATCGGCGCCCAGCTCTGGGTGCCGCCGGGCTTCCTCCATGGCTTCTGCACGCTGGAGGACAATTGCGAGGTGGTCTACAAGGTGACCGAATACTACAGCCCCGCCGATGATGGCGGCGTCGCCTTCGATGACCCCGACATCGGCATCGCCTGGCCGGTGGCCGCGGCGGAGCTGGTGCTCTCCGACAAGGACCGCAAGCACCCGCGCCTCAAGGACCTGCCGGCCTATTTCAGCTATCGCTGAGCGCCCGCCGGGGCGCGGGCGGCTTTGCCGTTTGCGCCCCGCGGTTCAGGGGCTTCAGTTGGCGAACAGGAGGATGCCGGCGCCGAGCAGCAGCTCGCCCACCAGCACCCCGGCGAACACCGAGCGCCGCAGCAGCGCGAAGCCTGCGACGCCCCCGGCCACCGCCCCGAGCCGTACCAGCAGCGGCACCGCCAGGAGCGGCCCGGCAGGCACGAACAGCAGCCGCGCGATCACCGCCGCCAGCAGCGCCGTCGCCACCGCCTTCACCCAGTGAAACACCTCGCTGCCCGCCTCCACCCGCCGGCCGGCGAGCACCGCGAGCGAGCGCCAGACCTCCGTGGGCAGGAAGCCCACCAGCACGACGATGAGCACCGCCGCACCTTCCGTCAGCGCCGCGCTCATGCCCGCCTCCGAAGCCTGCGCCCGGCCACGTACGCGAGCGTGCCGCCGCCCACCCCCGCGATCAGCAGGTCCAGCCCGCCGTCGAGCCCGGAGACGAAGGGCATGATGACGAAGCCGGCGCCGAGCGCCAGCCACTCCGTGCGCGTGGCGGCATTGCGCACCATGAGCACCGAGAAGGACAGGGGTGTGAGGAACAAAAGCATGCCCGCGAGGGGCCCTGAGAGGCTGCCGGCCATGAGATAGCCCACCACCGTGCCGGCCATGCTCACGCCCACCAGCGTGTTCGCGAGGCCGAGGGTGAAGGGCACCCGCGCCTCGCCCGGCAGGTGGGGCAGCAGGCGCAGCCCCTCCACCCACAGCGTCATCGCCACATAGTGGGCACACAGCAGCTCGATCAGCGTACTGCGGCGCGGGCCGCGCATGTAGGGGGCCACCGAGACCACCATGGGCAGGAGCCGCATGGAGGAGAGCGTGACCGCGAAAGCAAGGGCCGGCAGCGCCGAGCCGGCGGCGAGGCCACCCACCAGGATCACCTGCGCCGGCAGTGCCCACACCAGCAGCGTGGAAAGCACGCCCGCCCCGAGCGGAAAGGCGAGCCCGTGCAGCAGCGCGCCGAAGCCGGTGTAGCTCGCGAACAGCACCAGCGCCGGCACGGAGATGCCATGGCGCGCGCCCTGGAGCGCCCAGCCCAGGGTGGAGCGGACAGGCGGCGCGGGCGCGGTGAGGTCGGGCGGGGTCCTCTGGGACATGGGCAGGCCGGGGCAGGAGTCTTCCGGGGTGTTCGTAAGGTCGCCATACCATTTGCGCGGGGAATGCGACAGGCCCCTGTCTCACCACGCCCGGCGCAGGCGCCTTTCCCGCGCGGGCGGTGTAATGTAGGCAGAACTTCCGGCGCGCGAAAGGATTGCGGCGGCGCCGCCGCAACGTCATCCTCCCTGCGCCTGCTCCGAATCGGTCGCCTGCCCGTGCTTCGCATCGACATTCCGTATCGCGACCCGTTCGCCGCCTTCCACGCCTTCGCCGACGCGCCCTTCTGCGCCTTCCTGGACAGCGCCGCCGCCGGCGATCCCCGCGCGCGTTTCTCCTATATCTGCGCCGACCCGTTCCGCGTCATCACCGCCGACGGGGCGGGCACCAGGGTGGACGGGCGGGCGGTGACGGGAACCCCGTTCCAGGTGCTCGCGCAGGCGCTGGCGGCCCATAAGGATGCGCCGGCCCCGCGCGCGGAAGATGGCGCCATGCCCTTCACGGGCGGCGCGGTAGGCTTCCTGGGCTACGACCTCGGCCGCCACCTGGAACGCCTGCCCGTCCCGCGCGCCGGGCAGCCGCCGGTGCCGGAAATGGCCATGGGCCTTTACGATGTCGTGCTCGCCTTCGACCATGCCGAGAAGCGCGCCTGCCTCTTCTCCTCCGGCCTGCCGGAGGCCGACCCGGCGGCCCGCCGGCGGCGCGCCGAGGCGCGGGCAGCGGCGGCGCTCGAGCGCCTCGCGTCCGCCCCCGCCACCGCGCCGGCACCGGACTGGAGCGTAACCGGCCGCTTCGCGCCCGACCAGCCGCGCGCGGCCGTGGAAGCCTCGGTGGCGCGGGTGATCGAGTACATCCGCGCCGGGGACATCTTCCAGGCCAACCTGACCCAGCAGATGCGCGCGCCCCTGCCGGCGGGGCTCACGGACCTTCAGCTCTACGCGCGCCTCAGGGCCGTGAGCCCGACGCCGTTCGCGGCGTTCCTGCGCTGCGGCCCGGAGCTGGCGGTGCTCAGCGCCTCGCCCGAGCGCTTCCTCAGCCTCGATGCCGAAGGACGCGTCGAGACCCGCCCCATCAAGGGCACCCGCCGCCGCGCCGCCGACCCGGCCGCCGATGCCGCTTTGGCCGCCGAGCTCGTCGCCTCGGTGAAGGACCGGGCGGAGAACCTCATGATCGTGGACCTCATGCGCAACGATCTCAGCCGCGTGAGCCGGGTGGGCAGCGTGAAGGTGCCGGTGTTGTGCGGGCTCGAAACCTTCGCGAACGTCCACCACCTCGTCTCGGTGGTGGAGAGCCGGCTGCGGGAGGGGCTCGGCCCGGTGGATCTGCTCACCGCCTGCTTCCCCGGCGGCTCCATCACCGGCGCGCCCAAGATCCGCGCCATGGAGATCATCCACGAGCTGGAGCCCTTCCCGCGCGGCGTCTATTGCGGCTCGGTGGCCTGGATCGGCTTCGACGGCGCCATGGATTCCTCCATCGTCATCCGCACCATCACCCGCGCCGGCGACACGCTGCTGACCCATGCGGGCGGCGGCATCGTGGCCGATTCAGACCCGGCCGACGAATACGAGGAAAGCCTCGTGAAGCTCGCGCCCATGCTGCGCGCCCTTTCCGGAGAAGGCCGGTGAAGCTCTTCCTCAACGGCGCCCTGATGGAGACCGAGGCGGCCCATATCGCCCCCGGCGACCGCGGCTTCACCCTGGGCGACGGCCTGTTCGAAACCCTGCGGGTGCGCGGCGGCCTCCTGCGGCGCCTGCCCGCCCATCTCGCCCGCCTCACCCGCGGCGCCGCGGTGCTGGGCCTGCCCCTGCCGGCGCTGGATTTCGGCGCGGCGCTGGAACAGGTACGGGCCGCCAATGCCCTCGACAACGGCGTGCTGCGCCTCACGGTCACCCGCGGCAGCGGCCCGCGCGGCGTGCTGCCGCCGGCGGAGCCCCACCCCACGGTGCTCATCACCGCCGCCCCCATGGCGCCGCCCCCGCCGCCGGCGCGGCTCATCATCGCCGGCGTGACCCGGCGCAACGAGCGCTCGCCGCTGGCCCAGGTGAAGTCCCTCAACTATCTCGACAACATCCTCGCCCGCCAGGAGGCGGCGCGGGCCGGCGCCGACGACGCGCTGCTGCTCAACACCAGGGAGCGCCTCGCCGAAAGCACCATCGCCAACCTGTTCGCGGTGATCGACGGGCGGCTCGTCACCCCGCCCTTGTCGGAGGGCGCCCTGCCCGGCGTGATGCGGGCCGCGGTGAAGGCCCAGGGGGCGGAGGAGCGGCCGCTGACGCCGGACGACCTCGCCGAGGCGGAAGAGATCTTCCTCACCTCCAGCCTCGGCATCCGCCCGGTGGCGCGCCTGGCCGAGCGGGAGTTCAGCATTTTTCCGGTAGCCGAGCGCCTCGCGGCCCATCTCGGCGAGGCGTGATGACCATTCCCACCTTGCGTACGGAACGGCTGCTGCTGCGCCCCTGGCGCGCGGAAGACCGCGACGCCCTGTGGGCCATGCAGTCCGACCCGGCGGTGATGGAATTTCTGATGCCGGTGCCCGACCGCGCCGCCTCGGATGCGGTGGCGGACCGCATCGCCCGCCATTTCGCCGACCATGGCTTCGGCCTGTGGGTAGTGGAAGTGCCGGGGGTGACGCCGTTCGCCGGCTATTGCGGCCTCGTGCATGTGCCCTATGTCGCCTATTTCACCCCGGCGGTGGAGATCGGCTGGCGCTTCCTGCGCGCGTCCTGGGGCCACGGCTATGCCACCGAGGCGGCCCGCGCGTGCCTGCGACATGGCTTCGAGGGGCTCGGGCTCGACGAGATCATCGCCCTCACCGTGCCCGCCAACCGCCGCTCGCGCGCGGTGATGGAGCGGCTCGGCATGATCCATGATCCGAGCGACGATTTCGACATGCCCACCGTGCCCGAAGGCCACCGGCTGCGGCATCACGTGCTGTACCGCCTGCCGCGAAGCGCCCTGCGGCCGGACGCCGACACCTGAGCCGCGCCGCCGCCGTCAGGGCCGCAGCCCGGTGCCCCCGCCGAGGGGAATGCGCACGGCCTTGCGCCCGCGCTGCTCCTTGATGTCGGCGATGTCGTCCAGCATCACCCTGAGCCGGTCGAGTGCCCGCACCTCCTCTGCCGAGAGCGGCACGACCGGGTGGAAATGGGTGACAAGCACCGCCAGCGCATCATTGATGCGGCCGATCTGGGTGCCGTAGCTGCCCACGTTGTCCAGCACCTGCTCCTCCACCTCCGGCGCCTTCGAGGCGCCGAGGTTGATGTTGACGAAGCCGAGCTGGCTGCCCACCGCTGTCAGGTTGGAGGTGAGAAGGCGGAAGAATTGGGTCACGTCACCGGACAACGGCAGCTTGAACGTCGCCATCTGTACCCCCCGACATCTGAGCGTCTTCCGCTCGCATCGGCTCGCGGTAATCGCTCGAGGTTATTGAGACGACGCATTTTCTTCACGCGAACCGGCATCCGCTTCGCTTGAAAATGTTCGAAGCCCCCGAGTGTCTCAGATGCCCCGGCGAACGCAACCTGGGAGCGACTCCCCCGATCCGCGCGCCGCCGGGACCAAAGAAAAAGGGCGGCCGAAGCCGCCCCAATCCATCATGCCGTATCGATCCGCCGGGCTGCTCAGGCCTTCACCAGCGGCTGCTTGGGGCCCGACTTCGGCCCTGTCCTGGGGCCAGACTTCGGGCCGGCCTTGGTTCCGGCCTTGCCGGCCTTGGCCGCGGCCGCGGGCTTGCGGCGAGCGGCGCGCTTGGGCGCGGCCTCGGCGATCTTCTCCGGCTTGGGCGTGACCGGCCCTTCCGGGAACTGGAAGCCGAGCTTGGAATCCCGGCCTTCGCCTTCCACCACCACGCGCACATGGCCGCCGTGCTTCAGCGCGCCGAACAGGACCATGTCGGCGAGCGGGGTCTTGATGTGCTCCTGGATGACGCGCGCCATGGGGCGGGCACCCATCTGCTCGTCGTAGCCGCGCTCCACCAGCCACCGGCTCGCCGCGTCGGAGAGCTCGATGGTGACGTTGCGATCCGCGAGCTGGGCCTCCAGCTGCAGCACGAACTTCTCCACCACCTGGCCGATGATCTCCGTGGAGAGGTGGGCGAAGGGGATCACCGCATCGAGCCGGTTGCGGAACTCCGGCGCGAAGGTGCGGTTGATGGCCTCCGAATCGTCCCCCTCCCGCTTGGTGCGGGTGAAGCCATAGGCCGGCTTCGACAGGTCCGCCGCGCCCGCGTTCGTGGTCATGATGAGGATCACGTTGCGGAAGTCGATCTGCTTGCCGTTGTGGTCGGTCAGCTTCCCGTGGTCCATCACCTGCAGGAGGATGTTGAAGAGGTCCGGGTGGGCCTTCTCGATCTCGTCCAGCAGCAGCACGCAGTGCGGGCTCTGGTCCACGCCATCGGTCAGCAGGCCGCCCTGATCGAAGCCCACGTAGCCGGGAGGCGCGCCGATGAGGCGGCTGACCGTGTGGCGCTCCATGTACTCCGACATGTCGAAGCGCAGCAGCGGCACGCCCAGCGTGGAGGCGAGCTGCTTGGCCACTTCCGTCTTGCCGACGCCGGTGGGGCCGGAGAACAGATAGTTGCCGATGGGCTTCTCCGGCTCGCGCAGGCCGGCGCGGGCGAGCTTGATGGAGGCGGAAAGCGCCTCGATCGCCTTGTCCTGGCCATAGACCACGCGCTTGAGGGTGGCCTCAAGGTTGGCGAGCACCTCGGCATCGTCCTTGGAGACGGACTTGGGCGGAATGCGCGCCATGGTCGCGATGGTGGCCTCGATCTCCTTGAGGCCGATGGTCTTCTTGCGCTTGGCCTCGGGCACCAGCATCTGCGCCGCGCCGCTCTCGTCGATCACGTCGATGGCCTTGTCGGGCAGCTTGCGATCATGGATATAGCGGGCGGAAAGCTCCACCGCGGCCTTGATGGCCTCGTTGGTGTAGCGCAGCTTGTGATAATCCTCGAAGCAGGGCTTCAGCCCCTTCAGGATCTCGATGGCGTCGGCCACGGAGGGCTCGGCCACGTCGATCTTCTGGAAGCGGCGCACCAGGGCGCGGTCCTTCTCGAAATACTGGCGGTATTCCTTGTAGGTGGTCGAGCCCATGCAGCGCAGGCTGCCCGAGGCGAGCGCCGGCTTCAGCAGGTTGGAGGCGTCCATGGCCCCGCCCGAGGTCGCGCCGGCGCCGATGACCGTGTGGATCTCGTCGATGAACATGATCGCGTTGGGGTAGGCCTCGATCTCCTTGACCACCTGCTTGAGGCGCTCCTCGAAATCGCCGCGATAGCGGGTGCCGGCCAGCAGCGCGCCCATGTCGAGGGCGAACACGGTGGCGGTGGCGAGCACCTCCGGAACCGTGCCCTCATTGATACGCTTGGCGAGGCCCTCGGCGATGGCGGTCTTGCCGACGCCGGGATCGCCCACGAACAGCGGGTTGTTCTTCTGCCGGCGGCAGAGCACCTGGATGGTGCGCTGGATCTCCGCATCGCGGCCGATGAGCGGGTCGATCTTACCTTCGTGCGCCTTCTTGTTGAGGTTCACGCAATAGGCTTCGAGCGCGTCGGTCTTCTTCTGCTTGTCGTCGCCGGGCTTGGTCTCGGTCTCCTCCTCGGCGCCGCGCACGGGCCGGCTCTCGGACATGCCGGAGCGCTTGGCGATGCCGTGGGAGATGTAGTTGACCGCATCATACCGCGTCATGTCCTGCTCCTGCAGGAAATAGGCGGCATGGCTCTCGCGTTCGGCGAAGATGGCGACCAGCACGTTGGCGCCGGTCACTTCCTCCCGGCCTGAGGACTGCACGTGAATGACCGCGCGCTGGATGACGCGCTGGAAGCCGGCGGTGGGCTTGGAATCGTCCGAGCCCGACTGCACCAAATTCTCAAGTTCGGAATCAACATACTCGACAAGGCTGCGCCGCAGCTTGTCCATGTCGACGTTGCACGCCCGCATGACAGCGGCGGCGTCCTGGTCGTCGACGAGGGAGAGCAGCAAATGCTCCAGCGTGGCGTATTCGTGATGACGTTCGTTGGCGAGGGCCAGAGCGCGATGAAGCGACTGCTCGAGGCTGCGTGAAAATGTAGGCATCGACACCTCTTCCGCGCATCACCCGTCGATCTGCGGAAGGGCCGCAGACCTCGAAGGCATGTGCACCATTCACACAAACTTCGTACTGGATCCCCCGGTGCGCAAGTCCCCCCATGCGCCGCAACCATCACCGATTTGAAATCCGCCCGGTTAACCTCCCGCCCCAGCTTGATTTTCCCAAGCCCGTGCTTTCGCCGGACGCTATTTTTTTTCCATCACGCATTGGAGGGGGTGCTGGTGCTTGCGGGCGAAATCCATCACCTGCGTCACCTTCGTCTCGGCCACCTCGTAGGTGAACACCCCGCACTCGCCCACCCCGTGGTGGTGAACGTGCAGCATGATGCGGTTGGCCTCGTCGGTGT
Source organism: Xanthobacter sediminis (assembly GCF_043195015.1). Classification (NCBI taxonomy): domain Bacteria; kingdom Pseudomonadati; phylum Pseudomonadota; class Alphaproteobacteria; order Hyphomicrobiales; family Xanthobacteraceae; genus Xanthobacter; species Xanthobacter sediminis. The sequence goes on along the minus strand of NZ_JBAFWH010000019.1, from coordinate 39,321 downwards.
TCTTGTTGAAGAACCGCTGGAGCACGTGCACCACGAATTCCATGGGGGTGTAGTCGTCGTTCAGCAGCAGCACCCGGTAGAGGCTCGGCCGCTTGGTCTGCGGCCGCGTGCGACTGATGACCGCTGTGCCGCTGCCGTCGCGTCGGGTGGGGTCCGGATCCGTCATGAATGCCGGCGGTGGTGAAGCAAATCGTTCCTGCATCGTGTCCGTCGCGATCATATCCGTCGCGCCTTGTTTCACCGCGCCCTGGTGTTGCAGCGCCGGACGTTGCCGCGCCCCGTCGCGCCCCGAAAAAGGGGCTGTCCGCCGACGCGGGCTCGTCCGCTGCGCTGGCCCAGGCAGGCCAGCCTCGGCGCAAATCCGTGCGATCATAGAAAACCGGCCGGTTCAACGCCAGTCCGCCGGCACCCTCGGGCACGTGAACGCGCGCACGCGTGCCGCCGCCCCTTCGGGACGCCGGCGTCCCGAAGGGTATGTCGTCACGAAAAAGGCCCGACGCAAGGTCGGGCCTTTCGGACTTTCGTCCCTCAACGTCATGGGCAGATGGAACGTCGGGGCTGGAGGCCCGGACAGCCTCAGCGAGCAACCTTGCCGAAGGCGCTCTCGAACGGCTTGTAGGTCTCCTTGGCCAGCTCGGTGTACAGCTCGCCGAGCTTGGTGGCCTGGGCCACGGCGCCTTCGTAGGCGGACTTCAGGTAGGACTGCTGAATCTCGATGGCCTGATCGAGGCTCTTGGCGCCGAGCAGCTTCTCAAGCGCAGCGGTGCCCTGCTCGAAAGAGGTCTTGGTGTAGTCCGCCACTTCGACAGCGATCGCCTGGGCGCTCTTGGAGAGCAGGCTGAAGCTCTTGAGGGCGTTCTCGATGTTGTCCTTGCTGAGCTGCTGAAGCTCTTCCGTGCTCTGCACCATGGGAGTCCTCATTCCTCTAGCCGGCGGAGGCGCCGGATCTGCCATTTCCGGATGGGCGGGTTATTTGTCCCGCCCGATGAAATAATATGCAGCGCAACATGGGTGTCAAGGAAATTTGTGCACTGCACAACGGAGCCCCACGGCCATTCCCTCGCCGGATTCACGCCTTGGTAACCCCGACTTCTTAGGCTTCCTGCACGGTCGCATTTCCCCGCCGCCTTCGCCGCGAGACCGCCTTGCTGAAGGCAGAGACGCATGGCGTCGGCGCGGGGGTCCTGGCCAGCGCGACGACCGTTCAGACGGGGCACATGTTCATGCGTACAGCTTCCGCGAGCCTTTCGCTCCTGACCAAAGCCCTTGCCGTGGCAGTTCTTGCGGGGTTCGCCTTCTCGTCCACCGCGGCCGATGCAAGGCCGCGCAAGCACACGCAGGCGGAAAGCAGCAAGAATTCCGGCAAGTCGAAGAAGTCCTCCGCCCAGCGCCGCAACGCCAGCGCCACGCGCGTGACGCAGGACGACACCGGCCGCTGGCACTATGGCTCCTCTGCCATCGTGATGGACGCCAATACCGGCCGCGTGCTCTACGAGGACGATGCAGACGCCCTGCGACATCCTGCCTCGGTCACCAAGGTCATGACCCTCTACCTGCTGTTTGAGCAGCTCGAGGCCGGGCGCCTGAAGCTGAGCAGCGATCTTCCCGTCTCCGCCAAGGCAGCCTCGCAGTCCCCCACCAAGCTCGGCCTGCGCGCGGGCTCCACCCTGGAGGTGGAGGATGCCATCAAGGGCATCGTCACCCGCTCCGCCAATGACGCGGCGGTGGTGATCGCCGAGGCCCTCGGCGGCACCGAGAGCGACTTCGCGGAGCTGATGACCCAGAAGGCCCGCGCGCTCGGCATGACGCGCACCACCTTCCGCAACGCCTCCGGCCTGCCCAATCCGGGGCAGGTGACCACCGCCCGTGATCTCTCCATCCTCGGGCGCGCCATCCAGGACCGCTTCCCCAAGGAATATCGCTACTTCGCCACCCGCACCTTCTATTATCGCGGCGAGGCCATCGGCAATCACAACCGGCTCGTGGGCGCGGTGGAGGGCGTGGACGGCATCAAGACCGGCTACACCCAGGCCTCCGGCTTCAACCTGCTCACGTCCATGAAGCGCGATGATCGCTACCTCGTGGCCGTGGTGCTGGGCGGGCGCAGCGCCGGCTCGCGCGATGCGCGCATGCGCTCGCTGCTGGCCGACAATTATCCGCGCGCCTATGCCGGCGCCCGCACCGCGCCGAAGGTCACCGAGAACGGCGGCCTGTTCGCTTCCGCCGCGCCCGCGCCCCAGCCGGCCGAGCGCGAGCCCGCCCATGACGTCGCGCCGCTGCCAAAGCCGCAATATGCGATGATAGCGCCGGAACCTGCCACCACTGCCTCCATTCCCTCCCCCTCCGTAAAGAGCGGATCGGTGGAACCTATTCGCCCGGTGGCGGTGAAGACCGTGGCCATCCAGCGTCCGGTGGCGGCTTCCGCGGCGGCGCCTGCGGCCTCCGCGGCGGCCTCGGCCACCGCGGCGGCACGCGGCTTCAGCAATCCGGCCGGCGTGCTCGGCTACATGGAGCCCACCACCAGCGCCGCAGCAGCCGCCATTCCGGCCAACCCCGGCCGGGCCCGCCAGCAGGCGGCGCCGAAGCCCGAAGCGATCGCCGCCGCCTCGGCAGAGAAGGACAACAGCCGCTACGTGCCCCCCGCCCGCCCGACGTCTCTGGCCGAGCGCGCCGCCGCCGTCGCCGGCCAGGACACGCCGGCACGCCAGGAGGCGCCCTCCAGGCGCGTTGCCGCCGAGCAGCCGGTGCGCACCGCGTCCATTGCCCCGGTCGCCCTGCCTGAGCGCGCCGAGAAGCAGCCCAGCTCCTCGCGCAGTGGCTGGGGCATCCAGATCGGCGCCTTCGGCGCGGAGAGCGAGGCACGCGCCAAGCTCGACAGCGCCCAGAACAAGGCCCGCTCCGTGCTTGGCAATGCCGACCCGTACACCGAGAAGACCGTGAAGGGCTCGACCGCCCTCTACCGCGCCCGCTTCGCCGGCCTCGACGAGAAGAGCGCCAAGGCGGCCTGCCGTTTACTTCAGCGTAACGCGTTCCCCTGCATGACTATCAAGAACTGAGCACGTGCAGGAGAGTAGTTCAGCCATGTTTGCGCAGAATCAGATCCTTGGCTTGATTGATCTGCGCCGCCAGGTAGCCGGAACCGCCGGCGTCGGGGTGGAGCTTCTTCATCAAGGCCCGGTGGGCCGCGCGCACCTGCGTGGCGTCCGCGCCAGGCTGAAGCCCAAGGACCTGGTAGGCCTCCTCTTCGGTCATCGCCCGGCCGCCCGCAGCCGGGCCGCCGGGGCTCCCCCCTGCCGCATCGCCCTCAGCGTGTTCACGCCAGACGGGCGCCCGGCGGTCGAGATAAGCTTCGAGTAGGCTCAGAGACTGCGGGTCGCACATCGCCCGCAGCGCCAGGAGGGTCGGCACGTCGAGATCATCGAGGGCCGCGCCCGCGTGCGCCCCCGCGATCACCTGCCCCGAAAGAGCGCCGCTGGCGTGGTCCAGCTCCATCTCGAACAGGGCGGAGCGCACTTTCGAGGCCCGCGGCGCCGCCCGCTTCCTGAACAATCCGCCCAGCCAGCCGCCGACCCCGCCGGGGTCGAGCCGGCCGAGCAGGGCGAAGCCCACCACCGCCAGCGGCACCGCGGCGCCGATGCGCCCGAGCAGCAGCGCCCCCACCGCCCCGAGCATTGCCGCATAGGCAAGCCCGCGCATCAGCGCTTCGGCGAGAACCTTCGGGTCGGACCTCGTCCACACCTTGAGGCCGTAGAGGCCGATAGCCAGCAGCAGCGCGCCGGCGATGAGAGTGATCACACCTCGCTCCTCGTCACAGCCCAGCCGCCGGACACGGCCGGGCGCGATCCTCTTCGCCCGCAGGCGCCAGCCGGGGGCGAAGCGCCTGCACAGGCGAAGGCGACGCAATCCAGCACGCCGGCGCCGCCACCCCGGAGCATTAGCAGGCCCTGCCCGCGTGCGCGACGGGCTGCGCCTCAGCGCCCGCCCAGGGCCAGCAGGAGCTGGCGGGCACCGGCATCCCGGCGGGCCTCCAGCGCCGGACGCCAGCCGGCCGCATAGGCCGCCACCGCGGCCAGCAAAGCGCGCAGCTCGCCAGCAGAGCGCGCGTCGAAGCGGCAATAAGCGCCGCCGGTGATCCGCGCCAGGGCACGGAACGTGCGCTCCACCTCCGGATTCGCGCCCTCCTGGAACATGAACAGACGCACCCCGCGCAGCGCGAGCTGCCCCGCCGCCGCATGCAGGGCGTCCACATCCTCTTCCAGCGCGTCGCCCACGAACACGGCGGCGCGCAGGCCGCTGCGCTCCGCCTCCCGCTCCAGGTGGCCGAGCACGCGGTGGATCTGCGTGAGCCCGCCCTCGCACGAAATGCGCCCCATGAGCCGACGCAAGGTCTGCGCATCCCCCACGAAGGGCGAGGCGCGGCACTCCCCCATGCCGCGATAATAGACGATCTGCATCTCCAGCCCGCCATGAGCCGCCGCGGCGGCGAACATGTCGGCCTGGATCTCACATGCCAGCGACCAAGTGGGCTGGCGCGAGGCGGTGGCATCGAGCGCGAACGCGAGCCGCCCGCGCCCCTCCCCCGCCCGCGGTGGCGCCACGGTCCGCGCCGCCTGGAGAAAACTGGCGATATCGGCATCGCTGGACGGCCGCGCGGGAGGGGTGGTGCCGCTCGCGGACGCGAGGTCGCCTTTGATCTGGTCTTCGGAACGCGCCATGGGCCGCTTCAGGTTCGGGAACGTCGTCCGCCGTCGCTTGCAGGCGGCGGCGTTTTCTAAAGATAGGGTCGCTGGCGCGCGGGCCAAGGGGAAGCGCAAGGGCGAAGCGCAAGCGGGAAGCGCGAAAGGGGCCGGGGCGTCCCCTCCCCTTCCCGTCCGCGCTTCCCTCCTGCGGCCGCAGGTTCTAGGGTCCGCCCCGCGCGGAACCTGGGAGTCGCGGGAAAATGGCCAGCAAGCCTGTGGTGGTGGAAACGGTTCAGGAGCTGAGGGCGCTCACCGGCGCCTTCCGGGCGGAGGGCGCGCGCATCGCGCTGGTGCCCACCATGGGGGCGCTGCATTCGGGGCACATGGCCCTGGTGCGCCGCGCCCGCGAGGTGGCGCAGAAGGTGGTGGTCTCCATTTTCGTGAACCCCACCCAGTTCGGTCCCACCGAGGATTTCTCGCGCTATCCGCGGACCTTCGAGGCCGATCTGGAGAAGCTCGCCGCCGAGGGCGCCGACGCGGTCTACGCCCCCACGGCGGCGGAGATGTATCCGGAGGGCTTCGCCACCCGTATCACCATGACCGGTCCCGCGGAAGGGCTGGAGAGCGATTTCCGCCCGCAGTTCTTCGCCGGCGTCGCCACCGTGGTGGGCAAGCTCTTCATCCGCTGCGCGCCGGATTTCGCCGTCTTCGGCGAGAAGGACTACCAGCAGCTCAAGGTGGTGACCCGCCTCTCGCGGGACCTCGACCTCGGGGTCGAGATCGTGCCGGTCGCCACCACACGGGAGGCGGACGGCCTCGCCCTCTCCTCGCGCAACGCCTATCTCTCCCCCGAGGAGCGGTCCGTCGCCCCGGTGATCCATGCCGCGCTGAAGCACGCCGCGCTGAACATCCGCGGCGGCGCGGCGCCCGACGCAGCGGCGGCCAAGGCGGTGGAGACCATCTCCGCCAAGGGGCTGAAAGTGGATTATGTGGTGGCGCGCCACGCCGAGACGCTGGCACCGCTGACAGGCGCGCAGGGCGAGCCGGTCCGCCTGCTTGCCGCGGCGTGGCTCGGCAAGACCCGCCTCATCGACAACCTCCCCGCCTGACCCGGCCGAGGGGACACCGGCTCCGCGACGCGGAGCCGGCTTTTTCTGCGACAGCTGCCCTGCCTTGACGGCCCGGCGGCGATGCCCGCGCTCAGTGCAGGATCTGGCTGAGGAACAGCTTCGTCCGCTCGTGCTGCGGGTTGGCGAAGAAGGCGTTGGGCTCGTTCATCTCGACGATCTGGCCGGCATCCATGAAGATGACCCGGTTCGCCACCTGCCGGGCGAAGCCCATCTCGTGGGTCACGCACAGCATGGTCATGCCGTCCTGGGCAAGCTGCACCATGGTGTCGAGCACTTCCTTCACCATCTCCGGATCGAGCGCCGAGGTCGGCTCGTCGAACAGCATGATGCGCGGGCGCATGCACAGGGCGCGGGCGATGGCGACGCGCTGCTGCTGGCCGCCGGAAAGCTGGCCCGGATACTTGTGGGCCTGATGGGGGATCTTCACCTTCTCCAGGAAGTGCATGGCCACTTCCTCCGCCTCCTTCTTCGGCATCTTGCGCACCCACATGGGGGCGAGCGTGCAATTCTCCAGAATGGTGAGGTGCGGGAAAAGGTTGAAGTGCTGGAAGCACATGCCCACCTCGCGCCGCACTTCGTCGATGCGCTTCAGGTCGTCGGTCAGCTCGATGCCGTCGACGATGATGCGCCCCTTCTGGTGCTCCTCCAGCCGGTTGATGCAGCGGATGAGGGTGGACTTGCCGGAGCCGGACGGGCCGCAGATGACGAGCCGCTCGCCCCGCTCGACGGTGAGGTTCACGTCCCTGAGCACGTGGAACTCGCCGTACCATTTGTTCACGCCGACCATCTCGACGGCGAGCTTGGGGGCGCCCGCCTCGGTCGCGGCGATCATGGGATCGGTGGTCATGACCTTCAATCCTTTCAGTGGCGATGCGCGCGGTCGAGGCGCTTCTCCAGCGCCATCGAGTACCGGGACATGCCGAAGCAGAAGACAAAATAGATGATGCCGGCGAAGCCGAAGCCCGTGAACAGGGTGGTCGGCGTCGCCCAGTTGGGATCAGTGAAGGCCGCCCGCATGGCGCCGAGCAGATCGAAGATGGAGACGATCAGCACCAGCGTCGTGTCCTTGAACAGGCCGATGAAGTTGTTGACGATGCCGGGGATCACCAGTTTCAGCGCCTGCGGCAGCACCACGAGGCGCATCATGTGGCCGCCCGGCAGGCCGAGCGCCATGGCGCCCTCGTACTGCCCCTTGGGGATGGCCTGCAGGCCGCCGCGCACCACCTCCGCCATGTAGGCCGAGGCGAACAGGGCGACGCCCACCAGCGCCCGCAGCAGGCCGTCGATGGTGAGCTGCCCCGGCAGGAACAGGGGCAGCATGTAGGTGGCGAAGAACAGCACGGTGATGACCGGCACGCCGCGCCAGAACTCGATGAAGAGGATGGAGCAGATCTTCACCAGCGGCAGCTTGGAGCGCCGCCCCAGCGCCAGGACGATGCCGAACGGCAGCGACACGGTGATGCCGGACACCGCGATGACCAGCGTCACCAGCAGGCCGCCCCACAGGCGCGTTTCCACCGGCACGAGGCCGACGTTGAGGTCCACCGCCAGCAGCACCACGCCCAGCAGGGCGAGCAGGCCGAGCGTGGTCCGCGCGGCGCCGCGCCCCGTGCCCGGCCCGGCGACGAACCGCGCCACCCCCGCCGCGATGGCCGCCAGCAGCAGGCTCGACAGGATGAAATCCGCCCAGAAGGCGAGGGAGAGGCCGGCGACCATCGCATCGGCGGGGAACAGTCCGTCGAAGCCCAGGTAGCCAAGCAGGAAATGGCGCAGCGCGAAATTGCCGCCGGTGAGCAGCACGAACGCCACCACCGGGTAGACGCCGAAGAACAGGATGGCATTGAGCCGCTTGTAGGGCACCTTCTGGAACAGGAGCGGCAGCAGCAGCACCGCGCCGAGAGCGTAGACGACATTCACCCGCCAGCGCTCGTCCGCCGGGTAGAAGCCGTAGACGAGCTGGTTGATTTTGGCCCAGATGAAGGGCCAGCAGGCACCGACGGAATGGCCCACGTCCGCCGGCAGGCAGGCGTTGCGATTGGCGCCCGTCCACACGGCATCGACGAGGAAGAACTGCACCAGCGGCGGGATCACCGCATAGACCAGCCACAGGCCGAACAAGGTGAGCAGCACCTGCGGCACCGAGCCGAACAGGTGCGCGCGGACCCAGCGCAGGATGCCGCGGTCGGAAGCCGGCGGCGGCTCCGGCTCGCGGAAGGCGGTGGAGACGAAGGCGTGCGGGGAGAGGGCCTCACCGGCCGAGGTTTGAGTGGTCATGGCCTCACCGCTCCACCAGCGCCACGCGCTTGTTGTACCAGCCCATGATGAGCGAGGTGACGATCGAGATGACCAGGTAGACCGCCATGGTCATGGCGATGATCTCGATGGCCTGCCCGGTCTGGTTCAGCGTGGTTCCGGCGAACACGGCGAACAGGTCCGGATAGCCCACCGCCACGCCCAGCGAGGAGTTCTTGGTGAGGTTGAGGTATTGGCTCGTGAGCGGCGGCACGATCACGCGCATGGCCTGGGGGATCACCACCAGGCGCAGGGTCGGCCCCTGCCGCAGCCCAAGCGAATGGGCCGCCTCGGTCTGCCCCTTGGAGACCGCAAGGATGCCGGAGCGCACGATCTCGGCGATGAAGCCGGCGGTGTAGGTGGACAGCGCCAGCAGCAGCGCCACGAACTCGGGGATGACGCTGAGCCCGCCCACGAAGTTGAAGCCGCGCAGCTGCGGCTCCTCCAGGTGCAGGGGGAAGCCCGTGGCCGCCGCCGCCAGCGCCGGCAGCACGACGATGAGGCCGAGCGAGGTCCAGAACACGGGGAACTGCCGCCCGCTGGCTTCGCGCCGCTTGCGCGCCCAGCGCGCGACGAGGAAGCTCGCCGCCAGCGCGACCACGAAGGCGGCGAGGATGAGGCCCGACCCCTCGCCGAAGATGGGCCGCGGCAGGATCAGGCCGCGATTGTTGACGTACACGTCCGGCGCCCCGATGGCCTCGGCGAGGCCCGAGACCGGCGCCGCCAGCCCGCCGAGCCCGATGGCCGACAGGCCGGAGGCGAGCACCGAAAGGATCGGCTGCAGGCCGAGGCCCCAGCTCTGCCGGGGGCTGGGCAGGGCCGCCAGCACGGCAAGATACCAGAACATGATCTGGAACAGGGGCGGCAGGTTGCGCGTGACCTCTACATAAGCGGAGGCGAGCGCCTTGATGACCACGTTGCTGGACAGGCGGGCGATGCCCACCAGGAAGCCGATGACGGTGGCGAGGATGACGCCGAGGAAAGCCACCAGCAGCGTGTTGAGCAGGCCCACCAGGAAGGCCCGCCCATAGGTCATGTTCTCATTGTAGGGGATGAGCGCCTGGCTGATGGCGAAGCCCGCGCGGTCATCCAGGAAGCCGAAACCGGAGGCGATGCCGAGTCGGGAAAGGTTGGCCTCGGCATTGGCATAGAAGGACCAGACCAGCCACACGAGGGCGAGCCCGAGCGCAATCTGGATCACCGAGCTTCTCAGCTTCGGGTCCGTCCACGACCAGCGGCGCCCGCGCACGGCACCGGGGTCGGAAAGGCGAGCATCCGACATGAAACCCCTCGGAAGTGTGGAAGCCTCGTGGGCCTCCTTGTATTTTTGGTTTGGACGGAACGGGCCATGGCCCGTCCCGCGCGTCGTCGAGCTGGCGTCCCGCCGCTGCGCCCCGCAACGGCGCTGCGTGGTCAGCGCACCGGCATGCCGTATTGGACGCCGCCCTTGTTCCACAGGTTGTTCAGCCCACGCTCCAGGCCGAGGGGGGTCGCGGGGCCGAGGTTGCGGTCGTAGATCTCACCGTAATTGCCGGTGGCCTTCACGATCCGCACCACCCAGTCGGCAGTGAGGCCGATGCCCTCGCCGTACTTGCCGTCGGTGCCGAGCAGGCGCTTCACCTCGGGGTTGGGCGAGTTCAGCATCTCGTCCACGTTCTTCTGGTTCACGCCCAGCTCCTCGGCGTCGAGCAGCGCGAAGTAGGTCCACTTCACGAGGTCGAACCACTGGTCGTCGCCGTGGCGCACGAGCGGGCCGAGGGGCTCCTTGGAGATGGTCTCGGGCAGCACCACATGGTCAGCCGGGTTGGTGAGCTTGAGGCGCACCGCGGCAAGCTGCGAGCGATCGGAGGTGAACACGTCGCAGCGGCCGGACTCATAGGCCTTCACGGTCTCGTCAAGGGTGCCGAAGGCGATCACCTCGCGATACTTCAGGCTGTTGGCGCGGAACCAGTCGGAGACGTTGAGCTCATTGGAGGTGCCGGTCTGCACGCAGATGGAGGCGCCGTCGAGTTCCTTGGCGCCCTTCAGGCCCAGGGACTTGCGCACCAGGAAGCCCTGGCCGTCATAATAGGTGACGCCGGCGAAATTGAAGCCCAGCGTGGTGTCGCGCGACATGGTCCAGGTGGTGTTGCGCGAGAGCACGTCGATGGCGCCCGAGGTGAGCGCCGTGAAGCGATCCTTGGCCGAAAGGGGCGTGAACCTCACCTTGGCGGGATCATTGAAGATCGCAGCCGCGACAGCGCGGCAGAAATCCACGTCGAAGCCGCTCCACTCGTTCTTGTCGTTGGGCGAGGAGAAGCCCGGCAGGCCCTGGGACACGCCGCAGTTGAGCGCGCCCCGCGTCTTCACGTCGTCGAGGGTGCCGGCGTGGACGGCGCCGACCAGGGACAGGAAGCCGGCGGCTGCGATGAGGAAGCGTTTCACGGAAGGTTCCTTCTTTCGGATGACGTCCTCGCGGGCCCCGTGAAGTCTCGACGCAGCGCCCCGGGCCGTCTATCCCGCACATCTCAGACCGATGTTGCGGTACGGTCAATAGAGACTCAGAGGTTATGCGGCGGCGGAAATGGAGGCCGGCATGGCAACGACGAAAGACGACATCGAAAACACGGGCATGGCCGCCGCGACCCAGGTGGTGCACCTCGGGCGCGACCCGCGAAGGTTCGACGGCTTCGTGAACACCCCGGTGGTACGCGGTTCCACCGTCCTCTCTCCCACCTACGATGACCTCGTCCACCATCGCGGCCGCTACAGCTACGGTCGGCGCGGCAATCCCACCACCGAGGGACTGGAGACGGCGCTGAAGGTGCTTGAAGGGGGCGATGGCGTGGTGCTCACGCCCTCGGGCCTCTCCGCCGTGTCCATCGCGCTGCTCTCGGTGCTCGGCGCCGGCGACCACCTGCTGATGGTGGACACCGCCTATCGCCCCACACGCACCGTCTGCGACAGCGTGCTGGCGCGCATGGGGGTGGAGACCACCTATTACGATCCGCTGGCGGGTGCCGACATCGCGGGGCTCATCCGCGAGAACACCCGCGCCATCTTCCTCGAATCGCCGGGCTCCCAGAGCTTCGAGATGCAGGACGTGCCGGCCATCGCCGCGGTGGCGCGGGCGCGGGGCATCACCACCCTCATTGACAATACCTGGGCCACGCCCCTCTTCTTCCGGCCCCATGCGGTGGGGGTGGACATCTCCATCCAGGCCGGCACCAAATACATCGGCGGCCACGCGGACCTGAATCTCGGCACCATCTCCGCCATCGGCCCCGCCTGGAAGAAGGTCCTCGCCACCCACGGCAACATGGGCATCACCATCTCCCCGGACGACGCGGCCCTCGGCGCGCGCGGACTGCGGACGCTGGCGGTGCGCCTCGCCCAGCACCAGCGCTCGGGCATCGAGATGGCGCAATGGCTGCAGGACCGCCCCGAGGTCTCGCGCGTGCTGCACCCGGCGCTGCCGTCGGATCCCGGCCACGCCATCTGGAAACGTGACTTCTCCGGCGCCACCGGCCTGTTCAGCCTGATCCTGAAGGAGGTGCCCGAACCGGCGGTCGCCGCCTTCTTCAATGCCCTGAAGCTGTTCGGCATGGGCTATTCCTGGGGCGGCTACGAGAGCCTCGCCATCCCCTTCGACTGCCGCGACTACCGCACGGCCACCGACTGGGACGTGGAGGGGCCGGCGGTGCGCCTGCACATCGGCCTCGAGGACACCGCCGACCTGAAGGCGGACCTTGACCAGGCCTTCGCGGCCCTCGCTGCGGCCGCCGGCTGAGCATCCCCGCGGCGGTCCCGGCCGCGATCGTCCGGAGCCGGCGGGGCCCGCTCCCGCCGGTGTCGGCCTTCAGCACCGCCGGCCGCGAACCGCAGCACGCCTTCGCATGCGGGGCGCGCATCAGACCGAGCGGCGCGCGCCATCCCCCGCCCCGCCCGGCCTCAGGGGCAAAAACGGCGCAAGAACACGGAAACCTCCCATGATCGTCCGCGAGCGTCCGGGCCTCATCCGCCTGTTCCTCATCCTGAAGGGCTCGGTGCTCCAGCGCATCTTTCCCCAGGTGATGGTGGTGATGGCCCTCTCCGCGCTGGTGGTGCTTCTGCACGGGCGCCAGCCGGGCATGGTCCCCTCCTTCTCGGGGGCTCCGTTCGCGCTGCTGGGCATCGCGCTGTCGGTGTTCCTCGGCTTTTCCAACAACGCCTGCTACGACCGCTGGTGGGAGGCCCGCAAGGCGTGGGGCGTCCTCATCGCCGCCACCCGCGATCTTGCCCGCCGCACCCTGCTGCTGGAACGGCGTGGCGACGAAGGCCGCGCCGCGCGCCGGCGGCTGGTGGCGCTCGCCATCGCCTTCGCCCACGTGCTGGTGGCTCACCTGCGCCCCGGCGCGGCGGGCACGGACATCGCGCGCACCCTGCCGGCCGACCTCGCGGCCGCACACGCCGCCAGCCGCAACCCGCCCGCCCTGCTGCTCAGCACCATGGGCGAGACGCTCGCCGACCTGCGCGAAGCCGGCCGCATCAGCGACATCGAATACCGCGCGCTCGACGACATCCTCACCCGCATGGCGGACATGCTCACCGCCTGCGAGCGCATCAAGGGCACGCCGGTGCCGTTCGGCTACCTGCTGCTGCTGCACCGCACGGCCTATCTGTTCTGCTTCCTGCTGCCGTTCGGCTTCGCCGACGTGCTGGGCTGGGCGACGCCTTTGGCCACCGCCCTCGTGGCCTACACCTTCTTCGGCCTGGACGCGCTGGGCAACGAGCTGGAAGAGCCCTTCGGCACCCTGCCCAACGACCTGCCCATCGCCGCTTTGGCCGCCTCCATCGAGATCAGCCTGCGGGAGGCCATGGGCGAGGCGGGACTACCCCCGGCGCCGGAGCCGGTGGACCACATCCTGCTTTGACGGCATCGTCCCTTGGGCGGGCCGGAGGCGGCCCACGCCCACACACGGCTGGCGAAATGGCAGCAAGGCCGGCTCACTGGCCTTCGACATCGACCACGCCCTGGCGGGATCACCCCACCAGAAATACAAACGGCCGGAGGGCATCGCCCGCCGGCCGCATCCTAACGGCGGCTGCCCGCCTTCAGGTCACCGCCCGGTTGGCGCGGCGCTCGCGCAGGGCGAACTGAAGGTTCCGGATGTAGATGAAGGTGGAAAGCGCCTGCCCGGCGATGAACACCGGGTCACGCCGGTAGAGCGCATAGACCAGCAGCAGCGTGCCGCCGCCGAGGGAGAAGGTCCAGAAGGCGAACGGGATGACCGAGCGCTGCGCCTTCTCCGAGGCGATCCACTGCACCACGAAGCGCATGGTGAACATGATCTGCGCCACGAGGCCGAGCACCGTCCACCAGTCGAACTGGTCGATGAAGACCTCATGGAGATATTGGCCGACCGAGCCGAGATAATAGAGCATCTCAGCCGCGCTCCACCACCTGCGGCACCCGGTGGCGCTTGACCAGCCACCACACGCCGAGAAGATCCCCGATGCCGACCCACAGGCGGTTCCAGAAGCCGTACTTGGAAACGCCGTGCCAGCGCTCGCGGTCCACCACCTTCACCGTGAGGATCTCGTAGCCCTCGCGCTTCACCAGGGCGGACATGAAGCGATGCAGGCCGTCGAACACCGGCAGGCGCAGGTGCACGTCGCGCCGCACCACCTTCAGGCCGCAGCCGGTGTCGCGGTTGCCGTCGTTGAGGAGGCTGCGCCGCACCGCATTGGCGAGGCGGGACTGGAAGCGCTTGAAGCGGGTGTCCTTGCGGCCCTGCCGCTCGCCCTGCACCATGCCCACCTTCTCGCCGCCGGCATCCAGCACGCGCACCATCTCGGGCAGGTAGGCGGGGTTGTTCTGACCGTCGCCGTCGAGCAGCAGCAGCAGCGCGCCGCGGGCGGCGCGGGCGCCGGTGTCCACCCCGGCGGACTTCCCGCACGATTTCGCATGCACGAGGATGCGCAGGTAGGGCCGGCTGGCCGCGGCCTTGCGCAGCTCGGCGAGGGTGGTGTCGGTGGAGCCGTCGTCCACGAAGATCAGCTCGAACGGCTCGAAGGAGAGAGCCGCGTCGATCTCGTCGATAAGGGGGGCGATGTTCTCCGCCTCGTCCCGAACGGCGATGACCACCGAGAGGCGGGGAACGAGGGCGGCGGGGGCATCAGCGGAGGTCACGATCTCGCCTCTTCAAGGGGAACGGGGGAACGGCCGCTCCACGGCAGCAGCCGCCCGAGCCTGCGCGCGGACGGCCCTGCCATGGGCGCGATGGCGCCGCGCGCGTCAACCCGGAACACCAGGCGGCGCGCGGCGAACACCTTCGCCATCCACAGGACGAACGCGGTCGCCACGCAGGCCCCCGCGATCACATCGCTCGGATAATGGGCCCCGAGCACGACGCGCGTCGCCGCCACCAGCACGGCCAGCGCCAGCAGCGGCCAGCGCGCGCGGGGGAACAGCAATGCGAAAGCCACGGCTGTGGCGAACACCGTGGTGGAATGGCCGGAGGGAAAGGAGGCGTAGCTCGCCTTCCAGGAAAGCCAGTCGAAGGTGAGCTGCGGCTCCGCGCCCGGCAGGCGCAGCGCCACATGGGGCCGGGCCCGGCCGATGAGGCGCTTCACCACCGTCACCAGCAGGCCTGCGCCCGCCACCGAGAGAAACAGGAAGCCGAGCCGCGCCAGCAGCGCACTCGCCACCCGCCGGCCCATGTCGTCGAACGCCGCAGCGAGTTGCCGGCGCAGCACCAGCACCGCCACCAGCGCGAGGCCGAGAGGCCACAGCACCACGCTGCCGAGGCCGAGGTCCGTCAGCCGCTCGGTGAGGATCACCACGCCCGCCGGCAGGCGCGGCCGGATGCCGGGCGTCAGCGGATCCACGAGCAGCATGGCCGCCGCCACCACGCCGAACGCGAGCGCTGCGAAGGCGGCGATCTCGAACCAGCCGGCCCGTACCACCTTCGGCAGCGGCCGCCGCACCGGGCGGCGCCGGAGGTCCGCCAGGGCCCCGAGACCGTCGGCAAGCGCATCCCGCGCGCCCTCCACGAAGCCGCGCAACAGCGCGCGGGCGCCCCCGACAGGCGTCGCGCCGGGGCCCACATCAAGGCTCACCGCGCCGGCTCCTGCGTGCGGAAGACGGTGATGCTTACCGGCCGCCCGCCGTTGTAAGCGAAGCCGTCCACGGTGGCGATGGCGCCGTACTTGAGATCAAGTTCAGCCGCCCGCTTCTCGAACAGGGGCCGCATCTTGCTGTCGATGAAGGCGAGCGCGCAGCCGCCCTTCTTCAGCAGCTCGGCCGCCTCAGTGGGGGGAATGTAATTGATTTTGGTGCCGACCAGGAACACGAGGCTCGGCTCCTGGTAGGGCACGGACGCGATGTTCTCCGCCGGGCAGCCGGTTTCGGCGGCAATGGCGGCGAGGCGCTCGGAGATCCACACCGCGCGCATCTGCGGCAGCAGCACCTGATAGACCGCGAAATAGAGCACCAGCGCCGCCGCCACCATGGTGAGGAAGGCGCCTTCCGCCCCCACGCGCCCCATGGCGCGCGCCGCCACCACCGCCAGGGCCACCGCCACCAGCAGCAGCGGCCACGCCAGCAGGCCGAGCCCGCTGCCGAGCCACACATAGGCCCCGCCCAGCCCGAACGCGAGCAGCCCCGCCATGACCGGCCACAGCCACACGAGCCCACCAAGGCGGCTGCCCGCCTTCGCGAGGGTTCCGCGCTCCATGGCCATCGCGGCCAGGATGGCGAGGGCCGGATAGAGCGGCAGCACATAATGGGGCAGCTTGGTCGCCGCGATCTCGAAGGCGACCCAGGCCGGCACCACCCAGGCGATGAGGAAGCCCACAGCCGGCTCACGCCGCGCGCGCCACGCGAAGGGCACCGCCATGGCCGCCAGCACCACGCTGGGCCAGAAGGTGCCCCACACCGCAAGGAGGTAGGTGCCCGGCGGCCCCCAATGGCCCTCCTGCCCCTCCGTCACCTTGCCGAGCATATCGACACCCACCGCGAGCTGGTAGAAGGCGCCGTTGGTGACGTAATAGATGGCCACGAACCAGGGCAGCACCAGCAGCAGGCACCATAGCAGCCCCGGCAGCGGCTTCAGCGCCTTCAGGAAGCGCCCCGAGCGCCCGGCGATGACGAGCGCCGCCACGGCGAGGCCCACGAACAGGGGCGCCATGGGCCCCTTCACCAGGATGCCGCCGGCCATGGCGGTCCAGAAGATGGCGGCGAGCTTGAAGTCGCTGATGCGCTCGCCCGCCAGCTTCAGCCAGGCGCGCGCCAGGGCGCCGAAGCACGCGACAATGGTGAGAAGCAGAACCGCATCCGTCTTGGCGAGGCGCGCCTCCACCCCGAGCAGCACGCAGCTCGCCATCAGCAGCCCGGCGACGAGTGCGCCGCGCCGCGAGAGGAACACCAGCGCGGTCCAGTAGGTGAGCAGCACCGCGCCCACGGCGGCGATGAGCGAGGGCAGGCGATAGAAAGCGATGGAGGTGCGTGCGGAAGGGCCCACCACCGCCTCGCCCAGCTTCACGGAGGCGGCCTGGAGCCAGTGGATGCCCACCGGCTTCTTGTAGCGCACCTGCACGTGGAAGCGGATGTCCACGTAATTGCCGCTCTCCAGCATCTGCTTGGTGGCCTGCGCGAAGCGGGCCTCATCGCGGTCGATGGGGGAGAGGGAGAAGAAGCCCGGCAGGAAGGCGGCGAGCGCCACGATCACAAGCAGGAGCGACGCCCGTGCGTGGCTCTGCGCCGCGCGGTCGAGCACGCGCGTCAGGCGGCGCGGGAGGTCGAGGTCGAACGCCCGGCCCTTGAGGGGGGCGGGCTCTGAGATGGCCATGCTCTGGTCGGTTCCGCTCGAATTGGGCGCGGACAATAGCAGAACCGCCCCCACCGGAAAGGCCCGGCGGAAAGAAGCCAAAGCCCCCTCCCCCGCGCGGGCGGACCTCTGGCAAAGGAAAAGGGCGAAGGAAAGGCGCGAATTGCCACGCTGCCGCTGCCGTATCGGCATGCGGCTCCATCGCATCCCGGCCGCCGGCGACAGCACCTTCCCCAGGGGATGGCTGTCGCAAGCGCCGGCTTATTTGGTGAGGATCAGCTTGTTCTGGGCCGTAAGGCGGAGCTGATAGGTCTGATCGCCATGAGCGATGGTGATGAGGCGCCCGACGGCGAACAGGTCGCGGCTGTCGAGCTGCGCATCCACCATGGGGATGGCCCGCGCGCCGCCGCCGGACCGCCCCATCCAGCCCTCCACCGCCGAATGATCCCCTGACCAGGCGGCCTGCAGATAATCTTGCTTGGTCATTTTGAACCGCTCCAAATTGCGCACCGGGACATGCAAGTATTCATTTCAGGCAGGCCTCTTTAGAAAGATTCAATATTTATCTTTCCGGCCGTCATCTTTGAATAATACATGCAGTTGTTCGGATCAACTCGCAATATGGCATTCGCGTGTCGCCAACCCGCACCACAGGGCGGCGCGGAGCAAAATACCGTTTCCGGCCGAGCCCCCGTTGGCCGGCGATTCGCACACGGCAAAAACAGAGGCTCCCGCGCGCCGCCCGAACGGGCAACGGCGGGAGCCAAAGAAGCCGGAAATGACAGGCGGCGCGCCTTCAGAGCTTGCAGCCGCTCTCCGCGGTGAGGCCGTTGGGCTGGCCCCATTCGTTCTGCGGTACGCCCGAAAAAGGTGCCGGATAGACCTGTCTGACGGACTTGAAGGACGACGCCTGCCGCGTCGTCGGGTCGAAATCGACGATCCAGAAATAATCGTAGGTCTCTCCCGGCCAGTCGGCCAGGGCCTCCGCGAAGCGGGAGAGGCCGAACAGGTCGTAGAGGGTCGATGGTGCCTCGGGGCGGCCGTCATCCTTGGCGACCGCGGCCTGCAAGGCGGCGGGGCTTTCGCCCGCCTCCTTCGCTGCCGCCTTGTCCTTCTGCGCCCCCGATTTCTTGCCGTGGCCGGAAACCGTCTTGGCGATGTGGTCGTGCTCCCAGGTCACCACCACCGTGGCGCCATCCCAACGGGGATCGGTGAGCAGGTCGCGCGCGAGCTGCTGCGTCTGGGCATTGAGGAGCTCATCCCCCAGCACGCCCGAGGCGCCGGGAATGGCCGGGTAGATGGTGACCGGCTGCCCCCAGGAGCGCGCCGAGGGGGCAATGGTTTCCAGCGTATGCAGGGTGATCGCGAAGAAGGCCTTCGGCACCTCGCCGGGGCGGAACAGGCTCGTCGCCGCCTCCTTGCCGAGATATTGCGCGGCCAGCGCCTGCGCCCGCTCCTGCCCCACCGCGCACAGGCGGTAGGCGTCGTGCTTCTCACCGTGGCGCAGCAGGATGATACGACCCGGCAGCGCCATCGCCTGCGTCGCCCCCAGCGCTACCGCCGCCGCGCACGCGCCCGCCGCGATCCAGCCCTTCCAGCCCGTCATTCCCGCCTCCCGCGATATGCTCCAAGCCCGCGAGCCAAGCACATTCCCCGCCGCATCGCCATACCGTGCAGGCGCGGCATATCCCTGCGTCAGGACTGCGTCCGGAAGGCCTTCCACGCGCGATGCCGGCGCGGAAAAGCCGGCGGCGGGCCACGGGGCCTTCACACCCTCGCGCGAACATGCTTCAAGGCGGGGACGAAAGCTCGGGTTCGGGAGGTGAGCCATGCTCACAATCAGGTTGGGGGCCGGCGCGCAGGCCATGATGCTGCTGGCGGGGCTCGGCACCCTCGCCACGGCGGCGCTGGCGCAGAACGCGTCCCGCCCGCACGTGGTCATCACGCCCAACGTGATCCAGCTGCCGGTGATTCCCCAGGGCAACTATCTCGACCCCGGCCCCGGCCCTGCCATCCGCCCCGACGTGAAGATCGGCAGGGGCGAGAACAACGACTACGTGTTCCCGCCCGATCTCTCCGGCGGCTACGGCTCCGGCCCGCCCGGGGATCCCACCAACAACGGCTCCTGGAGCCCGCTGGCGGGCGATACGCCGAGCTTCTGATTCCCGGCCGCCGGGACGATTGAAAAAAGGGCCGCACGCAGCGCGTGGCGGCCCTTTTTGCTGTCCGCAGACATGAGGCAGGGGACGCACGGCGCAAAAAGAAAGGCGGCGGGAAACCCCGCCGCCTTCCAAAAAGACCAGATCGAAGCGCGGATCAGCGCTTGGAGAACTGGAACGAACGACGCGCCTTGGCCCGGCCGTACTTCTTGCGCTCGACCACGCGGCTGTCGCGGGTGAGGAAGCCGCCCTTCTTGAGGGGGGTGCGCAGTTCCGGCTCGTAATAGGTGAGCGCCTTGGACAGGCCGTGGCGCACCGCGCCGGCCTGGCCGGAGAGGCCGCCGCCGGTGACCGTGCACACCACGTCATACTGGCCTTCACGCGCCGCAGCCTGGAACGGCTGGTTGATCATGAGGCGCAGCACCGGACGGGCGAAATACACCTCGATGTCGCGGTCGTTGACGGTGATCTTGCCGGTGCCGGGGCGGATCCAGACGCGGGCGACCGCGTCCTTGCGCTTGCCGGTGGCATAGGCGCGGCCGTACTTGTCCAGCTTCTGGACATGAACCGGGGCGGAAGCCTCCTCGGTGGCGATGTTGGCGCCGCCGAGATCTTCGAGGGACTGGAGAACCTCGGCCATGTCAGTTCCTCACGTTCTTGCGGTTGAGGGCGGCCACGTCGAGGGCGACGGGCTGCTGGGCCTCGTGGGGGTGAGCCGGGCCCTTGTAGACACGGAGGTTGCCGAGGATCTTGCGGCCGAGCGGGCCGCGGGCGAGCATGCGCTCCACCGCCTTCTCGATGACGCGCTCCGGGAAGCGGCCCTCGAGGATGAACTTGGCGGTGCGCTCCTTGATGCCACCCGGGAAGCCGGTGTGGTGGTAGTAGACCTTCTGGTCCTTCTTGCGCCCGGTGAACACCGCCTTCTCCGCGTTCACGACGATGACATTGTCACCGCAGTCCACGTGGGGGGTGTAGATGGGCAGGTGCTTGCCCTTCAGGCGCATGGCGATGATGGTGGCGAGGCGGCCCACGACGAGGCCGCTCGCGTCGATCACCACCCACTTCTTCTCGATATCGGCGGGCTTGGCCGAATACGTCTTCATGGGGATCGGTTCCGAATAAGAAAGCCGGACGTGACGACCGTGAGGCCGCGCGCTGTCCGGCGATGCAGGGCTTCTAAAGGAGGCCCGCGCATCCGTCAATGCGCACAGGTTCTGAAAAGACTTTAAAAATCATACGGTTACAAAATAGGTATTTTAACACCTCTGAAATTCGGACGCTTTTGCCATGGCTTGCGGCCGCGTGCGGCATCGGCGCACCCGCCCACCGCCGCAGCGCCCCTCAGCGTGCCGCGCGGCCGAGGGCCTCCATCCGCCGCAACCAATCCTTTCGCCGCTCCTCCCCCGCTGCCTCCACCCCACCGAGCACAGTGGCGCGCACGGGCCGGAAGCCCACAAAGGCGAAGATGTTCCGCGTCACCGCCGAGAGGCCGGCGCCGAGATACCAGATGCGGAAGACCAGGGCCGGCATGCCCATGGTCACCACCACCCGCGCGGAACGGCCCTTCAGCAGCATCTTGGTGCCCCCCGGCACGTAACGGAAGGCGAAGCCGGGGCGCAGAAGCTGCTCCAGAAACCCCTTCAGCACCGCCGGCGCGCCGCCGAGCCACAGGGGAAAGAACAGCACCACGTGCCCGGCCTCCATCAGCGCCCCGCGGGCCTCGGCAAGGACGGCCGGAGACGGCGCTTCCAGGAAGTCCTTCTGGGTGCGCAGGAGCGGCACGTCGAGGTGCGCCACTTCCAGCAGCGTCACCCGGTGGCCGGCGGCGCGCGCGCCCGCCGCATAGGCCTCGGCCAGCGCATGGCACAGGTGGCCCCCGGCCGGATCGGGGTGCCCCTGCAGGATCAGGATGCCGGTCATCTTCGCCTCCCGCCTTTCCCGGTGATTCTGCCTCCGGCGGACCGCGCCGTCCTTGCGCCCGATCAGCTCAGCCCGGGCCGGGGATGGAATAGGTGGCGACGCAATGGGCGACGAGGTCGTCGCTGCCCGCGCCCCGGATGCCCACATCCCCCACCGCAAGGCGCTTGCCGAGCTTGATGAGCCGCGCGTCCGCATGGATGGCTCCCGGCGCCGGCTTGCGCAGGAAATTGATGGACAGATTGGTGGTGACCGCCAGCGCCACCGGCCCGATCTGCGCCAGCAGCGCCACGTAGACCGCGATATCCGCGAGCGCCATGAGCGCCGGGCCGGAAACGGTGCCGCCGGGCCGCAGGTGCTCGTCGGCGGCGTCGAGGCGGATGGTGGCAGTGCGCCGGCCGATCGCCGTGATGTGATGGGGCTTGCCGGGCCCGAACGCCTGCGGGAACGCGCCGTGCAGGAACTCCTCCAGCGCCGCGATGGTCATGACCGTCGCCGGCGCGCCGCCGTGGATCGTCATCAGTTTCCTCCCATGCCGGGTTGCCCGGTTGTCGTTCTGCGGGCGGCTCGCGCGCACCCGTCCTTGTGCATAGAATGCCCACCCACAAGATCAAGCATTCCGCTTTCCGGGAGGATCGCCCATGTCCACGCCGATGCCCGCGCCCGCAGCCACTGCCGGCGGCCCCGACAGCGCCATCGTGAGAACCGAGGTGGCCGACGGCGTCGCCACCCTCACCCTCGCCCGGCCGCAGTCCCGCAACAGCCTGTCCGAGGCGATGATGGCGGCCCTCTCCTCGTCCCTGGCGGCCATCGCCGCCGACCCGGCGGTGCGCGCGGTGGTGCTGGCGGCGGAAGGCCCGGTGTTCTCCGCCGGACACGACCTCAAGGAGATCCAGGCCCGCCGCGGCGATCCCGACCGCGGCCGCACCTATTTCGAGCAGATGTTGAAGCGCTGCTCCGCGCTCATGACCGACATCGTGCTCTTGCCCCAGCCCGTCATCGCCGCGGTGGAGGGCATGGCGACCGCCGCCGGCTGCCAGCTGGTGGCGAGCTGCGACCTCGCCGTGGCCGGCGCGGAGGCGCGTTTCTGCACGCCGGGCGTCAACATCGGCCTGTTCTGCCACACGCCCATGGTGGCGCTCTCGCGCAACGTCTCGCGTAAGCACGCCATGGAGATGCTGCTTCTCGGCGATTGGGTGGAGGCCGGGGACGCCCTGCGCATGGGGCTGCTGAACCGGGTGGTGGCGAAAGGCGCAGCGCTGGCGGAAGCCACTGCCCTCGCGCGGCGAATCGCCGGGAAATCCCAGGTGCCGGTGAAGCTCGGCAAGGCCGCCTTCTACGCGCAGATCGAGATGGGCCTGGAGGAGGCCTATGCCTACGCCTCACGCGTGATGACCCAGAACATGCTGGCGCGTGACGCGAACGAGGGAATTTCCGCCGTGCTCGAGAAGCGCGAGCCGCACTGGGAGAACCTCTGAGCGCCGCCCCGGTGGGCACCGCACAACGGGGCCTTAACCATCTCTCAACCATAACCGGGCTTTGCTGTCTCATCGAAGCCGGCGCATCTTGCGCTGGCCAAAGCGGGACCAGCAGCGCATGGCCGCGAATGTCGCCGAGATCGGGATCAGCGCCGCCCTAGCGGCGCCGGCGCGGGCGCGCCGCCTCGGCGGCTTCAACGCGGTCGCGCTGGCGCTCGCCGCCATGGCCCTCGCCAGCGCCCTGCCCCTGCGCTTCACCGCCACCGCCGATATTGCCTTCGACACCGCCACCCAGCCGCCGGCCGCCACCGTGCGCGGCATCGCCCAGGTGCTGGGCTCGCGTGAGCTCGCCCGCGATGCGCTGGGGCGGCTCAATCCCTCCGAGGTGGCGCGCCTCGCCTCCGAAGGCCTGTTCCCCGCCGCCGCCGGCCCGGACCTGCCGGCCCTGACGGAACAGGCCGCCCGTCGGGTGGCGCAGGATGTCTCCATCGCCCCCGTCAATGGCGGGCGGGGGTTCGACATCGCCGTTTCCGCCCCGTCGCCGGCCCTGGCCGCACGGCTCGCGGACGCCTATGTCGCAGCCGCGCTCGACCTGGAAGCCCGGCCGCCGGCCGCGGCGCTGCCCGGCCTCAGCCGCGGCGCGCCGGCTGCGGCGCCGGCCGTGCCCGACATGCCGGGGCCGCTGCCCTTCACCCTGCTCGTCGCGGCCACCGCCACCTTCCTCCTGGGCCGGCGCCGCCAGCGCCGCGAGCCGCTGCCGCAGGGCCTCCTCGACCGCTCGGCGCTGCCGCGCCAGCTCGACACGCCCCACCGCATCACCTGGCTCGACGGCCCCGCGACGCGGGGGCTGGAGCTGGACGCGGCGGTCGAGAAGCTCATGCCCCACGCCACCACCTGGCCCGAAGGCCCGGCGCAGGCGCGCGGACGGCTGGTCTACGTCACCTCCGACAGCCTGCCCGATGCCGCCAGCCGCTGCGCGCGCGCCCTCGCCCGCCGCCTTGGCGACGACGCCGGCGTGGTGCTGGTGGTGCTGGACCGCGCCACGGACAGCGCCGACCTCATCGACCTCGGCTGCGAGGCGGGCGACCCCGGCGTGCGCGAACTGCTGCTCGGCCGTGCCGGCTTCGGGGAAGCGCTTCACCGCGATCCCCACTCGCGCGCCCATGTCATCCCCCCCGGCCACCTGCCGCCGGGCTGGACATCGGTCACCGGCTCGGAAGTCGAGGCCGCGGCCGGCGAGACGGCGCGCCTCTCCACCCTGCTCGACGCCCTGCGCCAGACCTACGATTACGTGGTGGTGGCCAACCCGCCACTTGCGGCCGACGAGGCCCTCTGCAGCTGCGGCCCGCTGATGGTGTGCCTCACCGCAGACACCGCGCCGGCCACGGCGGCGGTGGAGAGCTTCGACGCCCTCGCGGCCATGCGCTTCCCCCGCATCGTCATGCTGCGCTTCGCCACCGGTGACGCGGCGGAGGAGCCGGAGCCCGAGGAGATCCTGCCCCCGGACATCACCGCCACGATGGACGAGCCGGCCCGCAGGTGGGCGGCCTGAGACGGAAAGGCGCCGCGCGACTCAGGCCCGGGGCCGATCGGGCCGCTCCATCCACCAGATGAGCGCGCCGGCGGGGATCACCCACAGCGAGCCGAGCAGCACGTAGCACACGGCCTGCGCCGCCCAGTGCAGCTCGGTCACCCGCCCCTGCGCGAGCGCCATGGCCCCGAGCGCCCACACCACCACCAGGACCAGCAGCAGCACCGTGCCGATGAGCTTGCGGATGCGCTGGGGCAACATGGATCCCTCTCTCCCTCTCGCGGTCGCCTTGTGGCGCCGATGAGGAGCCCTCTATAACGGATCGGCCGCGAGAGCCACGACAGAATGGCCGGCTGGGATGGAGGAAGCGCCATGGCTGAGGCCACGGGGAACATCGCGCCCGCCCTCGCGCGGGACGAAGGCCTGCGAGATGCGCCGGCCGGCGCGCCACGGGCAGTGCGGCTGTGGCTCTGGACCATCGCTTTGCTCATCATGGCCATGGTGGTGGTGGGCGGGGCCACGCGCCTCACCGAATCCGGCCTCTCCATCACCGAATGGAAGCCCGTGACCGGCATCCTCCCGCCCCTCTCGCCGGCGGCCTGGGCGGCCGAGTTCGACCGCTACAAGGCCATTCCCCAATACGAGATCCTCAACAAGGGCATGGGGATCGAGGGCTTCAAGCGCATCTACTGGTGGGAGTGGGCGCACCGGCTGCTGGGCCGGCTCACGGGCGCCGCCTTCCTGCTGCCGCTGCTCTGGTTCGCGGCCACCGGGGCGGTCCGGGGACGGGTGCTGGCCCTGTGCCTGGGGCTGTTCGCGCTCGGCGGGCTGCAGGGGGCCGTAGGCTGGTGGATGGTGGCCTCCGGGCTCAGCGCGCGCACGTCCGTCAGCCAGTACCGGCTGGCGGCGCACCTCACCCTCGCCTGCCTCATCCTGTGCGCCACGGTGGCCCTGGCGCGGGCCCTCGCCCCGGTCCCTCCCGGCCCGGCCGTCCCGAGGCGGCTGCGCGCGAGCGCGGCGGGGCTCGTCGGCCTCGTGCTGGCGCAGATCTTCGCGGGCGGGCTGGTGGCGGGGCTCGACGCCGGCCTGGCCTTCAACACATGGCCGCTCATGGACGGGCATCTCATTCCCCCGCCGGAGCAGCTCCTGGCGGCGCGGCCGTGGTGGCGCAATGGGTTCGAGAACGGGCTCACGGTCCAGTTCGACCACCGCATGATCGCCTATGCCCTGTGGGCGGCGAGCCTGCTCCACACCGCTGACGCGCGCGGCACGCCGGCGGCACGCGGCGCCCTCGTCCTGTTCCTGCTGGTGAGCCTCCAGGCGATGCTGGGCATCGCCACCCTGCTTTCCGCCGTCGCGCTGCCGCTGGCACTGGCCCACCAGCTCGGCGCCACCGTGGTGCTGGTGGCGGCCAGCGTCCACGCGAGCGACCTGGCGCGGACGGCCCACACCAAAGGCCCGTGAACCCGACTTATGGAACTGGAGTCAAGCCCACGCGGCATTTTAGCGAAACCCGACGGGCGCCGGTCCAAGACGGGAGCCGATGGCGTGAGGGCGAGCATCGTGCGCCGGCGCGCACGGTAGGCGCCCTCAATTCCCGCATGTCGCGCTTTCTTCGCGCGAACCGAAATCCACGGCTCTCGAAGATGCTTCAGCGCAGCAGGTAGGCCACGGCCGGCGCCATCATCACGTTGAACAGGCCCGCCAGCACCATCACGAGGCCGGCGATGGAACCTTCCTCGCCGCCGATCTGGTGCGCCTTGGCGACGCCCGCGCCGTGGGCCCCCATGCCGAACAGGGCGCCCCGCGCCAGCGAGGAGCGCAGCGGCATCACCTTCAGCAGCACCTCCCCCAAAGCCGCACCGCAGACGCCGGTGAGAATCACGAACACCGCCGTGAGGTCCGGCAGGCCGCCGATGTCGTCGGAGACCGCCATGGCGAAGGGGGTCGAGGTGGAACGCGGCATCAGCGAGAGCTGCATCGTGGACGACAGCCCGAGCCAGGAGGCCATGAAGAAGGCCGCCACCATGGCGATGGACGAACCCACCAGCACGCCCAGCAGCAGCACCGGCCAGTGCCGGCGGATGACGGCCCGCTGCTCGTAGATGGGAATGGCGAAGGCCACCGTCGCCGGGCCCAGCATCAGCACCAGCCAGTGGGTGGAGCGAATGTACTCCGCATAGCCCGCGTGCAGGCTGACCGCGACCACGCCCACCAGGATGGGCGTGAGCAGCAGCGGCGAGGTCCACCAGAAGCGCCAGCGCCGGGCGATGAAGCGCGACACCAGATAGGCACCGATGGTCACCGCGGACCAGAAAAGGGTCGCCTCCAGGGCGTCAAGCGCCGGCATGGGTCCCCTCCCGCCGCGCGCGCCAGCGGTAGCACAGGTCCACCGTGAGTGCGGTGCCGCCCATGACGAGCACCGTGCCCACCAGGATCACGGCCACGATCTTGAGGCCGAGGAGGCCCACGAATTCGTGGTGGTCGAGCACAGCCATCACGGCCGGCACGAAGAACAGGAGCATCTCGGCGATGAGCCAATAGGCTCCACGCCGCACGGCGATGGGGCGGATCCAGCCGCTGGCGAGCAGGGCCAGCACCACCGCCATCCCGACGATGCCGCCGGGAAGGGGCAGGTGGGCGAAGCGCACCAATGCCTCGCCGAGCACCCAGAACAGCGCCAGCACGGCAATCTGCATCAGGCCCGAGCGATGCAGGGTGGAGCGGAATAGAATGGCGCTGCGCCGGAACGCGCGCTTGGGAACAGGCATTTTGGCAAACATGGGGGCACCTCCAGTGCCGTCACCATGAAGATAGTGCCGACCTCGCTATAATGAAAATGAATTGACTGAATTCATTTCATTCCATAGAGGAATTAAATGGAACTGCGGACCCTGAGAGCCTTTGTGGAAGTGGTGCGCCAGGGCGGCTTCTCCCAGGCCGCGAAGGTGGTGTTCGCCACCCAGCCCACCATCTCCAAGGCCGTGAAGCAGCTCGAGGACGAGCTGGGCGTGCCCCTGCTCGACCGCATCGGCCACAAGAGCGTGCTTACCGCTGCCGGGGAGATCGTCTACCGCCGGGCGCTCGCCATGCTGGCCGAGCGCGACGACCTCATCGCCGAGCTCGCAGACCTGCGCGGGCTGCGAACCGGCACGCTGCGGCTCGGCCTACCACCAC
This sequence comes from Xanthobacter sediminis, assembly GCF_043195015.1. Classification (NCBI taxonomy): domain Bacteria; kingdom Pseudomonadati; phylum Pseudomonadota; class Alphaproteobacteria; order Hyphomicrobiales; family Xanthobacteraceae; genus Xanthobacter; species Xanthobacter sediminis. Next base: position 12,169 of record NZ_JBAFWH010000019.1, on the reverse strand, counting down.
TCGGCGCCAGCACGCTGTTCGCGCCCCTGTTTGCGATCTACCGCGCGCGCTATCCCGGCATCGACATCCGCCTCACCGAGCAGGGCTCCAAGCGGCTGGAAGAGATCGTGCTCGCGGGCGAGGTGGAACTGGCCGCCTCGCTGCTGCCCATGGCGGAGGATTTCGATTTCCAGCCCGTGCGGTGCGAGCCGCTGATGGTGGTGATGCACAAGGACCACCCGCTGGCGGGGAAGAAGGCGGTGGGCATCGGCGCGCTTTCCGCCTCGCCCTTCATCCTGTTCGAGCAGGGATTCGCACTCAACAAGGTGCTGCTGGAGGCGTGCGAGCGGAACGGCTTCGCCCCCACCGTGGCGGCCCGCAGCGGGCAGATCGACTTCATCGTGGAGCTGGTGGCCGCGCGGCTTGGCGTCGCCTTCCTGCCCATGACCATCGCCGCGCTCCGGCGCACCTCCGCGGTGTCGCTGGTGCTGCTGGAGGAGCCCGGCACCCAGTGGCACATGGCGCTGGTGTGGCGGCGCGGCGCCTACCTCTCCCGCGCCGCGCGGGCCTGGGTGGACCTTACGCGGGAGGTCTACGGCGCGACGGCAGAGGCAGACGCCTCACCAGCGCCTGCACCGGCCAAATAGCGCCTTTTGCCATAAGCCTCTTGCATGAGCTTCGCTCAAGTGCACCTGGCCAAGCCGGCAGGCGTTTGAGCGAAGCTCAGCTGGTCCCGGTCCAAAGCCGGGGCCAGCTGCATCACGGGGAAGGCGCCGGCCCGTCAGGACCAGCGCACCTCGACGATCTCGAACGAGCGGGCGCCCTTGGGGGTCACCACCTCCACGGAAGAGCCTTTCTTCTTGCCGATGAGGGCCCGCGCCATGGGGGACGAAATGGAGATGCGGCCTGCCTTGGCATCGGCCTCGCTGTCGCCAACGATCTGCCAGACCCGCTCTTCATCGGTGTCCTCGTCCACCAGGGTGACGGTGGCGCCGAACTTCACCACGTCTCCCGAAAGCTTGGTCACGTCGATCACCTCGGCGCGGGAGATCTTGTCCTCCAGCTCCGCGATGCGGCCTTCGTTGAGAGACTGCAGCTCCTTGGCGGCGTGATACTCGGCGTTCTCGGAGAGGTCGCCGTGGGCGCGGGCCTCGGCGATGGCGGCGATGATGCGCGGGCGCTCCACCTGCTGGCGCTGCTTCAACTCCTGCTCGAGGGCGGCATGGCCCCCGACGGTCATGGGAATCTTCTCCATGGGTCCTTTCAAGACCTCCTGAAACTGGTCTGCGCGACACGCCGCCCCGCGGCCCGTCGCCTCTCAAAAAACTCCGTGCCCGCGCAACGCGGAAACCAGCGGCACGGCAGCGACGGCATGGAACCCGGTCTCCCGCCGGGCCCGGGCCGGAACCGCCCGGCTGGCGCCACGCGACCCGAGACCAGACACGGGAGACAAAATGACCACCCCGCGCGGACGCCGGAACGCCCGCGCTGCTCAACCTGCCCGTGAGTCCCTCAGGCGACGGAGCTCCTGCTCCGCGCCAGCGGGTTGTGGTCGGCGTGGAAATAGTCCTGGAGCGGGCGCACCTTCAGGTCGCCCCCCACATAGGCCTTGATCCCCTCCGCCGCCGCGACGGCACCCGACAGCGTGGTGTAATACGGCACTTTCTGCAAGAGGGCCGCGCGGCGGAGGGAGCGGCTGTCCGCAAGAGCCTGCGCCCCCTCGGTGGTGTTGAACACCAGCTGCACCTCGCCGTTCTTGATCGCGTCCACGATATGGGGACGCCCCTCCAGGACCTTGTTGATCTTGGTGGCGGCAATGCCGTGCTCCTCCAGGAAGCGCTGGGTGCCGGAGGTGGCGATCACCTTGAAACCCAGGTCCTGGAGCATCTGCACCGACGGCAGGATACGCGCCTTGTCCTGCTCGCGCAGGGAGATGAACACGGTGCCGGATTTCGGCACCTTGGTGCCACCGCCAAGCTGGCTCTTGGCGAAGGCGACGCCGAAGTCGGTGTCGAGGCCCATCACCTCGCCGGTGGAGCGCATCTCCGGGCCGAGCACGGTGTCCACGCCGGGGAAGCGGGCGAAGGGGAACACCGCCTCCTTGATGGCGATGTGGTCGAACTTCGGCTTCCTGAGATCGAAGGCCTCGATCTTCTCCCCCGCCATCACGCGCGCCGCGAGCTTGGCGATGGGCAGGCCGATGACCTTGGCCACGAACGGCACCGTGCGGGAGGCGCGCGGGTTCACCTCGAGGACGTAGATGTCGTCGCCCTTGATGGCGTACTGCACGTTCATGAGGCCGCCGACGCCCAGCGCCAGGGCCATGGCCGCGGTCTGCTTCTCCAGTTCGTCGAGGATCTTCGGGCTCAGCGAATAGGGCGGCAGCGAGCAGGCGCTGTCGCCGGAATGGATTCCCGCCTCCTCGATGTGCTCCATGATGCCGGCAATGAATACGTCCTTGCCGTCGCAGAGCGCGTCCACGTCCACCTCGATGGCGTCGGACAGGTAGCGGTCGAACAGGAGCGGGTTCTTGCCCAGCACCGTGTTGATCTGGCCGGTCTTGTCGTTGGGATAGCGGGCCTTGATCTCCTGCGGCACGAGACCCGGCAGGGTCTCCAGCAGGTAGTCGCCGAGCTGGCTCTCCTCGCGGATGATCTGCATGGCCCGGCCGCCCAGAACATAGGAGGGGCGCACCACCATGGGATAGCCGAGATCGGAGGCCACCAGCCGCGCCTGCTCCACCGAATAGGCGATGCCGTTGGCCGGCTGGCGGATGGCGAGGCGCTCCAGCAGGTGCTTGAAGCGGTCGCGGTCCTCGGCCAGGTCGATGGCGTCCGGGGAAGTGCCCAGGATCGGCACATTGGCATCGGCGAGCGCCTTGGCCAGCTTCAGCGGGGTCTGCCCGCCGAACTGCACGATGACGCCCCGCACCTTGCCGTTGGTGCGCTCCCGCTCGATCAGCTCCAGCACATCCTCAGCCGTCAGCGGCTCGAAATAGAGGCGGTCGGAGGTGTCGTAGTCGGTCGAAACCGTCTCTGGGTTGCAGTTGACCATGATGGCCTCGTAGCCGACGTCCTTGAGGGCGAAGGCCGCGTGGCAGCAGCAATAGTCGAACTCGATGCCCTGGCCGATGCGGTTCGGGCCGCCGCCGAGGATGATGACCTTCTCCCGGTCGGAGGGCCGCGCCTCGTCGGCGAGCGCGCCAGCGAAGGGGGTCTCGTAGGTCGAGTACATGTAGGCGGTGGGCGAGGCGAACTCGGCGGCGCAGGTGTCGATGCGCTTGTAGACCGGGTGCACGTCGAGCGCGCGGCGCTGGGCCCGCACGTCCGCCTCCGCGCGGCCGGTGAGGGTCGCGAGGCGCGAGTCGGAGAAGCCCATGGCCTTCAGCCGACGGAAGGCGCCGGGGGTTGCAGGCAGGCCGAGGCGGCGGATCTTCTCTTCCGCCTCCACGATGCCGCGGATCTCGGCCAGGAACCAGCGGTCGATCTTGCAGGCGGCGTGGATCTGCTCGTCGGACATGCCGAGCCGCATGGCCTGCGCCACGAACAGCAGGCGATCGGGCGTGGGGGTGCCGAGGGCGGCGCGGATGGCGTTCTTGTCGTCGCCCTGGCCCAGGCCCTCGATCTCAATGTCGTCGAGGCCGCTGAGGCCGGTTTCCAGCGAGCGCAGAGCCTTCTGCAGGGATTCCTGGAAGGTGCGGCCGATGGCCATGGCCTCGCCCACCGACTTCATGGCGGTGGTGAGCACCGGGTCGGCGCCGGGGAACTTCTCGAAGGCGAAGCGCGGCACCTTCGTCACCACATAGTCGATGGTGGGCTCGAAGGAGGCCGGGGTCGCGCCGCCGGTGATGTCGTTCTCGATCTCGTCCAGCGTGTAGCCCACCGCGAGCCGGGCGGCCACCTTGGCGATGGGGAAGCCGGTGGCCTTCGACGCCAGCGCCGAGGAGCGCGACACGCGCGGGTTCATCTCGATGACGATCAGGCGACCGTCCTCGGGGTTCACCGCGAACTGCACGTTGGAGCCGCCGGTCTCGACGCCGATCTCGCGCAGCACCGCAAGCGATGCGTCGCGCATGATCTGGTATTCCTTGTCGGTCAGCGTCAGCGCCGGGGCGACGGTGATGGAATCACCAGTGTGCACGCCCATCGGGTCGATATTCTCGATGGAGCAGACGATGATGCAGTTGTCCGCCTTGTCGCGGACGACCTCCATCTCATACTCCTTCCAGCCGAGCACGCTCTCTTCCACCAGCACCTCGTTGGTGGGGGAAGCGTCGATGCCGCGCTCGATGATCTCGATGAACTCGGCCTTGTTGTAGGCGATGCCGCCGCCGGTGCCGCCCATGGTGAAGGACGGGCGGATGATAGCGGGCAGGCCCACCACCTCCAGCGCCTCCAGCGCCTGGGAGAGGGTCTTGATCTGGCGGGACCGGGGCGTGGCGAGGCCGATCTTGGTCATGGCCTCGCGGAACAGCTCGCGGTCCTCGGCCTTGTCGATGGCCTCAGCGGTGGCGCCGATCATCTCGACGTCGAACTTTTCCAGCGTGCCCATCTTCTTGAGGGAGAGGGCGCAGTTGAGCGCGGTCTGGCCGCCCATGGTGGGCAGAAGGGCGAAGCCCTTGGAGCGGTCGCCACGCTCCTTCTCGATGATCTTGGCGACGATCTCAGCGGTGATCGGCTCGATATAAGTGGCGTCCGCCATGTCCGGATCGGTCATGATGGTCGCCGGGTTCGAGTTGACCAGGACGACTCGGTATCCCTCCTCCTTCAGCGCCTTCACCGCCTGGGTGCCGGAATAATCGAACTCGCACGCCTGGCCGATGACGATCGGGCCGGCGCCGACGATGAGGATGGTTTCGAGATCGGTGCGTTTCGGCATGTCTTCCTGGCGCTCTGGATCACGCGGGCCTCGGGCACACTCCCGCCCGCGACGCGGCGCGGGCCTGGAAATGTGCTCTAGGCGCAAAAAAAGGGCCGCGGGTCACGCGCCCCTGGATCAGTCCATCACGCGAGCACGAGGCGCACGGCGGCGATGGATGCGGTTCAAGCCGGCGTGACGCGCGAAAAATCGCACGTGCCGGCTCCATGGGGCTTCCTTAGACCATAATTTCGGGCGACGGAAGACGCCTTTCCCATTCCTGCCCTGCGGGAGCATCACGCCTTGCACGCAAATCTCGCAGCCCTGCTGCGACGCTACCGGCCTCTGATCGCGCAGATCGCGTCCTTCGCCTGGGTCGGCGTCCTCGCCACCGGCGCGCATTTCGCCACCCTGGCCCTGGTCGTGGAGCAGGGCATCGCCGGGCCGGTGGTGGCCTCCACCTTCGGCGCCGTGGTGGGGGCAGTGGTTTCCTACGTGCTCAACCGCGCCTTCACCTTCGAATCGACCCGCAGCCACGCCGGTGCGGTGCCGCGCTTCATGGTGGTGGCGCTCGTCTCCTTCATCCTCAACGGAGCGCTGATGGACCTGCTGGTGCACAGGCTCGGGGTCTTCTACCTCCTCGCCCAGGTCATCACCACGGCCATCACCATGCTGTGGACGTTCTCGGGATATCGCGTGTGGGCCTTTGCCCACCGCGCGGGCGCCAGGCGCGCCTGACGCCCGCGCGGCGCGCCGCTCACTTCAGCGTCGCGAGATAATCTATGACCGCCTTGACGTCCTCGGGCTTCTTCAGGCCGATGAACGCCATCTTGTTGCCCGGAACAGCCTCCTTGGGATTGGAGAGGTACTTCGTGAGCGTGGCCTCGTCCCACGTGAGGTTGGCGTTCTTCATGGCCGGGCTGTAATTGAAGCCTTCGACAGTGCCCGACTGACGGCCATAGACGCCGAACAGGCTCGGCCCGACGAGATTCTTGCCGGCTTCCACCCGGTGGCAGGCCTTGCACTGGTTGAAGGCAGGCGGAGCATCGGCGGCCTGGGCGGCGGTCGCGAGCAGAAGCGCCGCGGCAGCGGCACCCATCAACATCCTGGACATTCGGCTCTCCAATGGCGGGAACCGCACGGCGCCCTTCAGCCGGCGCGCATGCGGTCCGGGTCAGTTCGTTTGGCCCGAACGCCCAACAGTCCCCCCATCGACCGCCCAGCCCAGCCGGACGCTAGCCACGAGGCTGGAACGTGTCCAGGCTGGCGGACGCGGCGGAAAGTCTCCGCCACCCGCGCATCTTGACGCTGCCCCAAGGTCAGGCTGGCCGCCTCAGCGGTAGTTGATCCAGAACACGCCCACGGTGGGGTTGGCCGCCCGCACGCCCGCATCGCTGGAGGACAGCCGACGCGGCCCGGAGATCCTGCCCTGGGCCGCGCTGCTCACAGTGGCCGGAAGCGCGAGTTGCACGCCCAGCCGACAGCCGCTGCCCAGGTTGGCGAGCTTCCCGCCCTGCCAGTCGGCCACCACCCCGCCGGCCTGGCCGCCGAAGCCCTGGATGCGGAACGGCCCGCCGTTCGCCTTCTCGAGGTCGGCGATGCCGGCGCCGATGCCGATGCCGTTCACGGTCCAGGCGCTCTCCTCCGTGAAGGAGATGCGGCGCGGCCCCGCGAGCGCGCCGGGGTCCTTGAAGGAGATTTCCATGGCGAGGGCGGGATCGTTCGGCAGCACCACCACACCGGGGGAAGTGCTGCCGTCCGGCGAGGTGACGGTACCGGTGATCACGTTGGCCTGGCCGAAATCGGCCGCGAGGTTGATGGCGGTGCTGTTGGGCGCGAACGGCCCCGCGCACTGGAACTGGCGCGGGCCGGCGGTGGGCTTGGGGATGGCGACCACCGTCTCGGAATAGTCGCCGAAGCCGTCGGTCTGCTTGACCACGCCGGTGCCCCAGCTGTCCGGCGAGCCCTGGCAGGCGGCCAGAAGTGCGGCCAGCGCCAGCGGCGCGGCGGCGGGCGCCCATGCGGGCAGGCGCGGGAACAAGCGCTGGAGGGTGTGGCGACGCAGGAACATGGCGGCCTCTCGCATACCGGATGTGGCGGGCGGCGCAGCACGGCCCCGGCACACGCCGGTCCCGTCCTGCGGGCTTGGGTCGCGGCGCCCGGCGGGGCCTCCCGCCCCGCACGCAGATGCGCCTGCGCACTCCACCCATATCCCGGCGCAGCCATGGCCGCCAGGGGCCGCTGCCGTCACAACGGTTTCACGGTAAAGAGGTTTCCATCGGCGCCGCAGATTTGGGGGCGAACACCATGAACGAGATGCGCGCGGACACGGCGGCCACGGCGGCGCGGTCGGTTCAGGATTATATCGACGAAGCCCCCCTCTGGCCCGATGGCACGCCGGTGAGCGCCGCCCCGATGACCGGCATGCAATGGCGCATCTGGTGGCTCGCGGCGGCCGGCAAGTTCTTCGAGGGCCTCGTGGTGTTCATGACCGGCGTCGCCATGCCGCTGATGTCGCGGGAGTTCGGCATGAACGCCTTCGAGCACGGCCTGGTGGGGGCAGCGAGCCTCGCCGGCATCCTCGTCGGCGCGCTGTTCCTGGGCGGGCTCGCCGACCAGTTCGGCCGCAAGATGATGTTCATCGTGGAGATGGTGCTGTTCATCATCTTCCTGGCCCTGCTCTCGGCCAGCCCGAGTTTCTACTGGACGGTGGCCTTCCTGTTCGGCATGGGCGTGGCCCTCGGCTGCGACTACCCCACCGCCCACTTGGTGATATCGGAGAGCATTCCCACCCGCGCCCGCGGGCGGCTGGTGCTCGGCGCCTTCGGCTTCCAGGCGGTAGGCGCGCTCACCGGCACACTGGTGGGCTACCTCGTGCTCTCCAACCTCTCGGACGTGACCGGCTGGCGCCTCATGTACGCGGTCGCCATCCTGCCGGCTCTGGCGGTGGTGGTCGGCCGCTTCTTCGTCACCGAGAGCCCCTCCTGGCTGATGGTGCACGGCCGCCACGCCGATGCCGAGCGCGAGGCCCACAAGCTGCTCCGGCGCAAGCCTCAGTATCCCAAGCACATCAAGCTCGCCGTCCGGCACAAGCCCCACGCCAAGGAGGAGCGCCACCCCACCGCGCTGTTCAGCGCGCGCAACCGCCGCGCCACCATCCTCGCCTCCGTGCCGTGGTTCCTGCAGGATCTCGGCACCTACGGCATCGGCATCTTCACCCCCACCATCCTGGCCGCCGCTATGGGCGTCGCCGCCACCCACGCCCAGGATCTCACCGACATCATCGCCAATGACGAACTGGCGGCCGAGGGCGCGGCCGCCATCGACCTGCTGCTTATCGTCGGCATCGGCGCCGCCGTGCTGCTGGCCGACCGGGTGGGGCGCATCCCCCTGCAGATCATCGGCTTCGTGGGCTGCGCGGCGGGGCTGCTCATCGCCGCCTTCTCCACCTACTACACCGACGGGCCGCGGCTTCTGCTCGTCTTCGGCGGCTTCATGCTGTTCAACTTCATGACCAACCTCGGCCCCAACGCGCAGACCTACCTGCTGGCCGGCGAGGTGTTCCCCACCCACATCCGGGGCATGGGGGCGGGCTTCGCGGCAGCGTTCGCGAAGCTCGGGGCGGTCACCACCGCCTTCCTGTTCCCCATTCTGCTGGCGGAGATCGGCACCGCGACGCTGCTCTACATCCTGGCGGGCACGTCGGTGCTGGGCGCGGTGCTCACCTACGCCTTCCGCATCGAGACCACCGGCCGCAGCCTCGACGACATCGGATAAGATGCCCCGCTGCGAGGCGTCCCTACTGTGGCGGGACCGCCGGCACGCCGCCCCACCAGGCGTCCACCTCCGCCAGATCGGCGGGCGCGAGGCGCGCCATGTCACCGGAGAAGCCCCCCCACTCCGCCGCCACGGTGGGGGACACGGAAGTGAGGATGAAGAACTCGGCCGCCACCGCGGCATGGAAGGCGGCGGTGAGGCCCCGCCCCTCCGCCTCCTGGCGGCCGAACTTGGACAGGACGACCACAGTGCCCGCGCCTTCTCCTCCCGCCCCGCCCGTCTGGGCGAGCCGCGCGGCAATGGCGCTCTCCACCCCCGCGCAAGCGGCGGCCAAGCCCTCCGGGTCCAGGCTGCAGCCGCTGGAGCCGGGGCCGAGATCCTGGTGCAGCCGGTTGGTGGCGCCGGTCACGAGGTCAAGCAGCATCACGTCCTGGTGCGCGATGCCGGGCACCATGTCCTCCACCACGCCGATCACGTGGGCGCCCCGCGCCTTCAGCCGGCACGCCGCCTCCACCAGCAGCGCCTGGATCACCTCGCGGTCGGCGCCCTGCACGGCGAGGATCATGGGTCGGTTCGGTGCGTCGGGCATGGCGAGCTTCCGAGCGGGCGGCGGGGCCGCCCGTCGCGCTGTGTAGTCGGGATACATATCGCACGATCGCCGGCCGGGGCCAATATTCGCCGGTAAGCCGCGGCGCGCCGGCTCCTCATCCTCGCCACAGATTCGACTTAAGTCGACCGCGAACAGCCCGTGCGACGCGCAGGCGAACTCAACCGGGGCGGATCGACACCTTCTGCCGCCCCTTCGAGCGAAAGGCACCCCTTGGCCCCCCGTCATCGCCCTGCCGCCGCCGCGGCCGCCGCCCTCCTTCTGTGCGCCAGCGCCGTCCAGGCTTCCCCGCCGAAGCGCGACGAGATGATCCGCCACCTGGACCCCGCCGCCCGCGTGGAGCAGCGCTGCAACGCACGGGCCATGGGCGTGATCAGCCGCGAACACCACGACATGCGGCCCGACGAACTGGTGGCCTATGCGTTCGCCGACACGAAGGTGGGAAGCGACTCCATCACTGCGCCCGGCGCGGCGGTGCGCAGCGCGGGCCGCTGGTATCACCTCTCTTACCGATGCCACACCAGCGCCGACGGTCTGGACATCAAGGACTTCAGCTACGCTTTGGGCACAGAGGTGCCGAAGGCCGACTGGACCGCCCACTACCTGGTGCCGTGAGATCACGCCCCGCGTCCCACGCCCATACCAAAGGCTCGTGAATCTGGCGCATGCGTCATTCTCATGCGCGAGATTTCCTGCGCCTTTGGCCAAGTCCGCGCGGCCTTCGAGCAAAGCCGATCCGGCACCGGCCCAAGGCCGGAGCCCGGCGGCTCAGTGCAGGGTTTCGGTGTAGGCGAATTTCGGCATGCGCCAGCCAAAGCGCAGCGCCAGCAGCCGCAGCCCGAGGCCCAGCAGCATCACTCCGATCATCAGCGGATCGTGCGACACGCCGAGCCGCGCGCCCGCCACGTAGAGCCCGCCGGTGACAATGGAGACGGTGCCGTAGAGCTCGGCGCGGAACAGCAGCGGGACATCCGCGCACAGGACATCCCGCAACACGCCGCCGACGCAGCCGGTGATCATGCCGGAGGCGATGACGATCACCACGGGCATGCCGAGGCCCATGGCGATGTTGCAGCCGATGATGGTGAACACCACGAGGCCGACCGCGTCCAGGAACAGGAACAGGTGCCGCAGGTGGTGCATGTAGCGGGCGACGAGAATGGTGCCGAGCGCCGCGCCGCAGGTGATGAGCAGGTAGGAGGGGTGCTCGATCCAGGTGAGCGGATGGCGCCCCAGCAGCACGTCGCGAACCGATCCGCCACCGAGCGCGGTGACGGAGCCCAGCAGGCACACGCCCACCCAGTCCATCTCCCGCCGTCCCGCCGCCAGCGCCGCCGTCATCGCCTCCGCGACGATGGCGATGATGTAGAGCACCTTGAAGACCAGCGCCGTTTCCATCCCAGTCCCCTCCTGGCCCGTCCCCGCCGCCCTTCGCGAAACGAAGGACGGCGCTCGCGCATTCCGGGACGAATGGGAGGCGGGGTACCACATCGCCCGGAGAGCGACGAGAGGGCGGGCCCGTGCCTGCCCGCCGCCGGAACTCAGTTGAGGGGCGAGGCGGGCGGCTGGGGCACGGCGCGCTGGAGCAGGGAGAGCCAGTTGGCCTGCGACGCGAGGTGGAGGACGATGAGGTCCAGCCACGCATTGGCGTGGAATTTCGCCACCACCTCCGCCGGCAGGGCGCGGAAGGCCGCTTCGTCGATGAGGCGGAAGCCCTGGACCAGGTGCTCGGCACCGTCGGGCGCGTTGATGCGGACGGAGCGATCGGCCAGCAGGCCGTGCTCCATCACCGCGGCCGCGAACAGGCGGGTGCGCTCGTGCTCGACCGCATATGCATCGCAGAAAGCCATGGCCGCGCTGCCGGCGGGCGTGGCGGTGCCGTCGGGCGCGAACAGGCGCTCCGCGCCGTCACGGGCGGCATCGTCGCTCACGCGGGCGCTGGCGGTGTCGAGCCCCAGCATGGTGGTACCGCCGTTCTCCGGCGCCATGCCGATGAAGGGATAGCGGCGCACGTAGCCGGGCACATAGCAGCCGGCCTCCCAGGCGCCCTCGCCATCCACGAACAGGTTGCGCTCGGCGGTGAGGCCGGTGACCGCGAGCGGCATGGCGGCGTCGTTGGAGGAGAAGACGATGGGATAGTGCCGCTGGGCCTGTGCGAACTCGGTGGCCACCAGCGGAATGGCGGCGGCAGCCGCGGCGAAGCGGTAGTCCACCTCGGGCCGCAGGCCGAGCTGCCCGTGCTCGTTGAAGCGCAGGAGCGTGGGCGTGTGGTAGAAAAGCGGGTTCGGGGCGGCGGGGGTTTCGGCCATGGAAGTGCCCTTGCGGCTGCGGGGGTCCAAGAGTGGGGATCTCAGGACTTCACGCCCGCGTCAAGCGCGGGGGCGAAGCCCTTGAAGGAGACCGGCAGCGTGGTGGCGCGCCGGGCCCCGTTCTCGAACGTGAAGCTGCCGGGCCCGGCGGCGGCGCGCATCTGCTGGAGAGTGGCGGCGTCGAGGGTGGCTTCCGCGAAGCAGCTCTGCAGGCAGCGCTTGAACTCAAGGGTGATGGGCTTGGCCTTCTCATCCACCTGCAGCTTCACGCCGGCGGGCAGCCACACCCCCGGCGGCAACTGCACCACGACGCTGACGGGGGCCTTGGGATCGGCCCGGCCCACGGCGATGCTCGCCACCACTCCCTGGCCCTGGACCTGGAGGTTCTGGACGATCTCGCAGGTGCGCGCGCTCTCCTCCTGCGCCACGCAGCGCAGCATCCAGTCCTGGTAGGTGGCGGTGGTGGCCGCGGGCTGCGTGGGGGCCGCGGCGCCGGCGGCGGGCGGCGCAGCCGGCTTCTGCTGCGCCGACACCGGCGCCGCGGCGAGAAGGGCGAGGCCGGCGGCGGCCAGCGCGAAAACGGAACGCTTCATCTTTCACATATCCCCTGGGCGAAGCCCTGCGGCCGCGTTGATCGGCG